>RFRO01000157.1 GCA_009924455.1 Betaproteobacteria bacterium
CAGCGGCTGAACTGAGGCCTGCGCGGCTAGTCATCCTCGGCCGCCGCGATATCCGGAAACAACACACCGGTGAAGCCCAGCTGCGTGAGGTCGGTCATGCGCATGGGGTAGAGCGTTCCCCAGAGGTGGTCGCACTCGTGCTGCACCACGCGGGCGTGAAAGCCCTGGACCGTGCGGTCTATGGGGTCGCCATATTGGTTGAAGCCGGTGTAGCGGATATGGCCGAAACGCGGAACCATGCCGCGCAGACCGGGCACCGACAGGCAGCCTTCCCAATCGCTTTCCATCGTTGTTTCGATAGGGATGATGACCGGGTTAATGAGCACCGTTTGCGGCACCACCGGGCGGTCCGGGTAGCGTGGATTGGCGGCACCTGAGCCGAAGATTACCACCTGCAAGTCCACGCCAATTTGCGGTGCCGCCAGGCCCGCGCCATTGGCTGCGCGCATGGTGTCGATCAGGTCGCTGATCAGCAGGTGCAGCGCGTCGGTATCAAAGTCTGTCACCGGCTGCGCGTGGCGCAGCAGGCGCTTGTCACCCATTTTCAAAATCTCACGTACCGCCATTCAGCATCTCCCGCAAACGCGCTTCGTCGATCACCGCCACCCCCAGCTCCTGGGCCTTCTCCAGCTTGCTGCCGGCTTCCGTTCCGGCCAGCACAAAACTGGTTTTTTTGCTGACCGAACCGGACACCTTGCCCCCGGCGTTTTCAATCAGCGCCTTGGCCGCGTCGCGCCCTAACGTGGGCAGGGTGCCGGTGATCACAAAGGTCAGGCCAGCAAAGGGCTTGGGCGCATCGCTGGCCGCTTCCATGGCCGGCCAGTGGATGCCGCAGGCGCGCAGTTGCTGCACCGCCTGGCGGTTATGCGGCTGGTCAAAGAATGTGCGGATGCTCAAGGCCACGGTGGGGCCAACGTCATTGACCGCCAACAGCTGTTCCTCGGTCGCATCCATCAACTGGTCGATGTCGCCAAAATGCCGGGCCAGTTCTTTGGCTGTGGCCTCGCCCACGTGGCGGATACCCAGGCCGAACAAAAAGCGCGGCAGCGTGGTGGCTTTGGATTGCTCCAGCGCGTCCACGATGTTGTGGGCCGACTTCTCGGCCATACGGTCCAGCGCAGCCAGCGTGGCAAAGCCCAGGCGGTACAAGTCCGGCAGGGCGTGTATCAGGCCGCCGTCCACCAGCTGGTCCACCAGCTTCTCGCCAAGGCCCTCGACTTCGACCGCGCGGCGCTGGGCGAAATGCAAGATGGCTTGCTTGCGCTGCGCGCTGCAGACCAGGCCGCCGGTGCAGCGGTAATCGGCCTCGCCTTCTTCGCGCACCGCCGCCGAACCGCAGACCGGGCAGGTGCGCGGCATGGTGAAGACCTCGCCACGCGGCACGTCGTGTCCGGCAGCCTGCGGCAAAACGGATACCACCTCAGGAATCACATCGCCCGCGCGGCGCACCAGCACGGTGTCGCCCACGCGTACGTCTTTGCGGCGGGCCTCGTCTTCGTTGTGCAGGGTGGCGTTGGTGACGGTCACGCCGCCCACAAACACCGGCGCGAGCTTAGCCACCGGCGTGAGCTTGCCGGTGCGGCCCACTTGCACGTCAATGGCCAGCACCTGCGTGCTTTGCTCTTGCGCGGGGTATTTGTGCGCCACCGCCCAACGCGGCTCGCGGCTGACAAAGCCCAAGCGCTGCTGCAGCGCCAGGCTGTTGACCTTGTAGACCACGCCGTCGATCTCAAAAGGCAGGGTCTCGCGCTGCGCGCCCATGTCGGCATGGAACTGCACCAGCGCGTCCGCTCCCGCAGCGATGCGGCGCTGCTTCGACACCGGAAAGCCCCAGTCCTGCAGGGCCTGCAACATGGCGGCATGGGTGCTCCACTGGGGACCACCCTGCACCTCGCCCAGGCCATAGGCAAAAAAACTCAAGGGCCGTTGCGCGGCGATGGCCGGGTCGAGCTGGCGCACGGCGCCGGCAGCGGCATTGCGCGGGTTGACAAAGGTCTTCTCACCCTTTTCTCCCGCGTCTATGCGGGCGCGCTGGCGCGCATTCAGCGCCTCAAAATCCGCCCGCCGCATATAGACCTCGCCACGCACTTCCAGCACCGGCGGCGCGTCCTGCAAGCGCAGCGGAATCTGGCCGATGGTGCGGATGTTTTGCGTGACGTCTTCGCCGAATTCGCCATCTCCGCGTGTCGCGGCTTGCACCAACACGCCGGCCTCGTAACGCAGGCTCATAGCCAGGCCGTCGAACTTCAACTCGGCCAGGTATTCGACCGCCGGAGCGCTGTCTTCCAACTCCAGCTCTTTGCGAATGCGCACATCAAAGGCCTGCGCACCGCTGGGGCCGGTGTCGGTTTCCGTGCGGATGCTGAGCATGGGAACCGCGTGGCGCACGGTGGCAAAGCCGTCGAGCAAACTGCCGCCCACACGCTGGGTGGGCGAATCGGGCGTGCGCAGTTGCGGGTGCGCAGCCTCCAGGGCTTGCAATTCTTGGAACAGGGCGTCATAAACGGCGTCACTGACCAGGGGCGCGTCCAGCACGTAGTAATGGTGACCGTATTGGTGCAGCGTGGCCCGCAACTCCGCGGCACGGCGTTCTGCGTCATGGTCCTGCAAAGCCATGGCCGCAGCGTGATTCAGGCGAAGAGGCGGCGCGCCAGCGGAGACCCGGCGGCCAGATCGCGCTCCTCAAGCACGCGGTACAAATCGACCAGGTCGCGCGCGACGCTCTCCATCGCCTTGGGGTTGAGCGGGTGCCCGCTATCGTCGACCATCGCGCCATCCATCTCCTGCGCCAGGCTGGTGGCGATGCGCACCATGCGCTCGAAGGGTTGCAGCGCAGATTCGATATGCGGCACGTCCAGCGTGATCCGGAGATCGCGTATGGCGCTTTGGTCGGGGTCATCGGCCATGGCGGCTTGCGGGTCAAAAGCCAGCGCCAGCACCGGCGGCAGGCCCTCTTGCGGGTTAGGCAGCACCATGCGCCCGGGCAACTGGCCTGCCACAAAACCGACGCGGGCGGCGTTTTGCTGCACATAGCCGGGGCTCCAAGCGGCCTGCTTGGCGCGCAGGTTCAGGCTCAGCTGCGCGTCGTACTGGGTAGCAAACGCATCGAGCTCGCGGGCGCGGGCTACTTCGTCGGCCATCTCAGGGAACTCCACGATGCCGTCCAAGGCATCGGCCACGGACTGGGTTTTGACCACGAAATCCGAGAACTCAATCTCGCTGAGTGCGCCGGAGCGGTTGGCCAGCTGCACGCCGGCTTGCAAAGCGATGTAGCGGGCACCAGCCAGCGGCGCCTCCCAAGCGCCCGTGGCCGGGTTGAAACCCTCCACCGAAAACGGTTTGCTGCCCACGCGGTTGGTGGCGGGCAGCGCGGCCAGCACCGCCCCGCCCGACCAGATGTGCTGGGGCATTTCCGGTTCGATGGTTGCAATCAGGTCGATCAACGCATCCATGGCCGGGCGGCGGGCGGGCTCGGGCACCATGAAGCGGGTTTCCCCATCGAGCAGTCCGCCCAAATCGGGTTCACGGTCCTCAGGTCCGTCGTCCAAACCATCCGCTTGCGCACCGACCAAGCCTTCGGCTGGCTTGGACAACTCGGGTTCGGCCTGGCGCGGCGCGCTGCGGCGGGTCATCCACCAACCGTGCAGCTGGATGCCGCAAACTACCGCCACGCCCAATGCGATCAGTCCCCAATAAAAATCACTCATGATCAAACCCACTGCGCGGCAATCAGGCGGCACCCGCCAGTTGAACCGCCGACGCCATATCCACCACCACGATGCGTGAGACGCCCTGTTCCTGCATGGTCACGCCGATCAGCTGCTCGGCCATTTCCATGGCGATTTTGTTGTGGCTGATGAACAGGAACTGCGTACCCTGGCTCATGCTGCGCACCAACTTGGCGTAACGCTCGGTGTTGGCGTCGTCCAGCGGCGCGTCCACCTCGTCGAGCAAACAAAAAGGCGCGGGGTTGAGCTGGAAGATGGCAAACACCAAGGCAATCGCGGTCAGCGCTTTTTCTCCGCCCGAGAGCAAATGGATGGTCTGGTTTTTCTTACCCGGCGGTTGGGCCACCACTTGCACACCCGCGTCCAGAATCTCTTCGCCGGTCATCACGAGCTGCGCGTTACCGCCGCCGAACAACTCCGGGAACATGCGCCCGAAATGGCCGTTCACCTGCTCGAATGTGGCGGCCAGCAGCTGGCGGGTTTCGCCGTCAATCGTGCGGATCGCGTCTTCCAGCGTGGCCATGGCTTCTTGCAAATCGGCGTTTTGCGCATCCAGAAAAGTCTTGCGCTCACCGGCCACGGCTAATTCTTCGGGGGCCGCGAGATTGACCGCGCCCATGGCGGCAATCGCCTGCTGCAGGCGCTCGATCTCGGCCTGCAATGCCGGCAGGCGCACGCTGCCATCGGCCAGACTGGCCGCCAGTGCGTCCAGGTCCGCTTTGGCCTCCGTCAGGAAACCATCAAATTGCTCGTAACCCAGGCGCGCGGCCTGCTCTTTGAGCTGGAAGTCGGTGATGCGCTGGCGCAAGGGCTCTAGCTCGCGCTCCAGCTTCAGGCGGCGCTCGTCGCTGGCGCGCAAGGTGGCGGTCAGTCCGTCGTAGCGGCTGCGCTGCGCGGCCAGAGCCGTCTCGCGCTCCAGC
>RFRO01000158.1 GCA_009924455.1 Betaproteobacteria bacterium
GGTGCCAGCGCATCGGGCCAGATGATCCCGCGCTCGTCGTGGTTCTGCTCAATCGCCGCTGCCGGCAAGCGGGTGATGCCGATACCGTAGCAGCCCATTTCCATGTACTGGGGCTTGCCGTTGACATCGAGAAACGTGGCCTCCATGGCGCGGCTGTATTTGGTGCCGAGGTAAAAAATATGGCCAATCTCGATGCCGCGCTCAATCGCCAGCACGCCACCGCCATCGGGAGCGGGGTCGCCAGCCACGACATTGCGCACATCCGCCACCATCTCCGGCTCCGGCAGGTCACGTCCCCAATTGACGCCGGTGATGTGCACGTCTTCTTCGTTACCGCCACAAATCCAATCACCCATCACCGCAACCTCGCGGTCCACCACCAGCTTGACGGGCTTGCGCATGCCAATCGGCCCTAGATAACCCGGCTTGCAGCCAAAGTGGTCTTCAATCTCGGGCACCGTGGCAAAACGGAAACCGGCCATGCCGGGCAACTTGCCGACTTTGACTTCGTTCATCTCATGGTCACCGCGCAGCAGCAGCAGCCACACCTGCGCGGGCAGCGGCTGGCCGGCCGCGTCCACGTTGTCAGTGGCCAGAACCAGCGACTTGACGGTGGCCGCCAGCGGCAAACCGAGCATCTCGGCGACCGCCGCACAGGTGCTCTTACCCGGAGTGGGCAAACGCGTGCAAGACCGTTGCGGAGCAGGCCGCGCAGCGCTGGGTGCGGCCGCTTCGGCCTTTTCCATATTGGCTGCGTAATTGCTTGCCGTGGCGTAAACAATGGCGTCTTCGCCGGTGGCGGCAATCACCTGGAACTCTTCGCTGAGGTCTCCGCCAATGGCGCCGCTGTCGGCTGCCACGGCACGGTAGCGCAATCCAAAGCGGTCAAAAATCTTGCGGTAGGCTTGGGCCATGATCTGGTAGCTGACTTTGGCGGCGTCGACATCGCGGTCAAAGCTGTAGGCGTCTTTCATGGTGAATTCGCGCCCGCGCATCAGGCCGAAGCGGGGACGTCGCTCGTCACGGAATTTGGTCTGGATTTGGTAGAGGTTTTTGGGCAGCTGTTTGTAGCTTTTGACCTCGTGGCGCATGATGTCGGTGACCACCTCTTCGCTGGTGGGTTGGACCACGTAATCGCGCTCATGGCGGTCTTTGATGCGCAGCAACTCGGGGCCCATTTTTTCGAAGCGCCCGGTTTCCTGCCACAGCTCTGCGGGCTGCACCACCGGCATGGTGATTTCGATGGCGCCCGCGCGGTTCATCTCCTCGCGCACGATCGCTTCGACCTTGCGGATGACCCGCAACCCCATGGGCATGTAGCTGTAAATACCGGCCCCGAGCTTCTTAACCATCCCGGCGCGCATCATCAGTTTATGGCTGGCGACCTCGGCGTCGGCGGGGGCTTCTTTGAGGGTGGAGATCAGGAACTGGGAGGCTTTCATCGGGCGATTTTTCCAGCAGCGGGCGGGTGACTGGTCAGGAAAATGCGCCCGTGCATAATGGTGCAAGTTTAGAAATTTGGGGTTTGATTATGCTTGACCGGGACGGTTTTCGGCCCAATGTCGGCATCATCCTGCTCAACCAGAGAAACCAGGTTTTTTGGGGCAAACGGATACGTTGCCCGGACCCGCGACTGGTTGCGTTATGAGGTGCCAGACCGCTACATCCGCCGCGATGCGCGGGGCCATTACAAAGGCCAGAAACAAATCTGGTATCTGCTTACGCTGGTCGGCCAGGACTGGGACGTGAACCTGCGTGCCACCGAGCATCCGGAGTTCGACGCCTGGCGTTGGCACGACTACTGGATTCCGCTGGAAGCGGTGGTGGAATTCAAGCGCGGTGTCTATGAGATGGCCCTGACCGAACTCTCGCGCTACCTGCCCAGACCGAACAACGCGCCCCGCGAGCCGCGCCAGGCAGCCGCACCGCGCAGGCCCATTGTTCGCTGAATCACGCGCCTGTTCAGCGCGTCAACACCATATTGTCGCGGTGCAGCATCTCCGGCTCGGCCACATAGCCCAGCAAAGCCTCGATCTCCGACGATGGCTTGCGGCACATCAGCCGCGCTTCGGCGCTGGCGTAATTGGCCAGGCCCCGCGCGATCTCGACGCCTTGTTTGTCACGCACCGCGATGACATCGCCCCGCGAAAACTCACCGTCGACTTGGAACATACCGATGGGCAAGAGGCTCTTCCCTTCCTCGCACACCTTGGCTGCGGCACCGGCGTCGACCCAGACCGCGCCGCGCATTTGCAGGTGGTCCGCAATCCATTGCTTGCGCGCCCGGGTCTTTTGGGTCGGTGCAACCAGCAGCGTGCCAATACTTTCACCATTTTTCAGCCGGATCAGCGCGTCGGGTTCACGTCCCCAGGCAATCACGGTGGAGGCACCCGAACCCGCCGCCCGCTTGGCCGCCAGGATTTTGGTGATCATGCCGCCACGGCCAATGCTGGAGCCTGCGCCGCCGGCCATGGCTTCCAGTGCCGGATCACCCGCACGGCCCAGCTCAATCAACTGCGCCGCAGGGTCCTTGCGCGGATCGGCGCTGAACAAGCCGGGTTGATCCGTGAGGATGATCAGGGCGTCTGCCTCAACCAGATTGGCCACCAGCGCGCCCAGCGTGTCGTTGTCGCCAAACTTGATTTCGTCGTTCACGACCGTGTCGTTCTCATTGATAACGGGAACCACGCCAAGCCCAATCAGGGTCAGCAGCGTAGAGCGGGCATTCAAGTAGCGCTCACGGTCGGCCAGATCGGCGTGGGTCAGCAGCACTTGCGCGCTGCCCAGCCCGTTTTCCCGCAACTTGGTCTCATACATCTGCGCCAGGCCCATTTGACCGACAGCCGCAGCGGCCTGCAATTCGTTGATAGCGTGCGGCCGCTGGGTCCAGCCCAGGCGCTTCATCCCTTCAGCGATCGCACCACTGGAAACCATGATGACTTCGCAATCCTGGCGCACGAGATGCGCCATTTGCCGGCACCATTCGCCGATCGCCGCTTCGTCCAGGCCACGACCCTCGTTGGTGACCAGGCTGGAGCCGACCTTGATCACCACACGCTTGGCTTTGCGCAGGATAGAGAACTTTTTGGCGGAGTTCACGGCGGCCTCTTTCAGGCGACAGCATCCGGGTTTGGCAGCTCAGGCTCCTGCGCCACAAAACGGGGATCCACATCCGCCTCAGGCAACTCGGCAACCTGCTGCGCCTTGATGTGCTTGTAAATGGCCTTGATCAGCGGTTCACAGCCCTCACGGGTGAGCGCCGAAATCTCGAAAACCGGGCCCTTGAATTTGTAGCGCTTGACGAAATCGGCCACTACGGCAGCACGCACTTCTGCATCCACCATATCCAGCTTATTGAGCACCAGCCAGCGGGGTTTTTTGAACAGCGCCTGGTCGTATTTTTTGAGCTCGTTGACGATGGCTTTGGCCTGCGCCACCGCGTCAACACCCTCATCAAACGGCGCGATATCGACAATATGTAAGAGCAAGCGGGTCCGCTGCAAGTGCCGCAAAAACAGATGACCCAAGCCAGCGCCCTCCGCCGCACCCTCAATCAAGCCCGGCAAATCTGCGACCACAAAACTCTGCTCCGGCCCCACCCGGACTACGCCCAAATTAGGGTGCAAGGTGGTGAATGGATAGTCCGCAATGCGCGGGCGCGCGTTGGAGATCGCGGTGATCAAGGTGGACTTGCCGGCGTTTGGCATGCCCAACAAGCCGACATCGGCCAGTACTTTGAGTTCCAGCTTCAGGCTGCGTTTTTCCCCGGGCCAGCCCGGTGTCTTTTGACGCGGCGCGCGGTTGATCGCGCTCTTGAACCGCAGGTTGCCAAAACCGCCGTCCCCGCCTTTGGCAATGGTGATGACTTCTCCCGGCTGCAAAAGCTCGAACAAGACCTCGCCGGTTTCGCTGTCCGACAACACGGTACCCACCGGCATCTTCAAGGTGATGTCGGCACCGGCCGCCCCAAACATATCGGAACCCATACCGTGCTCGCCCCGGCGCGCCTCATGGCGGCGGGCGAAGCGGTAGTCCACCAGGGTATTGAGGCTGGGGTCCGCTACCGCAAAAACATGGCCGCCGCGCCCACCATCACCGCCGTTGGGGCCGCCGAATTCTTTGTACTTCTCATGCCGAAACGAGACGCAGCCAGCCCCGCCATCGCCAGCAGCGATGTCAATATAGGCCTCGTCAACAAACTTCATGGTGGCGCTTTAAACAAAAAACCCCGCGCTTGCGGCGCAGGGTTTCGGGGTGTCGCTACAGACGCTTAAGCCGCAGTGACGTTCACCGTCGGCTTGTTCAATGCACCTTTAACGGTGAAAGCCACATGGCCATCCACCAGCGCAAACAGGGTATGGTCCTTGCCGATTCCGACATTGGTGCCGGGATGGAATTGGGTACCGCGCTGGCGCACGATGATGGAGCCGGCGCTGATCAGCTGGCCACCATACATCTTCACACCGAGCATCTTGGGCTTGGAATCGCGCCCGTTTCGCGTAGAGCCGCCGCCTTTTTTCTGTGCCATGG
>RFRO01000159.1 GCA_009924455.1 Betaproteobacteria bacterium
GTCAGGGGCAGTCGCAGCAACTGCTTGTCGCGGCTGACCAGCGCGACGCAACGGCGTGCCGGGCCCAGGATAGTGCCGAGCTCGTCGAGCTTGTGGATGCGCCAGGCGCCCGATGGCAACTCCACGCCCAACCACTCGTCGCCAGCGCACAAGCCGGCGCTTTGCGCTGCGCTGCCATGGAGCACGGTTTTGATGCGCAACACACCCGCCGTCTCGGTCACACGTAGACCAAGGCGCTGCGCAGGCTGCGCCGGGTCTTCATGGACGAAGACGTCTTGCGACTCCAGCAGGGGGCGCAGTGGCAATTCGCCAGTTCCATGCACCCACGCCTTGATTTCTTTCCCCCAGGAACGACCGCTTAAGTCAAGCAAAACAGCCAGCACATCAGCCTCCTGCATGGGACCACCCTGGCAGCGCTGCCACAGCGCGCGCATCACGTCGTCCAGCGTGGCCTTGCCTTCGCGGCGCAGGGTGAGGTCGATACACAAGGCCACCAACGCGCCTTTTTGGTAGTAGCTGATGGTGGCGTTGGGCGTGTTCTCATCCTGCCGGTAGTACTTGACCCAGGCGTCAAAACTGGCTTGGGCCACGCTTTGCACCTTGCGCCCCGGTGCCTGTAGCACCTGGTTGATGGTCTTGTTCAACAAGCGCACATACGCCGTGTCGTCGATCAGCCCGGCACGGCGCAGCAACAGGTCGTCGTAGTAACTGGTGAAACCCTCAAAAAACCACAGCAGATCGGTATAGTTTTCACGGGTGTAGTCATAGCGGGCGAAGACGGCCGGGCGCAGGCGTTTGACATTCCAGGTGTGGAAGTATTCGTGGCTGATCAATCCCAGCAGCGTGGTGTAACCCTCGCTGGTTTTCGCTTCACCCAGCCGCGGCAAGTCGCGCCGCGCGGCAATCAGCGCGGTGCTGTTGCGGTGCTCCAGACCACCGTAGTTGTCGTCCACGGCGTTGAGCAAAAAGGTGTACGACGCAAATGGCACATCGGCCGCACGGGCTGCCGCGCCGTGCCAGAAGCGGATCGCTGTTTCGCAGATTTTTTGCGTGTCGCGCAACAGGCGCTCTCCGTCAAAGGAGGGCAGCGCACCGGCAACCACCAAGCGGTGCACCACACCACAAGCCTCGAAGTTCGCGCACCAAAAGTTGCCCATTTCCACCGGGCAATCGGCCAGCTCGTCGTAATCGGCCGCGCGGTACACACCAAAGCCGCGCCGGTCCACGCGCTGCACGGGCAAACCGGTCGCCAGCTTCCAGGACGGATGCGCAGGCGCAGGCAGAACTTCCAGCAGATGCGGACCGTCCTCGCAACCCTGGGCCATCAGACACAGACTGGTGGCGTTGAAAAAACCGCGCACGTCATCCAACCAAGCGGTTCGCACCGAGTTGTCCATGGCATACACGGTGTAGCGCACCTCTAGGGCCTGATCGGGATCGGCCTGCACATCCCAAGTGGCTTTATCGACTTGGGTCAAGCGGCACAGGCGTTTGGCCTGGCGGCATTCGAGGTCTTGCAGGTGTTTGGAAAACTCGCGCACCATATAGCTGCCCGGAATCCATACGGGCAATTGCAAACGCTGCATCGCGGCTGGGCGGGCCAGCGTGAGCACCACGTGCCAGTGGTGCGCATGCACGTCGGCCGGGGTGACGCGGTAGTGCACCGGTGCGTGGGCAGTTGCGGGCGCGCGGGGCATGCGGCGTCAGAGCTTGGTGGTGTCAGCCAGCGCCTGCTCTACCCGCGCGTTATCGATCGCGCCGGGAATGCGCGCCCCGTTGACAAACAGCAATGTCGGCGTACCGGTGATTTTGTATTTGCGGCCGAGCTCCACGTTGCGGGCTATGGCTGCGGTATCGCAACCGGCACTGGCAGCGCCTGCCGCTTGTTCGCGCAGCATCCAGTCCTGCCAGGCCACGGCGCGGTCTTTGGCGCACCAGATGTCATGCGATTTTTTCAGCGAATCAGGCCCGAGCACCGGGTACAAAAACAAATAGACCGTGACGTTATCAACCTTTTGTAAATCCCGCTCAAACCGCTTGCAGTAGCCGCAGTTGGGGTCCTCAAACACCGCCATCTTGCGTTGACCATTGCCCCGCACCAGAGTGAACGCGTCTTTGATCGGCAGGCTCTCGAAGGGAATGGCGGTCAATTTGGCGATGCGGTCTTCGGTGATATTGCGCCGGGTTTTGGTCTCGATGATCTGGCCGTCGATCAAAAAATCGCCTTTGGCGTCGGTGTAATAAATCTCGCTGCCGTTGACCCGAACCTCGTACAGGCCGCTGACCCCCGCAGGCTTGATCTCGTCAATGCCCTTGAGTTGCGGCAGGCGCTGGGCCAGGGCCTGGCGGATGGCGGCTTCTTGCGCCCCAACCGCTGCTGTCAGGCACATCAAGAAAACTGCGCCCGCGCGGCGCGTCAAACGGTTCAAAGTCATGGCAATCAATCGAGCGTAAAAATTCAGGAAAGTCCCATGGCCTGGCGGGTGATCCAGTGCTTCAGGCCCGCGCTGCGATCAAAACCGCGCAAGCCCCAGTTGCGGGCCTGCGCCACCAGGGTATTCGGATGGTCAAACAGGCGCTGCAGCGCATCCGTGGTGTTGCCAACCAGGGCGAACGCCGTCTTGCGCTCGCGCTCATAGGCACGCAAGACCTTGGCGTCACCCAAGGGGCGCCAATATGCGCGTTCGTCCAGCGCGCGGGCCAAGGCCTCTACATCGCCCAAGCCCAGGTTCAAACCCTGGCCGGCTAGAGGGTGCACGGTGTGGGCGGCATCGCCAGCCAAGACCCAAGACGCACCCGGAGGGCCGTCTGCGGCGGGCATCGCGCCACTCCAGTTCTGTGCCATGGCAAATTGCAAGGGCCAGGTTTGCCGCTCCGCGGCGGCCTCTAAGGCGCCCAACGCACCGTGGCTTGCAGCATGCAAAGCTGCGTCAAATTCAATCGCTTCCATCTCGCGCAAAACCTGCGCCCGTTGCGGGCTGGCCGACCACACCACGGCGCAGGCCGAGCCCAAGGGGCCGTCCAGCGGCAGCAGCGCCAGCACTTCGGTCGCTTCACCCTCGCGGTTGAACCACTGGCGGGCGATTTCGCCATGGGGGCGCTCGGTGCGCACACGCGTCGCCAGGGCATGCTGGCCGTAGGGTTTCTGGTCGTAGACCAAACCCCAGCCGGCGCGGCTGGCACTGGCGCGCCCTTCGCAAACCACCGTCAACGGGGCGGGGCGGGGGGAGTCGACCCGTTCAATCAAACCCTGGAATTCCACCGCCTGCGCCAGCCGCGTCTCCAAGGCGGGCACATCGACCATCCAATTCAAGGCCGCAACGCCCTGTCCGGATGCGTCGAAGTGCAGCAAACCGCCGCCGTCACCCGCAACCTCCATGGCCTTGACCGGGGTGGCAAACGCCGCGTCGGGCCAACACCGCAAAGATTCGAGCAGGGAACGGGACGCGGGGCTGAGTGCGTAAGCGCGCACATCGCTGTGACCGGGTGTGGACTCGGGCTGCGCATCCACCAGTGCAACGCGCAGCCGCTTGGATGCCAGCTGCAAGGCCATGGCGCGCCCGACGATGCCGGCACCGCGCACGCAGATATCAAAAGGTCGGGACATCAAAGCATTGTAGGAGCCGGGCCCCAGCCACATGGGGCATTGGGGGCAATCCCCTCTCTACAATATGTGGCTCTTCTGAAGGAACACCCCCATGAGTTTGAAGTGCGGCATCGTTGGCTTGCCCAATGTCGGCAAGTCCACCCTGTTCAATGCCCTGACCAAAGCGGGGATCGCCGCAGAAAACTACCCCTTCTGCACGATTGAGCCCAATGTCGGCGTGGTGGAAGTGCCCGATCCGCGGATGGCGCAATTGGCGGCGATCGTGGAGCCGGAGCGCGTGGTGCCAGCGATTGTGGAATTTGTCGATATCGCCGGACTGGTCGCAGGAGCCAGCACCGGGGAGGGTTTGGGCAACAAATTTTTGGCGCATATTCGCGAAACCGACGCCACTATCAATGTGGTGCGCTGCTTTGAAGACGACAACGTGATACATGTGGCCGGCAAGGTCGATCCGATTGCCGATATCGAGGTGATTCAGACCGAGCTGTGCCTCGCCGACCTGGGCGCAGTCGAAAAAGCCTTGCACCGCGTGACCAAAACCGCACGGTCAGGCGACAAAGAATCCATCAAACTGGTGTCGATTCTGGAGAAATGCCAGACGGCGCTGAACCAGGCCCAACCGGTGCGCAGCCTGGACTTCAGCAAAGAAGAGTTGCCGCTGCTCAAACAATTCTTCCTCATCACAGCGAAACCGGCCATGTTTGTGGCCAACGTGGCCGAAGATGGCTTTGAGAACAACCCGTTGCTGGAGCGGCTGAAGGCCTTCGCAGCCGCGCAGAAAGCCCCTGTTGTCGCCATTTGCGCCAAGATGGAAGCAGAAATGAGTGAGATGAGCGATGAAGACCGTTTGATGTTTTTGGAAGAATTGGGCCAGAGCGAGCCCGGCTTGAACCGCCTGATCCGC
>RFRO01000160.1 GCA_009924455.1 Betaproteobacteria bacterium
GTACTGCGGGTCGGTGAAGGTCATGCCGTAACCCAGCGGCACCTGGATCAGCGGGCTGCGGTCCGAGCCGCCGGCCTCCAGCAGCAAGACGCGGTTGCGCGCGTCGGCGCTCAGGCGCTTGGCCAAGACGCACCCGGCGGAGCCTGCGCCAACAATGATGTAGTCGTATTCGGTCATGCGGGGTGGTTCGAGGGCAATCGCCGATACTATGCAGCGCATTGGATGCCAACAATGCCAACAAATAAAGTAATTGCTCCGGGTTTTTGACCGTATGTCCTTTGAACAGCTGATTTCAACCGCAAGTTTGGGCGACGGCAGCAAGCCCAAGTACCAGTCGATTGCCGAAGACCTCGCCCAGGCCGTCATCAACGGCCAGTTGCCGGTGGGCGAAAAACTGCCGCCCCAGCGCAGCCTGGCGCACCGTCTGGGCGTGACCACCGGAACCATCAGCCGCGCCTATGCGATTTTGGAGCGCCAGGGCCTGGCCATTGCCCGAGTGGGTGACGGGACCTATGTCCGCGCCGCCGAAACCGCCGAGGGCAGCGCCGAGCCGGAGGCGGGCCAGGTACCGATTGACCTGGCGCATAACGTGGCCATGTTCGGCGACGAAACCCTGGCGTTGACCCAAGCCTTTGAGAGCCTGGCGCAGGACGGAAACCTGTTGCGCCAGGTGCTGAGTTACCAAAGCGAGACCGGCATGCGCCGCCACCGCGAGGCCGGCGCCCAGTGGCTGCGCCGCTTTGGCACCGGCGGAGCCTGGAACCGCGTGATGGTGACGCATGGCGCGCAGCACGGGTTGGCTTGCGTCTTGCGCACCGTCGCACGCCCAGGTGACGCGCTGCTGACCGAGACGCTAAGCTACCCCGGTTTGCAGGCGCTGGCGCGGTCCATGCGCCTGCAGCTCATCGGGATTGAGACCGATGCGCAGGGCATGGTGCCCGCCGCCTTGGAGCGCGCGGCCAAGACCTTTGATACCAAATTTGTTTACTGCGCGCCCAGCTTGCACAACCCGACCAGCGCCACCATGCCGCTGGACCGGCGTGAGGCGATTGCCCAGGTGGCGCGCAACCACGGCCTGTACATCATCGAAGACTGCGTCCATGCCGCCATGCAGGAACACCCCCTGCCAGCGCTCTCGACCTGGCTGCCGGAGCAGTCGTTTTTGCTGTCCAGCTTTTCCAAGGTGCTGGCACCCGGTTTGCGTGTTGGTTATGTGGAGGCTGCGCCGCAGTGGCTGAGCAAATTTGCCGCCAGCATGCGCGCCGACAGCTGGATGGTCGCCCCGCTGTTGCCCGAGATCGCCACCCGCTGGTTGGAGAGTGGCGCCATGGAGCGATTGATTGCGCAGCAGCGCGCCATGACCGCCGAACGGCTGCTCAGCGCCCACCGCCTGCTGGCCGGGCTGGACTACAAATCGGATATTGAATACCCGCTGATCTGGCTGCCGCTGCCCGAGCCCTGGCGGGCCGGTCAGTTTGCGGCGGCCCTGCGCCAGGCCGGTGTGCTGGTGCGCACCGCCGACCACTTCGCCGTGGGCCGCTCGCCTGCGCCACACGCGATCCGCATCAGCTTGAATTCCGCCGCGTCGGTCGCCCAATTAGAAGAGGGTTTGGTCATTCTGCGCGGGCTTCTGGACAGCCCGCCGTCGATGGCGATGGACCCTTGATGCAGCCGCGCACGCCGATCAGTTCGGCCGCAACACCGAAATCCCGCCCATAAAAGGCCGCAGAGCCTCCGGCACGGTGACCGAACCGTCGGTGTTCTGGTAGTTCTCCAGCACCGCCACCAGCGTGCGGCCCACCGCCAGGCCGGAGCCGTTGAGGGTGTGCACCAGCTCGTTTTTGCCTTGGGCATTTTTGAAGCGTGCTTGCAGGCGGCGCGACTGGAAGGCCTCGCAATTGGAAACCGAACTGATTTCACGGTAGGTGTTTTGCGCGGGCAGCCAGACCTCGAGGTCATAGGTCTTGGCTGCACCAAAACCCATGTCGCCGGTGCACAGGCTCATCACGCGGTAGGGCAGGCCCAGCTTTTGCAAAATGGCTTCGGCGTGGCCGGTCATTTCTTCCAGGGCTTCGTAGCTGCGCTCGGGGTGCACGATTTGCACCAACTCCACCTTGTCAAACTGGTGCTGGCGGATCAGGCCGCGCGTGTCGCGCCCATACGAGCCGGCCTCGGAGCGGAAGCAGGGCGTGTGCGCGGTGAGCTTCATGGGCAGGTCCGATTCGGCCAGCACCACATCGCGCACGAAGTTGGTCATGGTCACTTCGCTGGTGGGAATCAAATACAGCGCCGCGGCCTCGCCCGCATCCTGCCCGCCCTTGTTGGCAGCGAACAGGTCTTCTTCGAACTTGGGCAGTTGCCCGGTTCCGCGCAGGGTGTCGGCGTTGACGATGTAGGGCGTGTAGCACTCGGTGTAGCCGTGCTCTTGCGTTTGCACTTCCAGCATGAACTGCGCCAGCGCCCGGTGCAGCCGTGCAACCGGGCCTTGCATCACGCTGAAGCGCGCGCCGGTGAGTTTGACGCCCATATCAAAGTCCAAGCCCAGCGGTGCGCCCACGTCCACATGGTCTTTGATCTCAAAGTCGAATGCGCGTGGCGTGCCCCAGCTGCGCGCCACCACATTGTCATGTTCATCGCTGCCGCGCGGCACGCTGGCGTGCGGCAGGTTGGGTACAGCCAGCAGCATGGCTTGCATGTCGCTTTGGATCTGCTCCAGCTGCGTGGCGCTGTGTTCCAGCTCGGTTTTGATGTCGGCGGTTTGCGCCATCACGGCGTCCACTTCGGCTGCGGTGCCTTTGGCTTTGAGTTGGCCGATCTGCTTGCTCAGGGTATTGCGCCGGGCTTGCAGTTCTTCCGTGCGGGTCTGGATGGTTTTGCGCTGGGCTTCCAAGGCGGTGAATGCGGCCAGGTCCAAAAAGGTCTGCGGCGATTTGCGGGCATTCAGGCCGGCAAGGACGGCATCCAGGTCTTTGCGCAGCAGGTTGATATCGAGCATGGTGGTTCCGGTTTATTCCAGGTTGTCGGCCTTCAGGCCTTTGGGGAGGGGGAATTTGGTGTGTTCCTGCACGCCGTCCAGCGTGCGCAGCGACACCGCGCCCATGGCGCGCAAACGTGTGATGACAGCTTGCACCAGCACATCAGGTGCCGACGCCCCGGCGGTCAGGCCCACGCGGGCTTTGCCGTCCAGCCATGCGGCTTGCAATTCGTCGGCATGGTCGACCATGTGCGCATCCACGCCGAGCTTACGGGCCAGTTCGGCCAGGCGGTTGCTGTTGGAACTGGTGGGGCTGCCCACCACGATCACCACATCGACCATCGGGCTCATGAGCTTGACCGCGTCCTGGCGGTTTTGCGTGGCGTAGCAAATGTCTTGCTGCTTGGGTAAACGCACTTTGGGAAAGCGTGCTTGGATGGCCGCCGCAATCTCGGCGGCGTCGTCCACGCTCAAGGTGGTTTGGGTCACCATCGCCAGCTTGTCGGTCTGGGCCGGGTTCACGCGGGCCACTGTGGCCAATCATCAAAAATTCGTAACCCTCTTTGTGCAGCTTGGCTACTTCCACATGCACTTTGCTGACCAAGGGACAGGTTGCGTCAAACACCTGGAAACCGCGCGCCTGTGCCTCGTCTTGCACCGCTTTGCTCACGCCATGCGCCGAGAAAATCAGCGTTGCGCCCGGCGGCACATCGGACAACTCTTCAATAAAAATCGCACCGCGTGCGCGCAAGTCGTTGACCACATGGGTGTTGTGCACGATTTCATGGCGCACATAAATGGGTGCGCCGAATTTGTCGAGCGCCCGGTCCACGATCTCAATGGCGCGGTCCACCCCGGCGCAAAACCCGCGGGGCTCCGCCAGCAAGACTTCCTGTAATTGCATGGGCGGGCTCATAGCACTCCGATCAGTTGCACTTCAAAGCTGACCGGTTGTCCGGCCAGCGGGTGGTTGAAATCGAACAACACGGCGCCGCCGTCTGCCGCGTCACGCACCTGCAGCACGGCACCGGCATAACTGTCCTGGCCGTCAGGCGTGGGGAACTGCACCACGTCACCCGGTGCGTAGCGCTCGTGGGGGTCGCCGAGTTCACGCAGCAGCTTGATGGCCACCCATTGCTCCATGGCCGGGTTGCGCTCGCCAAATGCGGCACCCGGGGGCAGATCAAAGGTCGCACGTTGGCCCTCGGCCATGTCCATCAGACACTGCTCCACAGCGGGCGACAAAGCGCCGCTGCCCAGGCTCAAGGTCGCTGGTTTGCCACCAAAGGTATTGATGATGTCGCCGGATGGGCCGCCGAGCCGGTAATGCAGCGTCAGAAACGAGCCCGCTTGCACGCGGGCGGGGCTGTTGGTCATAGATGTCC
>RFRO01000017.1 GCA_009924455.1 Betaproteobacteria bacterium
CGCCACCACCGGCGCGCACAGGACCAGGTCGGCGCAGACCACGGGCTCGCGGCTGTAGTCAAAGGTCAGCACATTGGTGGCGTGGTCTTGCTTGCGGTAGTCGGTGTTCAGCGCCAGGCCTTCGGCCTCGTCGACGATGCGCACGGTGATTTCCGCTTCCCGCGCCAAGGCGTGGCGGATCCAGCGGGCCACGCTTTGGCGGGGCAGGGCGGCGCGGTGCGGGCCGGGCGTGGCCAGACGGGCGAATTGCAAGGACAGGCGCAAGGGGTGCAGCATGGCGCGCGACGTGGTTCTCAGGGTTAACGCGGCATTGCCCGCAGCCGGGGCGAACGGGTTTTGGGCAGGTCGCTGCGGGGCGGCTCGGAAGGCATCTCGGGAACATCGCTGATGTCGGATTCCAGGCGGGCCACGGCGTCGTAGGCGTCCACGATGCGCGCCACCAGCGGATGTCGCACGATGTCGGCGCTGGTGAGGTGGGTGATGGCGATGCCGTCGATGCGGCGCAGCGTGCGCTCCGCGTCAATCAGGCCGCTGAGCTGCGCTTTGGGCAGGTCAATCTGGCTGACGTCGCCGGTGATCACCGCCTTGGTGCCAAAACCCACACGCGTCAAAAACATCTTCATCTGCTCGGGCGTGGTGTTTTGTGCTTCGTCGAGGATGACAAAAGCATTGTTGAGCGTGCGCCCGCGCATAAAGGCCAGCGGCGCGATTTCCAGTGCCTGGCGCTCAAAGGCTTTGTGCACCTGCTCAAAGCCCATCAGGTCGTAGAGCGCGTCATACAGCGGGCGCAAGTAGGGGTCGACTTTTTGGTTGAGGTCGCCGGGCAAAAAGCCCAGGCGCTCACCGGCCTCTACCGCCGGGCGGGTGAGGATGATGCGTTGCACGGCGCTGCGTTGCAGCGCATCCACCGCAGCGGCGACGGCGAGATAGGTCTTGCCGGTGCCGGCGGGACCGATGCCGATGGTGATGTCGTGGCTGGCGATGTTGTCCAGGTAGCGGGCCTGGTTGCTGCTGCGGGGTTTGAGGTCGGCGCGGCGGGTCGCCAGGCTGGGGCCGTCGGCGTCAGACGCGTGCGCCTCGCCGCTGAGCATGAGTTGCACGGTTTCCGCATCGATGGGGCGGGCGGAGATTTCATACAGGGCCTGCAAAACTTCCATGGCCCGGTGCGCTGGCGCTTTGGATCCTTCAACCTTGAACTGCTCATGCCGGTGCGAAATGCGCACCCCCAGCGCAGCTTCCACCGCGCGCAAATGGGCGTCGGTGGGGCCGCACAAGTGACCCAGGCGGGTGTTGTTGAGCGGTGAAAAAAGATGTCTGAGTACCAAGGTCGATAATCCCTCACAGCCTGCGCCTGTGGCCTGCGGGCCGGTGGCGAAGCACCGATGATAGGACTTACCCGGGAACCCCCATGATTGGCAAACTGACTGGCATCTTGAGCGACAAAAACCCCCCGCAGGTCATCGTCGACTGCAACGGCGTGGGTTACGAGGTGCAGGTGCCGATGAGCACTTTTTACAACCTGCCTGTCAGCGGCCAGCGCGTGACGCTGCTGACCCATTTTGTGGTGCGGGAGGACGCGCAAATCCTCTACGGCTTTGCCACCCACGCCGAGCGCGAAGCCTTTCGCGAGCTGATCAAGATCACCGGCGTGGGGCCGCGTATGGCGCTGGCGGTGCTGTCCGGTTTGAGCGTGGCCGAATTGGCACAAACCGTGACCCTGCAAGACAGCGCGCGCCTGACCAAGGTGCCGGGCATTGGCAAGAAAACCGCCGAACGCCTGCTGCTCGAACTGAAAGGCAAACTCGGTGCCGACATCGGGGCAGTTACCGCCAGCGGCAGCCCGGCGCAGTCCGACATTTTGCAAGCGCTGATAGCTTTGGGCTACAACGACAAAGAGGCGGCGCTGGCGCTCAAAGCCCTGCCGGCAGATGTGGGTGTGAGTGAGGGGATCAAACTGGCACTGAAGGCGCTGGCGCGGTAAAGCGCCGCTTCAGTTCGCCACTTGCAGTTCAGGGGCCTTGGCGCGTGCCAGTGCGGCCGCCATCGCAAGCTCCAAGTCTTCCTGCGTAACCGGTTTGGTGATGAAGGCATCGACGCCTGCGGCCTTGGCCTGGTCTCGGGCTTCTTGCAACACGTCGGCAGTCAAAGCGATGATCGGCACTTGGGACCGCGGAGCGGGCAAAGCGCGGATCGCGCGCGTGGCGGTCAGGCCGTCCATCACCGGCATATGGATGTCCATCAAAACCAATTCGTAATCGTCGGTGCGGAATGCTTCCAAGGCGGCTTCACCGTTCTCACACAGTGTCGCCTTGTGGCCCAGCCGTTGTAAGAGCAGGGAGATGAATTTTTGGTTGACCGGATGGTCCTCTGCGACCAGGATGCGGATTCCGTGGGCCAATTCGGGAACGGCCACGGACGCAACTGCAACCATTGGGTTTGGCGCGGGTGCTTCGACGATTTTCAATGGAAGCCGCACCGTGAATAGCGTGCCCGCGCCCACCTGACTTTGTACCGTGATGTCGCCTTTGAAGCGGCGGGCCAGCGCCATCGATATGTGCAGCCCCAAGCCGGCCCCTGAAAATTTGCGCGAAAGCCCGGAGTCCACCTGAAAAAACCGCTGAAACAATTGGTCCAGGGCCTCTTGGTTCATCCCGATTCCGCTGTCCTCCACATCCAGCTCCAGCCACTGCTGATGCGCGTCTTCCAGTCGTCGCACGACCAGCGCAATCCGGCCTTGCTGCGTGAATTTGAATGCGTTGTGCAAAAGATTGAACAGAATTTGCCGCAAGCGCGTGCTGTCGGTCTCGATCCACACATCTGCGGGGATTGCGCTGGTAATTTCAAACTGCAAATTTTTCTGCGCGGCCAGTGGGCGAAAGGTCGCCTCAATCGAGCGTAGAAAAACCGCCAGCTGAACCGGCTCCAGAGTAAAGGTGATGTTGCCCGCCTCCAGAGAGGACAAGTCCAGCGTGTCGTTGAGCAAACGCGACAGATGGCGCGCTGAATCATTGGCTGCCTGGACCATATCTGCTTGCTCTGCGGTCAGCGGGGTTTTTGACAGCAAACTCAGCAATCCCATCACGCCATTGAAAGGCGTGCGCAGCTCATGGCTCATATTCGCCAGAAAAATACTTTTGCTCAGGTTGGCGCGGTCGGCGGATTCACGGGCCGCTAGCAGGGCCGCGTTGGTTGTCAGAAGGGCTTGTTCTTCCCGCTTTTTGATCCGTCCGCGCCGCACCAGGCCCCAGGCCAAAATTAGCAACAGCAATAACTGCCCGCCGGTGAGCCAAAGAATCTGCAGGTTATTGTTCAGCAATTCGCTAGTTTGCGTTTCGACTAATTTTTCGCTCACGATGTCGGTGTTATTGGCCATCGCCAGGGACTCGGCTGTGAAATCCCGCATGTCTTTCAACAGGTTTTGCAGCGCCGGCAAATCGGGCGCGGTGCCGGACAAGGCGCGCTCGGCGCGCTCGCCATAAGACTGCAACTGTTGAAGAGATTGTGCGACTTGCGGATCCTCCCGCATCAGCGCAGAGCCGGGCGACTCTCGACTCAGCGCCAATTTGCTCAAAAAAATCTCCAGTCGCATGTTCAACTCGTCCGCCGGATGCGATGGGCGGGACTCCAAATAGCCCTCAAGGCTGTTGGTCAAACGGAGAAATTCACGGTCCAACAAAAATGCCGGGGCTAAAAAGAAGGCGAGCTGCTTGCTGCCTTGCTCCTTCAACGCCTGCCGCTGGACCAATTCAAAACCCAACAGGGCCGCCATGACCAGCGCGATGAGCGCAAAAAATCCAATAAGAACCGGCGGCCCGTAACGCAGTGCCTTCAAGCGGGTCGCCATCTTGATGTCACTCGACCCGCAGGGCCTTCAGTTGCCAAATGGAGCGCTCGTAAAACCGCACGGCCTGCAATTCAGGTTTGCTGTCGTAGGGGTAGACCACAAACAACGGACCTTTGTCTTTGGGTGTCAGGGTTTTGCCGTCCATCTGGTGCGCCAGGATCACGTCGTAATCTGTTGCGTCCGAAACGGGAATTTTGGCCTGGTAGTCGTCCAGGGCGATGGCGCTCATCGATTCGCCCTTGACCTTGGCGGCCGCCAGCACGTCGCGCAGCAAAGGGCCGGTGAATTTGACGGGGTCTTTGTACCAAGGCGTTTTCGTCACAAACGTTCGCTGCGGCAAACTTTTTAGAAATTTCATGTTGAAGGTGACCACTGAGGGTGCGGGCGCCTTCTCTTTTCCGGCTGAATCGGCCGCCGGGGCTTTGCCCGCCGTCGCGGTAGCGGTAATGGTCAATACCACCGGGTCGCCTTGGGTTTGTGCCAGGGCGATACCGCCCAGACATACGGAAAATGCCACGGTCAAACGGGCGCAGTGCTTGTTGAAATTCATCGTTTTCACCTCTAAAAAAGGAGTTGTTCAAGCGGTCCTCCCCGAGCTCTGCGGCCGGGCCGGGACTATGGTAACCAAAAATAGGTGCTATCCGGAGGCTGGCTGGCAGCCTAGCCGCCTGAAAGGCTGGCGCGGTGTGTCACGGGTTGCCCAGAAACAGGAACAGGCGCGCGTCGTTTTCACTGGCTTTAGCAACCCCCAGATACAGCGGCCCCAGGGGGGTTTCTCCCCCGAGGTACACACCGGATGAGCGGATGATGCCGCTGCCCTGGGTTTCCGAATAGCGCTGCTGCATGGAACCCGCTTCATATGACAGGCCCAGACGCAGGTCACCGCGCATTCCCAGCGGCATCCGCCCGATGATTTTTTCCGAACGCACACCCAGGTAGCGCATGTCCGAGCCCACGATCTGCCCGTGGGCGAGGCCTGTCAGGTTGTTGGTTCCGCCCAATGACGCGCTGTCGCTGATCGGAAGCGTGCCGTCGGTGGCGCGGGTGAAGGCCATGCGTCCGGTTAAGACATAGGCGCCGAGGCTGAAGGACTGCGCGTAGCTTCCATCGAGTTTGGTGTAGTCCGAGGCACGTGTTTGCGTCAGGCGTGCCCGCCAGCCAGCGGTGGGAAAGAAGGGGCTGTTGAACCGGTCCAGATCCGCCGAGATGAACCAGGCCGTGTTGTCGACCGTGGTGTTGTCGCCCAGCAGGCTACTGGATCCGATGGTGGTTTCTGCCCTTTGGTGGCGCTGCAACAGACCGGATTTCAAAACGCCGTAGCGTCCCAGGTTCAGGCCCAGGCCGCCGTTGATCTCGGCGACATCCACCCGGAAGCGCGCCTGCGCCGTGCCGTTTTGGTACAGATCGGCGGCATAGGTTCCCACAAAGCCCTGAGACTGCACAAACCACGCAGAGGCGGCGTCAAGCGGTTGGTAGAAGTCGGCACCTAAGGCGTTGTCTGAGCCGAGTTGCCCGGTCAGCAGCAGCTCGCCGCCGTCTTCGTTCAGCCGCGTTTGGTGGTAAGCCCCTCGTATGTTGTAGCGGGCTTCTTCGCTGGTGCCCCAGGAGAAGTTGACGCCGGCGCGCACCAGGTCGGGGCCCCATGGCTTTTCGGTGGCGACAATGTTCAGGGCTGTCGCATCGGACTCCTGCACCAGTTGGTACGCCACGTTGCTGTACTTTCCCTCGCCGTAGGCTTTGAGTAAATCGTTTTCCAGCGTTTGCACGCTCAGCGTTGCGCCGGGCTTGGTATCCAGTTTCTCGGTTAGCACTTGGGCTTGCGTCGGTGGCAGGCCAGTGGCGTGGATGGCCTGTACCGTGATGTCAGGCAGGGCTTGGCGGCTGACGCTGCGCTGCCATGCGGCATATTGCTCTTCGCTTGCGGCCAGGCGGCGCAATTCTGGCTCGGCGGCGGCTGCAGCCGCGTAGCCCCGGGCAATGGTCTCTTCGCTGCGCTCGAAATCGCCCGCTGTAATGCCGTCCAAGCCAGGCCGGATGTACACATCCACGCCGGGACGCAACCGCGTGAGCGATTGAGTCACGTTCTGCTCGGTCAGCAAATTGATCATTTGTCCGGTCACGGCCAGTGGTGAGGCATCGATGTCTTCGGCCTTGAGCAGGGGCGATCCCACGTTGACCGCGATCACCACGTCGGGCTGACACAGCTGCTGCACCTGCGCGATCGGCACGTTGTCAACCAGGCCGCCGTCCACCAGGCTGAGCCCCTCGTATTTCACCGGCGCCATCAGGCCGGGCACCGACATGGTGGCGCGCATCAGGGTGGCCAGGTCTCCGCTGCGCCAGACCCGCGTCGCACCGGTCACGATGTCGGTGGTCACCAACGCCAGCGGCAGGGGCTGGCCCTCAATCCGTTGCGGCGCGGCATTGGCACGCACCAAGCGGTCTATGAAGAATTTGATTTTTTGTCCGCTGAGTACCGCCGAAGGAAATTGCAATGTTCCGTTTTTGAGACCGCCCTCGCTGCCCGGGATATAGCTTTGTGAGGAGCCCTTGAGTCGGGGCGTGAAGTCGGCGTAGCTGGCACTGTCGCTGAACATGTCGCGCCAGTCGGCTTCTTTCAGGGCAATTTGCATCTCGGAAGGTGACAGCCCCGAACTGAAGGCACCAGCGACCAGTCCGCCCATGCTGGTACCTGCCACGCAGTCCACCGGAATCTTCAGCTCCTGGAGCTTTTTCAGCACACCGACATGCGCTGCCCCGCGGGCTCCGCCGCCCCCGAGTACCAGCCCGATTCGGGGCCGTTGCCCTTCGGTGGCCGAGGCGGTGGTTGCCAATGCAGCCACGGCCAAGGCCGTAGCGCAGGCCTGAAGCAGGATGTGGATATATGGCCGATACATGCCCAAATTCTAACTATTGGTGGCATATATATTGCTCATATACCTTTCGCGTACATGCCTGTACTTTTATCGCGGTATGAAAAAAGCCCCGCAGGACGCGTGTCCTGCGGGGCTTTTGTGGTGCGGTGATGCGGACCTTGCGGCCCGCAGCAGACCGGCCCGGGATTACATACCCATGCCGCCCATTCCACCCATGCCGCCCATATCGCCGCCGCCCATGCCGCCGCCCATAGGAGCGTCTTCTTTCGGGGCTTCAGCAATCATGGCTTCGGTTGTCAGCATCAAAGATGCCACCGATGCCGCGTTTTGCAGTGCAGTGCGGGTCACCTTGGTGGGATCCAGAATACCCATTTCGATCATGTCGCCATAGGTGTCGTTGGCGGCGTTGAAGCCGTAGTTACCTTTGCCGGCCATCACCGCGTTCACCACGACAGAGGGCTCGCCGCCTGCGTTGTAAACGATTTCGCGCAGCGGAGACTCGATCGCCTTGAGCACCAGCTTGATACCGGCTTCCTGGTCGGCGTTGTCACCCTTGATGGTGCCAGCGGCCTGACGGGCGCGCAGCAGAGCCACGCCACCGCCGGCCACGATGCCTTCTTCCACCGCAGCGCGGGTTGCGTGCAGGGCGTCTTCAACACGGGCTTTCTTCTCTTTCATTTCGACTTCGGTGGCCGCGCCGACCTTGATCACGGCCACACCGCCGGCCAGCTTGGCCACGCGCTCTTGCAGTTTTTCGCGGTCGTAGTCGCTGGTCGCCTCTTCGATTTGCACGCGGATTTGCTTGACGCGGGCTTCGATGTCCGCGGCGGCACCTGCACCGTCGATGATGATGGTGTTTTCTTTGCCGACTTCGATGCGCTTGGCAGAGCCCAGATCAGCCAGGGTGACTTTTTCCAGGGTCAGGCCGATTTCTTCGGCGATGACTTTGCCGCCGGTCAGGATGGCGATGTCTTCCAGCATGGCTTTGCGGCGGTCACCGAAGCCAGGGGCTTTGACGGCGACCACTTTCAAGATGCCACGGATGGTGTTGACCACCAAAGTCGCCAGGGCTTCGCCTTCGACGTCTTCAGCAATGATCAGCAGCGGACGGCCGGCTTTGGCCACTTGCTCCAGCGTGGGCAGCAGGTCGCGGATGTTGCTGATTTTCTTGTCGTACAAGAGCACGAACGGGTTGTCCAGCAAAGCGGCTTGCTTCTCGGGGTTGTTGATGAAGTAGGGCGACAGGTAGCCGCGGTCAAACTGCATGCCTTCGACGATATCGAGTTCGTTGTCCAGCGATTTGCCGTCTTCCACGGTGATCACGCCTTCTTTGCCCACTTTGTCCATGGCCTTGGCGATGATGTCGCCAATGCTGGAGTCGCTGTTGGCCGAGATCGATCCGACTTGGGCGATTTCTTTGGTGGTGGTGGTGGCTTTGGAAGCTTTTTGCAGCTGTTCGATCAGGGCGTGAACCGCCTTGTCAATACCGCGCTTCAAATCCATGGGGTTCATGCCGGCGGCCACGTACTTCATGCCTTCGCGCACGATGGCTTGGGCCAAGACGGTGGCGGTGGTGGTGCCGTCGCCAGCGTTGTCAGACGTCTTGGAAGCAACTTCCTTGACCATCTGCGCGCCCATGTTTTGCAGCTTGTCTTTGAGCTCGATTTCTTTGGCCACGGACACACCGTCCTTGGTCACGGTGGGGGCGCCGAAGGAGCGCTCGAGCACCACGTTGCGGCCTTTAGGGCCCAGGGTTACTTTGACTGCGTTGGCCAGGATGTTCACACCCTCGACCATGCGTGCGCGGGCTTCGCCGCCGAAAATTACGTCTTTTGCTGCCATATCAGGACTCCAGATTCAGTTAGTTAATAGATTGTTTGCAGGAGAAATTACTTCTCGACCACAGCGAACAAATCGTCTTCTTTCATGACCAACAGCTCATCGCCGTCAACCTTGACGGTCTGGCCGCTGTACTTGCCGAACAGGACGCGGTCACCGACCTTGACGGTCAGGGCGGCCAATTCGCCTTTGTCATTGCGCTTGCCGGGGCCCACAGCCAGGACTTCGCCTTGATCGGGCTTTTCAGCTGCGTTGTCAGGAATGACGATGCCGGATGCGGTTTTGGTTTCGCTCTCGACGCGCTTGACGATCACGCGGTCTGCTAAGGGGCGCAGTTTCATAAAGAATCTCCTAAAAGTTACAGAAATGGGGTGCCGCCCGGTCTGGACGGCGTTCGCCTAAGAGGAAGCCCGTGCGTTGTTAGCACTCAACTTCCGCGAGTGCTAATGATAAGGGCAGACGACGCTGCTTCAAGGGCCAAAGCGAAAATTTCTGGCAAATAGCCGCCCAGAAAGGGCGGCTGAGGGCGGGGGACGGCCGGTTACAACAAGCGTTGCCGGTGCCGCGCGATTTCCAGTTGCACCTGCTGCGGCGCGGTTCCGCCTACGGTGTTCCGGGCCTGCAGAGAGCCTTTCAGGCTCAGAACCTCAAAAACATCGGGTCCGATGGAGGGGTTGAAGCTGCGCAAGGCGTCAAGTGAGAGCGCGGACAGCTCGATGCCCAACTCTTGTGCGGATTTGACCGCGTGGGCCACGACCTCATGTGCATCGCGAAAGGGCAGGCCTTTCTTCACCAGGTAGTCGGCCAGATCGGTGGCGGTGGCGTAGCCGCGTGCGGCGGCGGCCTCCATCGCGGTGGCCTTGACCGAGACGCCGCCCATCATCTCGGCAAAGATGCGCAGCGTGTCCTGCAGCGTGTCCACGGTGTCGAATAAGGGTTCTTTGTCTTCCTGGTTGTCTTTGTTGTAGGCCAGGGGTTGACCCTTCATCAAGGTGATCAGCCCCATCAGGTGTCCGACCACGCGGCCGGTCTTCCCCCGCGCCAGCTCGGGCACGTCCGGATTTTTCTTCTGCGGCATGATGGAACTGCCGGTGGTAAAGCGGTCGGCCAGCCCGATGAAGGCAAAGTTCTGGCTCATCCACAGCACCAGCTCTTCGCTCAGGCGGCTGATATGGACCATGCACAAGGCGGCCGCCGACGTGAACTCGATGGCGAAGTCCCGGTCGCTCACCGCGTCCAGGCTGTTGCGGCACAGCTGTGGCACGCCGTGTGCGTCGACCATGCCCAATGCACGGGCGACGTGTTCGCGGTCCAGCGGGTAGCTCGTGCCGGCCAGCGCGGCAGACCCTAGGGGCAGGCGGTTGGTGCGGGCCCGCACCTCGGCCATGCGCTCGGCATCCCGCGAAAACATCTCTACATAAGCCAGCAGGTGGTGCGCGAAGCTCACGGGCTGCGCCACCTGCAGGTGGGTGAAGCCCGGCATGATGGTTTGCGTGTGCTGCGCGGCCAGGTTCAGCAAAGCGGTTTGCAGGCCCTGCAAGAGTTGGGAGATGGTGTCTATCTCGCCGCGCAGCCACAGGCGTACGTCGGTGGCGACCTGGTCGTTGCGGGAGCGGCCTGTGTGCAGGCGCTTGCCCGCGTCGCCCACCAACTGGGTCAGGCGCGCCTCAATATTCAGGTGTACGTCTTCCAGTGCCAACTTCCATTCGAACTCCCCGCTGCGGATTTCATGGGCAATCTGCCCGAGACCACGCTCGATGTCGGCCAGATCCTTCGCTCCGATGATGCCTTGCGCTGCCAACATGCCCGCGTGCGCCAGGCTGCCGTCGATATCGGCCTGCCACAGCCGCTTATCAAAGTTGACGCTGGAGGTGTAGCGCTGCACCAACTCGCTCACCGGTTCCGAGAACAGCGCCGACCAGGCTTGGGACTTTTTGTCGAGTTGGTTTGTCATCGGGCAATTTTAAGGCGCGGCCTCCGGTCCGCCGCCCGCAGTCTCAGCCCGTGTTGCGCAGGCCTGCCGCAATCCCGTTGATCGAAATATGGATGCCGCGCTGCACCCGGTCGTCTGTTTGGCCGGACCGGTAGCGCCGCACCAGCTCGACCTGCAAATGGTGCAGGGGGTCGATGTAAGGAAAACGGTGGTGGATGGACCGCTGCAGCGCGGGGTTGCCGGCCAGGCGCTGCTTGTTGCCGGTGATCAGCGCCAGTGCGTCAGCGGTGCGGTGCCATTCGGCTTCAATGGCGTGAAAGATGCGCTTGCGCAAGCGTGCGTCGGGCACCAGTTCTGCGTAGCGCGCGGCCAGCGCCAGGTCGCTCTTGGCCATCACCATGTCCATATTCGATAGCAGCGTCTGGAAGAAAGGCCATTGCTTTTGCATGGTCTGAAGCAGCGCGGTACGTTCTTTGACCTGGGCGGCCTCAGCAGCGTTATCGACGCCGTGCACAAAGGCGTGTACCGCCGCTCCGAAGCCAAACCACCCGGGCAAAGTCAAGCGGCATTGGCCCCAGCTGAATCCCCAGGGAATCGCGCGCAGGTCTTCGATCGCTTGGCTGGCTTTGCGCGAGGCGGGGCGCGAACCGATGTTGAGCTCGGTGATTTCGCGCAGCGGCGTGGCACCGAAAAAGTAGTCGCTGAAGCCTTCGGTCTCGTACACCAGCGCGCGGTAGGCGGCCATGCTGTGCGCAGACAGTTGCGCTGCGGCTGCCAGAAAACGCTTGGATGCCGGTTTGGTGGCTTGCAGCAGCGTGGCCTCCAGCGTGGCGGCAACCAGCGTCTCGAGGTTGCGCCGCCCGATGGCCGGGTTGGCGTATTTGGAGCCGATGACCTCGCCCTGCTCCGTCAAACGGATCTGGCCGCGCACCGTGCCCGGCGGTTGCGCCAGGATAGCCTGGTAGCTCGGGCCGCCGCCACGTCCCACCGTGCCGCCGCGTCCGTGGAACATGCGCAGTTGCACCGGCGCGCGCTGCGTGGCCAGTTCATCAAACAGCTCCACCAGCGCAATTTCGGCCCGGTACAGCTCCCAGTTGCTGGTGAAGATGCCGCCGTCTTTGTTGCTGTCGGAGTAGCCCAGCATGATGTCCTGCTCCGCGCCGCTGCGCTCCACCAGGTCAGCGATGCCGGGCAGGGTGTAGAAGGCCTGCATGATGGGCGCGGCGTTGCGCAGGTCCTCAATCGTTTCAAACAGCGGCACCACGATCAGGTCGCAGACCGCGTCAGCGTCCAGCGTGCCGCGCAGCAGGCCGGCTTCTTTTTGCAGCAGCAAGACTTCCAGCAAGTCGCTCACGCTTTCGGTGTGGCTGATGATGTAGTGGCGTATCGCTTCGTTGCCGAAGCGTTGGCGCATCTGCCGCGCCATTTCAAAAATCGCCAGCTCGCTTTGCGCGTGGGGCGAATAGTCGGTTCCGTGCACGCGCAGTGCACGCGCGTCGTTCAGCAGCCCCGTCAGCAGCGCGCGTTTTGCGGCTTCGTCCAGGGCGCTGTAGTCGGGCGTGATGCGGGCTGCGCGCAGCAGCTCGGCCACTACTGCCTCGTGCTTGTCCGAGCTCTGGCGCAAATCCACCGTAGCCAGGTGAAAGCCGAATACTTCGACCGCCCGGATCAGCGGGCGCAGGCGCTGGGTGGTCAGGGCGCTGCCGTGGTGGGCGTACAAAGACTGCTCGATGGTGCGCAGATCGTCAGCCAGTTCCTCGGGCAGCGTGTAGGGGTTTTGCGGGGCCACGGCGTGGCGCATGGCCTCGGTGCCGGTCAGGTTCTGCAAGGTCGCGGCCAGCCGCGCGTACATGCCGATCAGCGCGCGCCGGTAGGGCTCGTCCACGCGGTGCGCGTTGCGGTCCGGGCTGCGCTCGGCCAGCGCCTGCATCTGCGGGCTGCACTGCGCCAGCAGAGCGGACACCGACAACTCGCTGCCCAGAAAATGCACCTCGGTCAGGTAATGGCGCAGCACCACTTCGCTTTGGCGGCGCAAGGCGTATTCCAGGGTTTGCGCGCTCACATTCGGGTTGCCGTCGCGGTCGCCGCCGATCCACTGGCCCATGCGCAAAAAACTGTGCGGCACCGGCTGGCCCAAGGTTTGCTCGATGTCGGCGTAGATCTTCGGAATTTCGCGCAAAAAAGTCGATTCGTAATAGCTGAGCGCGTTTTCCACCTCGTCGGCCACGGTCAGCTTGCTGTAACGCAGCAAACGGGTTTGCCAGAGTTGCATCACCCGGGCGCGTATTTGCGCTTCATTGGCCGCGAGTTCGCGTGGGGTCAGCGCGTCTTTGCCGCCGGGGCTGGCGGCGCCATGCAGGCGGATGTCATCGCGCGCGGTCAGCAGCTTGGCGATGTCGCGCTCGGCATCCAAAATACTTTTGCGCTGCACCTCCGTAGGGTGGGCGGTGAGTACCGGCGAGATAAAGCTGTGCGCCAACGTCTTGGCAATGGTTTTTCCGCCAATGCCGGCCGCACGCAAATGGGCCATGGCCTGCTCGAGACTGCCCTCTTGCGCCACACCGGCGCGCTCGTCGTGCGCCTGGCGGCGAATCTGGTGACGGTCTTCGGCCAGATTGGCCAGATGGCTGAAGTAGGTGAAGGCGCGGATCACGCTGACGGTTTGGTCTGCGCTCAGGCCTTTGAGCAGCTTCTTCAAGGCCCGGTCAGCTTCGTGGTCGGCATGGCGTCGAAAGGCCACCGACAACTTGCGAATCCGCTCCACCAATTCAAAGGCTGCCACCCCATCTTGCTCGCGGATCACGTCGCCCAAAATCCGGCCCAGCAGGCGGATGTCTTCCATCAAGGGTCGCTCATCGTCTTTGCGGCGCGCCGCCGCAACGCCAGGGGGAAGGGCTGAGGTTCTCATCGGCTCATGCTAGCATCCCACGGCGCTTTAATCTCCCGATCTATTACCAACAGGTTACGACTTTGCGACACCTCACCATCGCCACCCGCGAGAGCCGTTTGGCACTCTGGCAAGCCGAACATTTGCAAGCCCGCCTGGGTGCTTTGGGACACGCCAGTGCGCTGTTGGGCATGACCACCAAAGGCGATCAGATTCTGGACCGCACCCTGAGCAAAGTCGGCGGCAAAGGCTTGTTCGTCAAAGAACTCGAGACCGCGCTGGAAGACGGGCGCGCTGATCTGGCGGTGCATTCACTCAAAGACGTACCCATGGAGTTGCCCGAAGGCTTCGCGATTGCCTGCGTGATGGAGCGCGAAGACCCGCGCGACGCCTGGGTTTCGAACCGTTACGCCACCCTCCAGGATTTGCCCAAGGGGGGCGTGGTGGGAACCTCCAGCCTGCGCCGTGTGGCCCTGTTGCAGGCGCTGCGCCCCGATTTGCGCTACGAGCCCCTGCGCGGCAACCTGGACACCCGCTTGAAAAAGCTCGACGAAGACCAGTACGACGGCATTGTTCTGGCTGCAGCCGGCCTGAAGCGCCTGGGACTGGAAAGTCGCATCCGCGCGGTGTTCGAACCCGAAGAGATGCTGCCCGCCGCCGGCCAAGGTGCCTTGGGTATTGAGGTCTACGGACAACGTGACGATGTGCACGCTGCTTTGGCACCGCTGGGCCACATGCCGACCATGTTGGCGGTCAGCGCGGAACGCACGGTCAGCCGCATCATGGGTGGCAGTTGTTCGATGCCGCTGGCTGCTTTTGCGGTTTGGGAGGGCAGCAGCCTGTCCTTGCGCGCCGCCTGGGGCGACCCAGAAGGCAAGGTTCCTCTGATTCGCAGCGCGGGCACCGCACCGGTGCACACCCTGCAAGACGCTGTGCGCCTGGGCGAAGCCGTGGCGCTGGAACTGCGCGACCGCGTCGGGCCGGGGCAGTGAACCGTCATTACCCGCCCCGCCGCGCAGGCGGCGTCCTGGCAGCAGGCGCTGCAGGCCGCTGGCCATCCGGTTGTGTTGCTGCCCTGTTTGTCTATCCTTCCCGCAGCGGACCTCACGCCTTTGCAGACCGCCTGGGCGCAATTGGCCCAGTGGGACGCCCTGATGTTCGTCAGCGCCAACGCCATCGATGCTTTTTTCACCCAGCGCCCGGCAGATGTGCATTGGCCGCAGGACGCGCATGCGGTACGCGCCTGGGTACCGGGCCCGGCCAGTGCCAGGGCCTTGGAGGCCGCGTCGGTGCCGTCCCATTTGATCGACGCGCCGGCCGAGCAGGCCGAACAATTTGATTCGGAGTCCCTTTGGGAACAGGTGCGGCCCCAGGTCGGAAAGGGTTTCAGGCTGTTGGTGGTGCGTGGCGGGCGCGCTGCCCCCGTGCCTGTCTCTACGCCCGGTCGATCCCCCAGCCCACCCAACGGGATCGGCCGCGAATGGCTGGCTGAGCAGGTGCAGTCGGCTGGCGGCAGTGTCGATTGGCTGCTGGCATACCAGCGTGGCGCGCCGCTTTGGACGGATGCGGACTATGCGCAGGCAGCCCGGGCGCGCGACGGCGGCGCGATCTGGTTGTTCAGCAGTTCGGAATGCGTCGCGCATTTGCAGACCCTCATGCACCGCGCCCCGGCGCCCGGGCTCGAGGTCGCAGAGTCCGCGCAGCCCGGTTGGTCTGGCAGCGTGGCGCTTGCCACCCACCCGCGGATCGCCAAGGCGGCGCGTGATGCGGGCTTTGGCAGCGTGCGCCTCACGCGTCCGGGGCTGGCCGATGTGCTTGCGTCGATAGAATCGATTCCATGATTAGCCCAGAATCCCCCCCGTTGGAGGGCCGGCCCACCGCATGGCAGCGCGGATTGCGGTTTGGCGTATGGGTTGTGCTGGCCTTGGCTTTGGGCTCCAGCGCTTTGCTGTGGCAAAAGCTCGACAACATCCAGACCCAATTGGCCCGCCAGAGTTCGGAGGCCGGCTTGAGTGCCAGCCAGGCGCTGGTCACCGCACGCCAGGCGCAGGAAGTGGCAGTGGACAGCGCGGCCAAGGTCGCCTTGTTCGATCAACGGTTGGCCGAAGTGGCTTTGCAGCGCAGCCAGTTGGAAGAGCTGATGCAAAGCCTGTCGCGCGCCCGCGACGAGAACTTGCTAGTGGACATGGAGTCCGCGCTGGCCTTGGCCCAGCAGCAGGCCCAGTTAACCGGCAGCACGGAGCCCATCGTGCTCACGTTGCAGGCGGTCGACGTGCGCCTCACGCGCGCCGCGCAGCCGCGCTTGGCCCGGGTGCAGCGGGCGGTCGCCAAGGACTTGGCGCGCATCAAAGGTATGACGCTTACGGACACCCCGGCATTGCTCGTGAAGATGGACGAACTGGCACTGTTGATTGATGACCTTCCCCTGGCCAACGCGCCCCCGCCCAAAGTGCTGGACAAGCCCACGTTGGCGCGTACCCCGACCGAGGCTGTTGTGCAATGGGGCGAGCGGCTGGTGCAGTCGGTGAAGACCGCGCTGAAAGACTTGGTGCGGGTGAGCCGCATCAATGATCCGCAAGCGGCGTTGCTGTCGCCGGAGCAGTCATTTTTTGTGCGCGAGAACCTGAAGCTGCGCGTTCTCAATGCGCGACTCGGCTTGTTGGCGCGCCAGGTTGATGCGGTGCGTGCAGATTTGAAGCTGTCGGCGGCAACCATCGGGCGCTACTTCGACCCCGGCGCGCGCTCGACGCAAACCGCCTTGGCCCTGGTTAAACACATGCAAGCCGAGTTCGGTGCCTTTGAGCAACCCCGGGTGGACGAGACCCTCGCAGCCCTCGCCGCGGCTGCGGCCGGACACTAGCGCAAGCGCCATGCGCGTCGTTATTTGGTTATTGGTTCTGTTTGCGGTAGCGGCCGGTGCGGCGCTGTTTGCCAGCACCAACCCGGGCACCGTCACGGTGTTCTGGCCGCCTTACCGCGTTGACGTATCCCTGAATTTGGTCCTTCTCGCGCTGGTGGTGGCCTTTGTGGTGGCCCACTTCGTTTTGGGCACCGTATCCACACTGGGTGGTTTGCCCGAACAAGCCCGGCGCTGGCGTGCGCTGCAACGCGAGCGGGCGGTGCAAGGCCATTTGGTGGATGCGCTTTTCAGCTTGGCGGGTGGCCGTTATGTGCGTGCCAGCGAGAGCCTGCTGGCGGCGGACAAATTGCAGCGCGCCTTGATGGAGGCCGGTCAAGATGATCCCGCGCGGCAAGCGGAGACGGTTTTTGCGGCCATCCATATGCTGGGGGCTGAAGCCCAGCATGCCCTGCAAAAGCAGGCAGCGCGGGAGGAGCATCTGCAGACCGCATTGCAAACCTTGCGCCGGCGCCGTGCGACGGATGCGCTGGACGGATTGCTGTTGCGCGCCACGCGCTGGGCCCTGGACGACAACGACGCCGCCGGTGCGCGGGCCTGGTGGCAGCAGCTCAGCCAGGGCGCGATGCGCCGCGCTGCGAGTTTGCGCTTGCGCTTCCGTACGGCCAGACTGGCCGGCGAAAACCTGGAAGCCCTGGTCACCGTGCGCCAGCTCATCAAGCACAAGGCTTTTCGGGGTGCTACGGGCGAAAACATTTCCCAGGCACTCGCGGTCGAGCTGCTGCGCGCGCCGCGGGATGCGCAGCAGTTAGAGCAAGCCTGGGCCCGCTTGGAGCCGCAGGAAAAAGAAGCGCCCTCTGTGGCGCTGCTGGGCGCCCAGCGTCTACTCGATTTGGGGGGCGATGGCGCCCGTTCACGTGCCTGGCTGCTGCCGCTGTGGAACGCCTTTTTGCAAAACGGCAGCCCGTTGAACGCCGATCAGCAGGTGCGGCTGGTGCAAATTTTGGAGGCCGGTTTCGGCCAAGCGGATGCCGCGCCAGACAGCGTCTGGCTGGCACGTATCGAGAACGCGCAAATGGCCAACCCACGTAATCCTTTGCTGCAATACCTGGCCGGTGCCATGTGCCTGCGCATGTCGCTGTGGGGCAAAGCGGAGCATTTCTTCAAACAGGCCAGCGCCGGCCTGCAAAGTGTTCCCTTGCAGCGCGAGGCGCTCAGCCAGCTACAGCGTATCCAGGAACAGCGCGCGCGCCGCTGATGGCATTGCGGCCCGGTGAAAGGGCAGACAAAAAAAGGCCGCGAAGGGTGTACCCCTCGCGGCCTTTTTGCTGCGCGTGTTTCAGCGCATTCCGTTTACGCCGCTGTGCGGGGCGCTGCGGCTTCTTCGATGGCCAGATGCATCTGGGCCAGATCGCGGCGGGTTTCCACCAGGATCAGCGGCTCGGCGCTTACCGGCACGGGTGCCGGGCGTTCGCGGGGCTGGCGCACTGGTGGCACGGTGGCCGCAATCGCCGCCTGCGCGCGGGCTACCAGCTCGGGGTTGGAGTTGACCCACTGCAGTCCGGCGTTTTCTGCCACTGCTGCCAGGGTGTCCAGAGGCAGCGCGAAAGGCTGCAGGGCGGGCATACCGGTTGCACGTGCGGGGCTTGACACAGTCGCAGCGGCGTTCTCACGAGCGGGCGCTGCATCGGTGGCAACCGGCGCGGAAGGTTCACTTTGCGCTGGCGCTTCGGTGCGCACGTCACTGGCGGGAGCGGCATCGGGCACCATGGCCATCAGGCTCTCGCCCATATCGGCGGCGTTGCGCTGGGGCCGCTCGCCGCGCGAGCCGCGGTCGCGTCCATAGCGGTCGCGGCTGCGGCGCTCACGCGGTTCGCCGTTCTCGGCGCGCTCGCGTTCACGTCCCATGTCATCGCCGCTTGTTGCGCCATGGTGGTCGGCGCCGGAATCGGCTTGTGCAAGGGTATTGGTCCCTGCTGCTTCTTGCAGTGGGGATTGACCATCCGCCGGAGCATCGCCATCCTGGCGGCGCGGCCCACGGCGCTGGCCGCGGCCGTTGCCCCGGCGCTGTCCGCCGTCGTCATCGCGTGTGCCTGCGCGTTCCTCGCCTTGCGGGCGTTGGCCTTCGCCACCCGCATCTTGCGTGTTGCTGCTGTTGAGGCCGGGTTCCTGGCCGGCATCAGCGCGGGGGCCATTGCGCGGGCCGCGGCCGCTGCGCTCGCCACGGGGTGTGCGTTCGCCGCGTTCCCGCGGTGGACGATTGCCTGGGCTGTTCTCGTCGCGCTCGGCTTGCGGCGCATTGCCGTTGGCGTCCATGCCTTCGCCGTTGGACGTGCCACGGCTGTTGCGTGATCCGCGCCCGCCGCGTCCGCCGCGCCCATTGCGTTGTCCGTCCCGGTCGCCGGTATCCGCTGCGCGTTCGCCGCTGCGATCGCTCGGGCGGGGTCCGCGTTGGGCGCCTTCTTTGCGCTCGGATTCGTTGCGTTTGGCTACCGGTGCAGCGGCAGGTGCCTCGGTGGGGGTGTCAGCGCCGAATAGGCGCTTGATCCAACCGAACATGCCGCCGGAGGCCGCAGCCGGGGCTGGCGCAGCAGGCAAAGGCGCGCGTGCCGCCGGCGCCGGTTTGGCTGCTGCTGCGGGCTGCGGGGCTGCCTCGGCGCGCGGTGCGGCTTGCGGTGCTGGCGCATCGGGCAAAACACCTTTGATGACCGGGGTTTGCTTGTTGGTCGGTTCTTGCGAGCGGCGGGTGAAGGCGGTGGGGTCTTCGATCTCGTCCGCCATCTTGTAGCTGGCTTCGATGTTGTCCAGGCGCGGGTCGTCGTGCTTGAGGCGCTCGAGCCGGTAGTTCGGCGTTTCCAGCGTCTTGTTGGGAACCATCAACACGTTGATGCGCTGCTTGAGCTCAATCTTGGCGATTTCGGTGCGCTTTTCGTTGAGCAGGAATGAGGCGACTTCGACGGGCACCTGGCACAGCACGGATGCGGTGTTGTCCTTGAGTGACTCCTCCTGGATGATGCGCAGGATTTGCAGGGCGCTGGATTCGGTGTCGCGGATGTGGCCCGAGCCGCCGCAACGCGGGCAGGGAATGGAAGCACCTTCGGAAAGAGCAGGGCGCAGACGCTGGCGGCTCATTTCCATCAGACCGAATTTGCTGATGGTGCCGAACTGCACGCGGGCACGGTCCTGGCGCAAGGCGTCGCGCAGGCGGCTCTCGACCTCGCGGCGGTTGCGGCTCTCGTCCATGTCAATAAAGTCGATCACGATCAGGCCGCCCAGGTCGCGCAAGCGCATCTGGCGCGCCACTTCGTCGGCGGCTTCCAGGTTGGTGCGGGTGGCGGTTTCTTCGATATCGCCGCCTTTGATGGCGCGTGCGGAGTTGACGTCCACGCTGACCAGCGCTTCGGTGTGGTCGATCACGATGGCGCCGCCGGAAGGCAGGTTCACGGTGCGGGCGTAGGCCGACTCAATCTGGTGTTCAATTTGGAAGCGGGAAAACAGCGGCGCGTCGTCGCGGTAGCGCTTGACCCGTGCGGCATGCTCGGGCATGACGTGGGCCATGAACTGCTGCGCCTGGTCGTACACGTCGTCGGTGTCGATCAGGATGTCGCCGATGTCGTGGTTGAAGTAGTCACGGATGGCGCGGATGACCAGGCTGGATTCCTGGTAAATCAAGAATGCGCCTTTGCCGCCTTTGGACGCACCGTCGATGGCTGCCCACAATTTCAGCAGGTAGTTCAAATCCCATTGGAGCTCGGGCGCGCTGCGACCGATGCCGGCGGTGCGGGCGATGATGCTCATGCCGTTGGGGTATTCGAGCTGGTCCAGCGCTTCTTTCAAGTCGCTGCGGTCTTCGCCCTCGATGCGCCGGCTCACGCCGCCGCCGCGCGGGTTGTTGGGCATGAGCACCACGTAGCGCCCGGCCAGCGACACATACGTGGTCAGCGCCGCGCCTTTGTTGCCGCGCTCTTCTTTTTCTACCTGGACCAGCAGTTCCTGGCCTTCGCGGATCACGTCCTGGATGCGCGCCTGGTTGACCGCGACACCTTCTTTGAAATACTGCCGGGAGATTTCCTTGAAAGGCAAAAAGCCGTGGCGGTCTTCGCCGTAGTCGACAAAGCAGGCCTCCAGCGAGGGTTCAACGCGGGTGACCACCGCCTTGTAAATATTGCCTTTGCGCTGTTCGCGCCCTTCGATCTCGATCTCGTAGTCGAGCAGTTTCTGTCCATCCACAATCGCCAAGCGGCGTTCTTCCGCCTGGGTGGCGTTAATCAGCATCCGTTTCATGGTTGCATCCTTCTCAATTCAAACTCACATGCCCGATACGGGCAAACGATGCCTGAACTAACGCACGAACCGAGGAGGAATTGCCGGAGAGCCTGGTTGCCTACAAAGGCATCAAGGCGTAGGCGCGTGGAGTGGGACGAGGGAAGGCGTGTGTGTCGTGGCGAAGACTTCGCCAACGCTTTGGTGCGATTTCCCGGGCTCAGATGACCGGGACAACAATATCGGGCACAACAACACAAACATCTCGTTTCATTCCGCCCGCAGCATAAAAGGTCTGCGGGATGGGGGTATTCCGTTACTTGGGTTCAACGCATCAGCCCAACCGGACGGACGGCGGGTCACCGAGGCGCATCTGGCGCCCGGGTTTACCTGCTCAACCAATCGGCGGCATCAACCTGCTAGCGGGGCGTTGGGTGGGGTGTGGACTAAACTCCAGACAAATCAACCACTTACTGCACGACACTAGTGAAACACATTATAGGGGGCACGCCACTTTCCGCTCCCGCACAGGTGAACATGCTCACGGTGGATGCCGAATCTGCAGGCCAGCGCCTGGACAATTTTTTGATGCGCCAGCTCAAAGGCGTGCCCAAAACCCATGTGTACCGCATCATCCGCAGCGGCGAAGTCCGGGTCAACAAGGGGCGCGCCGAGGCCGCGACCCGGGTGCAGTCGGGCGATAGGGTGCGCTTGCCGCCGGTGCGGCTCTCGCAACAGGCCGCAGACAAAGCACAGACCATGGCCCAGCCCACGCACGCCCAATCCAGTGCAGGCAAAAGCCTGCCGGTATTGTTCGAGGACGAACAATTGTTGGTCATCAACAAGCCGGCTGGCATGGCGGTCCATGGCGGCTCGGGCATCAGCTTTGGTGTGATCGAGCAGTTGCGCATGGCCCGACCGCAGGCCGACTTTCTGGAATTGGTGCACCGCTTAGACCGTGAGACCAGCGGGATTTTGCTGGTGGCCAAGAAGCGCAGCGCGCTCAAAAACCTGCAAAACCAGTTCCGTGAGCGCAGCACCGGTAAAACCTATCTGGGCATGGTGGGCGCACGTTGGCCGCTCAACCGCAAGGTTTTGGATAAGCCTTTGCAGAAGTTTTTGGTCGGGGGTTCGGGAGACACAGAAGGCGAGGGTGAGCGCCGGGTGCGCGTGGTCGCGCCGGACCACCCCGACGCCATGCCCTCGCTCACCCTGGTCAAAGTTCGTGCTGCCTCGCGTGATTTGGCGCCGGGTGTGCGACCCTACTCGCTGCTGGAAATCACCATCAAAACCGGGCGTACCCACCAGATCCGCGTGCATTTGGCGGCCGAGGGCATGCCGCTGGTGGGTGACGACAAATATGGTGACTTTGAACACAACAAGGCCTTGGCACGCGGTGCGGAGGGTGTTCCCTTGAAGCGCATGTTTTTGCATGCGTGGCGATTGCAATGCCGCCACCCGGTGAGCAACGCGCCCATGCACCTGGAGGCGGGCGTGCCCGCCGATTTGATGGCATTTCTATTTGCCCAGCTTCCGCACGCGCTGCCCGCAAGCGGCGCGGATGTTCCCGATACCAGCCCCACGCCATGAACACGCCAACCCCCGCCCGCCGCTTCGACCTGATTGCTTTTGATTGGGATGGAACCCTGTCGGATTCCACCGCCCTGATTGCCAGCTGCATCCAACAGGCGGTTGCCGATGTGGGTGGCACGGTTCCCAGCACCGAGGCCGCCTCGCATGTGATTGGCTTGGGTCTGATGCAAGCCCTGGCCCACGCGGCGCCCGACGTGCCGCCCGAGAAACACGCGCTGCTGGCCGATCGCTACCGCCACCATTACTTTGCCCAGCAGCACAGCTTGTCGCTGTTCCCGGGCGCCTTGGACATGTTGCACAGCCTGCGCCAGCGCGGTTATTTGCTGGCCGTGGCCACGGGCAAAAGCCGGCGCGGCCTGGATGAAGCTCTGAAAAACGTGGCCCTGCAAGGCATGTTTGATACGACGCGCACCGCCGATCAGACGCGCGGCAAGCCCCATCCGCAAATGCTGCACGAGATCTTCGACGAACTGGCAGTGGAGCCGGCGCGCACCTTGATGGTGGGCGACACCACCCACGACCTGGAACTGGCGCGCAACGCGGCCTGCGCCAGCGCGGCTGTGACGTACGGCGCGCATCCGCCAGACGCATTTGCCGCGTGGGGGCCTTTGTGCATCGTCCATTCGGTGCCGCAGTTGCACGATTGGATTACCCGCAACGGGTGAGCGATTTGCGCGCACTGTCATACTTCTTCTTTGTTCTTCCTTCCCCTGACCCATGACCGAACCCCTTGAACCTGCGGAGCCCGCTTCGCCCCGCAGCGCTACGCATGCTGCAGCTGAGCCGAATTGGGAGCGCAGCGCCCTGGAAAAAATCGCGATGGCGGCCCTCGCCGAACAACGCCAGGCGCGCCGCTGGCGCAATGGATTGCGGTTGGCGTGGTTGCTGTTCTTTGTGACGCTGACCTGGTTTGGCCTGCGCCACGGCGTGACGCCCACCGATGTGACCCGCCCGCACACCGCGGTCGTGGAAATCAAAGGCGAAATTTCATCGGAGTCAGAGGCCAGCGCCGACACGGTGGTGGCGGCCATGCGCAGCGCCTTCGAGGACGAGGGTGCGCAAGCCGTGGTCTTGTTGATCAACTCGCCGGGTGGCAGCCCGGTGCAGGCGGGCATCATCAACGATGAGATTTACCGTCTCAAGGCCCTCTATAAAAAGCCGGTTTACGCCGTGGTGGAAGACAGCTGCGCCTCAGCGGCGTACTACATCGCGGTGGCTGCCGATCAGATATTTGTGGACAAGGCCAGCATCGTGGGCAGTGTGGGCGTGCTGATGGACGGATTTGGGTTTACCGGTCTGATGGAGAAGCTGGGTGTGGAGCGCAGACTGATGACCGCCGGAGAAAACAAGGGCATTCTCGACCCCTTCAGCCCCGTGACCGATAAACAAAAGCAGTTTGCGCAGGGCATGCTGGACGCCATACACCAGCAATTCATTGGTGCGGTGCGCGCCGGGCGGGGCAAGCGCTTGAAAGAAACGCCGGAGATGTTCAGCGGCTTGTTCTGGACCGGCGACCAGGCGGTGAAGCTCGGCTTGGCGGACCAGTTGGCCAATCTGGATTACGTGGCGCGTGAGGTGGTCAAGGCTGAAGAGCTGATCGATTACACCCACCGCGACAACGTGGCTGAGCGCTTGGTCAAGCGTTTCGGTGCGTCCATGGGCCAGGCGATTGCCACCAGCTTGCGTAACCCCGCGCACTTGCGCTGACACCCGGCGGGCCTAGCGCCCGATCGCAAACACGGTGGGCGTGCTTTTGTCGCACGTCCAGCCTTTGGCGCGCCAGGTTTTGACGCTGGCGCTGCGGCATGTTTCCCCCGGCATACCCAGCCCGCTGGCCGTGGCCAGCCGCGTGTCAGGCCCCAGGGTTTGCAGCAAGCTGGCCAAAAGGGCGGGATTGCGGTAGGGTGTCTCAATCAGCAGCTGGGTTTGACCGCGCCCCAGCGCCTGCGCCTCCAGCGCCCGGATGCGCGCAACCCGCTCGGCAGGGCCGCTGGGTATGTAGCCCACAAAGGCAAAGTCCTGCCCGTTCATGCCACTGGCGGCAAGTGCCAGCATCAGCGACATGGGTCCCACCAGCGGCACCACGGCCAACTCCAGGTCGTGCGCGGCGCGGACCACCGAGCTTCCCGGATCGGCAATGGCGGGCATGCCGGCCTCGCTGAGAAGCCCCATGTCGTGCCCCTGCAGGGCAGGCGCCAGCAGGTGACGCGCGTCAAAGCTGCCGTCGTGATCGCCTTTTTTGTGGACTTCACGCGGCAGTTCGGTGATGTGCATCGCCTGTATCGGAACGCACAGCGGATGCACCGCGTCGATGCGTTTGAGGTAAGCACGTGCGGTTTTGGCGTTTTC
>RFRO01000161.1 GCA_009924455.1 Betaproteobacteria bacterium
AAGGGGACACGACATGGCGCAATACCAAAATCTTTTCACCACGGTGCAAGCCGTTGGCCCCACGCACCACGGTGTCGAACTGGGCCATGGCAACAGCCCGCGCACCGGCGAGCCGCTCATCGTTTACTGGGCCGGTCTGCTCGGCAACGCACAAATCGGGCCGATCTACCTCGGCGGTCTGGGCGTGGCTTCGCTCATCCTGGGTACTTTGGCCTTCAACATCATCGGCTTCAACATGCTGGCCTCCGTCAACTGGGACCCGATCCAGTTTGTGCGCCAGTTGTTCTGGCTGGCATTGGAGCCGCCGGCACCGGCTTACGGCCTCAGCATCCCGCCCATGAACCAGGGCGGCTGGTGGTTGCTCACGGGTGCTTTCCTGACGGCGTCGATGTTCTTGTGGTGGGTGCGCACCTACCGCCGCGCCCGCGAGCTGGGCATGGGAACGCATATTCCATGGGCTTTTGCAGCAGCGATTTGGTTGTACCTGGTTTTGGGTTTTTTCCGTCCCATTCTGATGGGCTCCTGGTCTGAGGCCGTGCCCTTCGGCATCTTCCCGCACCTGGACTGGACGGCGGCCTTCTCGCTGCGCTACGGCAACCTGTTCTACAACCCCTTCCACGCGCTGTCGATCGTGTTCTTGTACGGATCGGTGCTGCTGTTCGCCATGCATGGCGCAACCATCCTGGCGGTCAGCCGCTTCGGTGGTGAGCGCGAAATCGAGCAAATCGCCGACCGGGGCACGGCCTCCGAGCGCGCCGCCTTGTTCTGGCGTTGGACCATGGGCTTTAACGCCACCATGGAATCCATTCACCGCTGGGCCTGGTGGTTTGCTGTGCTGTGCCCGCTGGTGGGCGGCATCGGCATTCTGTTGACCGGCACGGTGGTCGACAACTGGTACCTCTGGGCAGTCAAACACGGTGTGGCACCCAGCTACCCGGCTGTCTTCCCGGCGGTGGTGGACCCCGCAACCCTGAGCGCTGTCAAACCATGAACTACTCCAACTTCCTCCTTCGCCTCGCGCTCGTTGGCGCAGCCGTGGTCTTGACCGCATGCGAGCGTCCTTCGCCCACCAGCGTGCAACACGGCTACCGTGGCACCGGCATGGTCCAGGTTTACAACGACCGGATCCTGGACGCGCGCACCATGGCCAACGAGATTCCGGTGTCGCTGCCAGCAGCGTCTACCGATGGACCCACCGCCGGCAAGACCTACCAGAATGTGCAGGTGCTGGGTAACCTGAGCGTCGCCCAGTTCAACCGCCTGATGGTCTCCATCACCAGCTGGGTCGCACCCGAACAAGGCTGCACCTACTGCCACAACCCGGCCAACTTTGCAGCCGATGAAAAGTACACTAAAGTCGTTGCGCGGCGCATGGTGCAGATGACCCAACACGTCAATGCCGACTGGAAGCCCCACGTCGCGGAGACCGGTGTCACCTGTTACACCTGCCACCGCGGTCAACCGGTACCCGCAAAGATCTGGTTCAAGGAGGAGCCGCAAGACCTGCACGCCGACTTCCTGGGCGATCGCGCCGGCCAAAACCTGGCAGCAGCCAGCGTCGGCTCTGCCTCGCTGCCCAGCGATCCGTTCACACCGTACCTGCTGGGCAGTCTGGACATCCGTGTCAACGGTACCAAAGCGCTCCCGGGTACCAACCGCCACTCCATCAAGGAAGCGGAATGGACTTACAGCCTGATGACCCACATGTCACAGAGCCTGGGCGTGAACTGCACCTACTGCCACAACACCCAGTCGTTCTCCAGCTGGACCAACAATCCGCCCCAGCGCGCGACGGCCTGGCATGGCATCCGCATGGCGCGTGATCTGAACGTGGACTACATGGAACCCTTGACCGCGACGTTCCCTGGCGAGCGTTTGGGTGCAACGGGTGACGTGGCCAAGGTCAATTGCGCTACTTGCCACCAGGGTGCTTACAAGCCGCTCAACGGCCAGTCCATGCTCAAGGATTTCCCTGAGCTGGCCAAGCCCGCCGAACCGGCCCCCGCCAAGCTAGTCGAAGACCAGCCCAGCGCCAAAAAGAAAGGCTGAGATTTCTCAGCCGGGAGTAAGCCTGTGCCTGCTCCACAGCCCTCGTCCCTACCGGCCGGCGCAACCGTTCTGGTTGCGTTGGTCGATCTCCTGAAAGAGCACCGCCTATGGGGTTGGTTGCGCATCGCGCAGGGCGGTGGCAGCCTGGGCGCGGTGCCCGGCTTGCGCTTTGCCAAAGTCATGGGCAGCGGTCACGCGGGTGGCTTCGGCCTGCGCCCCAGCGCCAGCCACCAGGGATTGGTGTGTGTCTTTGACACCTTGGCCGATGCACAGGCTTTTTGTGACGGGCCGGTGTTTGCGCAATACCGCAGCCGGGCGCGGGAGTTGTGTTTCGGTTTGTTTGGCATCCAGTCCAGCCGTGGTGCATGGGACGGTGTCAGCTGGACCCCGCAAGCCGGTACGCCGGACAGCGCGCAGGCCCAAGGCGGTCTGGTCGCGGCCATCACCCGCGCCAGCATCCTGCCCACCAAGGCGCCCGCCTTCTGGCGCATGGCACCTGCTGCACAGGCCCAGTTGCCCCACGCCGAAGGGTGTCTGGTGGCCATGGGCTTGGGCGAGGCGCCGCTGTTACGGCAATGCACTTTCAGCATCTGGCGCAACACCGGCGCGATGGATGCGTACGCGCGCAGCGGTGCCCACAGCAAGGCGATTGCCGCAACCTACCGCAACGGTTTTTTCTCCGAGTCGATGTTTGTCCGCATGCGGGTGCTGTTCTTTGAGGGCGTCTGGGAGGGCAAAGCCTTGAACTTTGGCTTGGACAGGCAGGCCCACCTGGTGGCGGCGTAAATGGCGGCGCAGCGCGTGGTGGTGGTCGGAGCGGGTATCGCCGGTCTGGTCAGCGCCTTGCGTCTGGCGCACGCCGGAATGGATGTCCACGTCGTAGAGGCTGCGCCACAAGCCGGCGGCAAGATCCGGCAGCTGAACGCCGGGGGCGCGCCAATCGACAGCGGCCCGACTGTTTTCACCATGCGCTGGATCTTCGACCAGATCTACCAGGCTGTCGGAACCCGGCTGGAAGCCCAATTGCAGATCGACCCCTTGCCGGTCATCGCCCGCCACGCCTGGGGCGATGGTTCGGTCTTGGATTTGTTCGCCGATCAGGAACGCTCGGTGGCCGCGGTGCGCGAATTTGCAGGTCCCGCTGAGGCCGATCGCTTTGTGCAGTTTTGCGCCACTGCGCGCCGGGTCTATGACGAGCTCGAAGGCCCGTTCATCCGCTCGCCCTCGCCCGACGCGGCGCAGATGGTAGGTCGTCTTGGTGCGCGCGGCCTGGGTGTGCTGATGGGCTTGGGTCCCACGCGCAGTTTGTGGGACAGCTTGGGGCGGCATTTCCGCGATCCGCGCATGCGCCAGTTGTTCGCCCGCTACGCCACCTACTGCGGCTCCTCGCCCTGGGAGGCGCCGGCCACGCTGATGCTGATTGCGCAGGTCGAGATGGATGGCGTCTGGGCCATCCGGGGCGGCATGTACGCCTTGGTGCACAACCTGCAAACCCTGGCGCAGGCGCGTGGCGTGCAGTTCCATTTCAACACCCCGTGCGAACGCATCGAGGTGCAGGGCGGCGCCGTGCGTGCTGTGCAGTGCGGGAATGATCTGCGCTTGGAAACCGATGCAGTGGTGTTCAACGGCGACGTGGCTGCTTTGCGCACGGGCTTATTGGGCGGTGGCGTTCGTGATGCCGTGCCCGGCCCGCCGCGCACCCGTTCGCTTTCGGCGCTGACCTGGTCGGCCTGTATCCCGACAAGCGGCTTCGCCTTGGACCGGCACAACGTGTTTTTCCAGTCCGACTACCGCGCGGAGTTCGACGACATTTTCCAAGCCCGTGCGCTGCCGCAGCGCCCCACCGTCTACGTCTGCGCGCAGGACAGGGGCTTGGGCGAGGTTCCTGATGGCCCTGAGCGCCTGTTGTGCCTGGTCAACGCGCCGGCCGTGGGCGATACCGATTTGCTTCAAGCGGAAGATCTGCAGCTATGCCAAACACGAACCCAAGACCTTTTGCGGCAATGTGGCCTGACCTTGGATCTGGCGCAGCCGCCAGTGGTGCGCACCAGTCCGGTGGAATTCAACCGGCTTTTCCCGGCCACGGGCGGGGCGCTGTATGGCCAGGCGACGCACGGCTGGGGCTCGGCCTTCCAGCGTTCCAACTCGG
>RFRO01000162.1 GCA_009924455.1 Betaproteobacteria bacterium
GGCGAGGTGCTGGGCGTGGTGGGCGAGTCGGGTGCCGGCAAATCCCTCACCGGCGCGTCCATCATTGGGTTGCTCGAGCCACCCGGGCGCATCGCCAGTGGTGGCATTTGGTTTGACGGTCAGCGCATCGACAACTTGGACCCTGAAGGCCTGCGCCGCTTGCGCGGGCGCCACATTGGCGCGATTTTTCAAGACCCACTGACCTCGCTCAACCCCTTGTACAGCGTGGGCCAGCAATTGGTCGAGACCATCCAAGCCCATTTGCCTGTCAGCGCCCATGAGGCGCGCGAACGCGCCGTGGCCTTGTTGCAAGAAACCGGCATTGCCGCCGCCCGTGAGCGGCTCGACCACTACCCACACCAGTTTTCCGGCGGCATGCGCCAGCGGGTGGTGATTGCGCTGGCGCTGGCGGCCGAGCCGCGTTTGATCGTGGCCGACGAGCCCACCACGGCGCTCGATGTGTCGGTGCAGGCGCAAATCATTGGCCTGCTCAAGAGGCTGTGCCGCGAGCGCGGCGCGGCCGTGGTGCTGATCACCCATGACATGGGCGTGATCGCCGAAACCTGTGACCGCGTTGCCGTGATGTACGCCGGCCGGATGGCCGAAATCGGCCCGGTCGATGCGGTCATCCACCGCAGTGCCCACCCCTACAGCGCTGGCTTGATGGCCTCTATCCCCGACATCGACGGCGACAACGACCGCTTGCACCAGATCGACGGCAGCATGCCGCGCCTGAACGCCATTCCCACGGGTTGCGCCTACCACCCGCGTTGCGCCCACGCCCTGCCGCGTTGTGCCCGGCAACGCCCCGAGTTGCAGGCGGTGGGCCAGGGCTTGGCCGCGTGCTGGTTGATCGACGCAGCGGCCTTGGCAGCAGCGCCGGGCCTTGACCAAAGCCCGAGCGCTATCGCTGCGCTGCGAAAGCCCCATGGGGGCATGGCCTGGGTCAGGGACGAAACACAGGCCTGCGCCAGTGCGGTGCAGCCACAAGCCATTGCGCCCCTGGTGCAGGTGCGAGACCTGGCCCGCCACTTTGATGTGTCCGCTCCATGGCTCAACCGGATGCTGGAGCGCCAACCGCGCCAATGGCTGCATGCGGTGGACGGGGTGGACTTTGCCATTGCGCGTGGGCACACCATGGCCTTGGTGGGCGAGTCGGGTTGCGGCAAAAGCACGGTGGCGCGTTTGCTGGTGGGCTTGTACCAGCCCACCCGTGGCCAGGTGCAGTTTGACGGCCAGGACGCACATGCCGCCTTTGGCGGGCGCGATGCGCTGGCTTTGCGTCGCCGCATTCAAATGATTTTTCAAGACCCCTATGCCAGCCTCAACCCGCGCTGGACGGTGGGCGATGTGGTGGCCGAGCCGCTGCTAGAGCATGCCTTGGCCCCCACGCGGGCCGCCGCGCAAGAGGCGGTGGTGGGTTTGTTGCAATCGGTGGGATTGGGAGCGGCCGATTTGGGCAAATACCCGCACCAGTTCTCAGGTGGGCAGCGCCAGCGCATCTCCATCGCCCGGGCCTTGGCCACCGCGCCCGAATTTTTGGTGTGTGACGAGCCCACCTCGGCGCTCGATGTGAGCGTGCAGGCGCAGGTGCTCAACCTGATGGGCGACTTGCAGCGCGCCCGTGGCCTGACCTATTTGTTCATCTCGCACAACCTGGCGGTGGTGCGCCATGTCAGCGACCAAGTGGGGGTGATGTACCTGGGCCGCTTGGTCGAGGTGGCGCCCACGCGGCGTTTGTTTGCGCAGCCGAGCCACCCGTACACACGCATGCTGATCGATGCGATACCGCGCATGCGCGACCACGGTCGCGAGCGCACGCCGGTGCAAGGCGAGGTACCCAACCCCTTGCAGCCGCCCAGCGGTTGCAGTTTTCACCCCCGTTGCCCCTTGGCCAACGCACGCTGCCGCAGTGAGCGCCCGGTGATGCTAAACATCGGTGGCGCACAAGTGGCTTGCCACGCGGTGCAAGAAGGCCGCAGCACGTGAACCGCACGGAGCCCTGATGGAAACCAAGTGGTTGGAAGACTTTGTCAGCCTGGCCGAGACGCGCAGCTTTAGCCGCTCGGCGCAGTTGCGCCACGTCACCCAACCGGCGTTTTCGCGCCGCATCCAGTCGCTGGAGGCCTGGGCCGGTGCCGATTTGGTCGACCGCTCGGCCTACCCCACGCGCTTGACCGCCGCCGGTGAGACCTTGTATGCGCAGGCGCTGGACATGCTGCAATTTTTGAACAGCACCCGCGCCATGCTGCGTGCCCAGTCCTCAACCGGGCAAGATGTGATGGCCTTTGCCGTGCCACACACCCTGGCATTCACCTTTTTCCCGGCCTGGGTGTCGAGCCTGCGCGAGGAATTTGGGCCGATCAAAAGCCGCCTGATCGCCCTGAATGTGCACGATGCGGTGTTGCACCTGATCGAGGGAAATTGTGATTTGCTGATCTCTTACTACCACCCCTCGCAACCGATCGAACTCGATGCCGACCGCTATGAAATGGTCGAGCTCGGGCAAGAGGTGATGGGCCCTTACGCCAAGCCCAGGGCCGATGGGCAACCCATGTTCCAGTTGCCGGGCAGCGCCAGTGCCCATGTGCCTTACCTGGGTTATGCACCCGGGGCGTACCTGGGTCGCATTGTCGACCTGATCCTCAAAAGCGCGCCCGTGCCCATGCACCTGGACCGGGTGTATGAAACCGATATGGCCGAGGGCTTGAAGGCCATGGCCTTGGCCGGACATGGCCTGGCGTTTTTGCCGCACAGCGCGGTGGTCAAAGAGTTGCGCGAGCATTTGCTGGTGCGCGCCACCTCCCACCTGTGGCCGCACCCCGATCAGACCATGCTGTTGCGCGCGTATCGCGTCAAACCGGCGCGCGCCAACGCGGCCAATCCCAAAACCGCAGCCCAGGCGCTGTGGTCGTTTTTGCAATGCAAAGCCGAGACGGCCGCGCACTCCCCCGACCAGGATTGACGGGCACGGTCAGGCCTGGCGGGTCGCGTGCAATGGGACAATGCCGGCATGACCGCCAGCAACCACCCAACCCCCACTCTGAGCTTGATCCAACCCGATGACTGGCATGTGCATTTGCGCGATGGCGCGGCCTTGCAAGCCGTGGTGGGCCATACCGCGGCGCAATTTGCCCGCGCCTTGGTCATGCCCAACCTCAAACCGCCCATCACCAGCACGGCATTGGCCATGGCCTATCGCGAGCGCATCATGGCCGCCTTGCCCCACGGCGCTGCATTCCAGCCCTTGATGAGCCTGTACCTGACCGACCGCATGCCGCCCGACGAAATCGCGCGGGCCAAAGATGCCGGTGTACTGGCCTGCAAACTCTACCCGGCAGGGGCCACCACCCACAGCGATGCGGGCGTGACCGATTTGCGCAAAATTGTCGCCACCTTGGAGGCCATGCAACGCCATGGCCTGTTGTTGCTGGTGCATGGCGAGGTGACCGACCCGTCGGTGGATTTGTTCGACCGCGAGGCGGTGTTCATCGAGCGCCATTTGCTGCCCCTGCGGCGCGACTTTCCGCAATTGAAAATTGTGCTGGAACACATCACCACCCAAGAGGCGGCGCAATTTGTGGCCCAGGCCGATGGCCCGACCGCTGCCACCATCACCGCCCACCATTTGCTGTTCAACCGCAATGCCATTTTTTTGGGGGGGGTGCGACCGCACTACTACTGCTTGCCAGTGCTCAAGCGCGAAACCCATCGCCAGGCCTTGGTCAAAGCGGCCACCTCGGGCAGCGCCAAATTTTTCTTGGGCACCGACAGCGCACCGCACCCTGCGCATTTGAAAGAACATGCCTCTGGCTGTGCCGGTTGTTACACCGCACACGCCGCCATGGAAATGTATGCCGAGGCCTTTGACAGCTTGGGCAAATTGGACCAATTGGAAGCCTTCGCAAGTTTCAACGGGGCCGACTTTTATGGCTTGCCCCGTAACCAGGGCCAAATCACCTTGAAGCGAGAATCTTGGACACCCCCAGAAAGCTACCCCTTTGGTGAGGCTGATCTCAAGCCTCTTCGGTCTGGCGAAGCCTTGCCATGGCGCATGGCCTGAACGACATAGATTGGACGGCACCTTGGCTCAAGCCTTGGCGCGAGCGAGGTGAATGGATTGCGCATCAAGTGGCGCAAGGCGCATCGGTCG
>RFRO01000163.1 GCA_009924455.1 Betaproteobacteria bacterium
CGCCTGGCGCAGCTGCACGCCAAGCACCATCCGCGTGGGTGAGCGGCCTTGGCTAAAACCTGTGCCTCAAACCCCCGCAGGCTCGTGCGTCATATCCAGATGCAGCATGGTGCCCGTGTACGGATGGGCGCGGGCTACGTCTTCGTCCAATTCCACACCCAGGCCGGGGGCGGTGGGCGGAATGATGTAGCCGTTTTCCCACTGGATGGGCTTCTTGAGAATCTCGGTGTGAAAGCCGCTCCAGTCCAGGATGCTCTCCTGGATCAGGAAATTGGGGCTGCAAGTGGCGAGCTGGATATTGGCTGCGCCCACCACCGGACCGCAGTACAGGTGCGGCGCGATTTGCACATGGCAGGCTTCGGCCATGGACGCGATCTTTTTGCCTTCCAGAATGCCGCCGACCCGGCCCAGGTTCATTTGCAGAATCGCGGCAGCGCCTTCTTCGAGCACGCGCTGGAATTCCCATTTGGTCGCCAGGCGCTCGCCGCAGGCTATGGGGATGGTGGTGCCGCGCGCCACTTTGCCCATCTCGCGCTGGTTGTCCGGCGGTACGGGCTCTTCCAGCCACATCGGGTCATAAGGCTCCAGGCGGCGCGCCAGGCGCAGGGCACCGGCAGCAGTCATTTGGCCGTGGGTGCCGAATAGCAGGTCGGCCTTGTTGCCCACCGCTTCGCGCAGCAGACGGCAAAAGGTCTCGGAGCGGTCCAGCTCGGTCAGCGACAACTGGCGTCCGTCGTAGACCGTGTAAGGGCCGGCCGGGTCGAATTTGAGGGCGGTAAAGCCCATCTTCAGGTATTCGGCGGCGCGCTCGGCGGCCAGCACCGGGTCGGCGTACACATTGGTTTTGTCGCCCTCTTTGGGGTAGATGTAGGTGTAGCTGCGCAGCTTCTCGTGCACCTGACCGCCCAGCAGTTTGTAGACGGGCTTGTTCACGTCCTTGCCCACGATGTCCCAGCAGGCCATCTCGATCGCGCTCAGGATGCCCATGGTGCTGATGTCCGGGCGGTGGATGAAGCCGCTGCCGTAGACGCTGCGCCAGATGCGCTCGATGTCGTAGGGATCTTTGCCGACCACGCAGCGCTCCACTACATCACTCACCATGTGCTCAACCACCTTGGGGTGGTAGGGCAGGTTGTAGACCTCGCCCAGGCCTTCGATGCCGGCGTCCGTCACGAGCTTGATGAACACAAAGTAGCGTCCGCCAAAGCCGGGCGGCGGGTTGCCGACCACGAAGGTTTTTACGTCGGTGATTTTCATGCTGTCTCCGTGTGCTTTGTTTTTAATTGGCGCAGTTGATGACCTTGAGCTCTACGTAATCCTGCAAGCCAAAGCGTCCCCATTCGCGGCCATTGCCACTTTGTTTGTAGCCACCAAAGGGTGAGCAGTAGTCCTGCCACTGGCCGTTGATCGACACCATGCCCGCGCGTAGACGCCGCGCCACACGCTTGGCGCGCGGCACATCGGCGCACTGGATGTAAGCGGCCAGGCCGTAGGGCGTGTCGTTGCCGATGGCGATGGCCTCGGCTTCGGTATCAAACGGAATCATCACCAGCACCGGGCCGAAGACTTCCTCGCGCGCGATGCGCATCTGGTTGTGCACGTCGGCAAAGATGGTGGGGCGTGCGTAAAAACCTTTGTCCATGCCCACCGGGCGGCCCAGGCCGCCACAGACCATGCGCGCGCCTTCGTCCAGCGCGATCTGGATGTAACGCTGCACCGTGTCCCACTGCCGCTTGCTGGCCAGTGGGCCAATGCCCTTGCCTTTGTCGGATGCGCGGATGACGGGAACTTCTGCGCCGTACTTGGCGGCAAGCTCGACGGCCTGGGCGTAGACGCTGCGCTCCACCAGCAAGCGGGTGGGGGCATTGCAGCTTTGGCCGGTGTTGCTCATGCACTTGGTCACGCTCCAGCGAATGGCCTTGTCTAAATTGCTGTCGGCGAACACGATGTTGGGCGATTTGCCACCCAGCTCCTGCACCACGCGCTTGACCGAATCGGCGGCGTTCTTGGCCACCGAAATGCCGGCAGCTGTCGAACCGGTGAATGAGATGAAGTCCACATCCGGGTGGCTGCTGAGCACCGGGCCGATGGTGGGTCCGTCGCCGTACAGCATATTGAATACACCGGGCGGGTAACCCGCTTCGTGTACGAATTCGGCCACCAGCTTGCCCGACAGCGGCGCGTATTCGCTGGGCTTGAGCACCACGGTGCAACCGGCCAAAAGCGCGGGGGCCAGCTTGGCGGCGATCTGGTTGAGCGGCCAGTTCCAGGGCGTGATCAGCAGGCACACGCCGATGGGCTCGCACACCAGATCGGCGTAGTCGCCGCTGCGGCTTTCCCACGGAAAGTCCTTGGCGGCCTCCAGCGTCGCCTTGATGTGGCCGGGGCCGCACTCGGCTTGCTGCTCATAGGCCCAGTCCCAGGGCGCGCCCATCTCGGTGCTGATGGCGTGGGCCATTTCGTCGTAACGGCGCTCGAACACGGCTTGCAGTTTGTGCAGCATCTCGGTGCGGTAGGCCAGCGTGGTCTCGCTGTAGCTGTCAAACGCGCGGCGGGCGGCGGCAACCGCGCGGTTGGCGTCTTCTGCGCCGCCCATCATCACCTCGCCGACCACGGATTCATCACCGGGGCTGACGGCGGCATGCACAGTGTGCGCGCCTGCTGGTTCGACCCACTGACCGTCGATGTAGAAATTGCAATGCGTGTTCATGGTGTTCTCGCAGGTGGTTATTCGGCGACGAGTTCAGTCGGGTAGCCGGGGGCACGCAGCTCCAGGCCGCAGGCAGCCTCAATCATGCGCACCACTTCGGGCGACTGCGCCTGGCTGCCATACAGGCCACGGGCGCGGCGGAAGATTTGCTGCGCCATGGAACCCAGCTCCAAGGGCACGCCGATTTTTTCGGCAATGCCGTTGACCAGTCCCAGGTCTTTGCAGGCCAGGTCCATGGTGAACTTGACGTTGTAGCTGCCCGAGAGCACCAGTTTGGATTCGGTCTCGTGCACAAAGCTGTTGCCGGAACTGGCGCGGATCGCACGGTAGGTGGCGTCCGGGTCCACGCCGTATTTGGCCGGCAGCATCATGGCCTCGCCCGCCGCAATCAGGTGGATGAAAGCCAGCATGTTGGTGACGACCTTGACCACCGAGGCGTTGCCCATCTTGCCCATGTAAATGATCTCGCCACCCATGGTGCCGAGGATGTCCTGCACGCGGTCAAAGGTCGACTGCTCGCCGCCCACCAGCACCGTGATCTCGCCTGAATTGGCCAGGTGCACGCCACCCGTGACCGGGCATTCCAGCACGGTAATCCCTTTGGCTTTTGCCACCTCCGCCAGACGCAGCAGGTCTTCCATGTCGGTGGTGCTCATCTCGATCCAGGTGCCGCCGCGTGGCAGGTTGTCGAACACGCCGTTGGCACCTTCGACCACGGCGCGCGACACGGCGGGCGATGGCAGAACCGTGATCACCACATCGGCGTTGCGGCAGGCGCCGGCCACGTCGTCCGACCAGGCCGCGCCGCCTTCCAGCAGGCGCTTGGCCAGGTCTTTGTTCAAGTCGTTCACGGTGACCGAGTAGCCGGCTTTCACCAGGTTGTTGCACAGGCCTTCGCCCAATGCGCCCAGACCGATGAAGCCGATGCGGAGTTTGGAGGTGCTCATGCTGCGTCCTTGTCTAAAAAATGAAAGTAAGAAAATTCAAGCGTTGTCGTGCAACACCATGTCGGCGCCTTTTTCAGCAACCATGATCGTCGGGGCATTGGTGTTGCCCGAGGTGACAGCCGGGAAAACGGATGCGTCAATCACCCGCAGGTTCTGCATACCGTGCACCCGCAGGCGGGCGTCGACCACGCTGGTGGCGGCATCCGGCCCCATGGCGCAGGTGCAGCTGGCGTGGTAGACCGAACCGGCGCGTTTGGCAAAGTCCGCCAAGATGGCTTCTTCGGATTGCACCTGCACGCCGGGCAGGTGTTCGCTTTGCACGATGTCAGCCAGCGGCGCGGTGGCGGCAATGGTGCGCAACAGGCGCGCGCCTTCGACGATGTCGGCGCGGTCGTGTTCGGTACTCAGAAAGTTGGTCTCAATGCGCGGTTTCTCCAGCGGGTTGCCGCTGCGGATGGTGACGCTGCCCCGGCTGGTGGGGCGGCAGG
>RFRO01000164.1 GCA_009924455.1 Betaproteobacteria bacterium
GATGAGAACACGCCCAACGCCACCATCAGCTATTACCAAAAAGGCGCGCTGGTGGGCTTGTGCATCGACCTGACCCTGCGCCGCGAAGGCAAGGCCACGCTGGACGATGTGATGCGCGGCCTGTGGAAGCGCTGCCAGGGCGGCCCCATGCAGGAGGCTGATGTGCTGGCGGTTTTGCAAAGCTTGAGCGGCCGCTCCTGGGGCAAAGAAATCAAGGCCTGGGTGCATGGCACCGCTGAGTTGCCGCTCCGCCCGCTGCTGGAGTCGCAGGACATCCTGGTCTATGAAGACCCGGCGCAGCCTGCGCAGCGTCTGGGCCTGCGCGTGATCGAGACCGCGGGCGTTTTGCGTATCAAAACCGTGCTCCACGGCAGCGCGGCGCAGCGCGCCGGGCTGTGCGCTGGAGACGAGTGGCTGGGCGTGGAGTTGCCATCGGGCGGCTGGCGCATCCACAAGCCCGACGACTTGGGCACTATTCTGGGTCCGGCGCGACGCTGCGTCGCGCTGGTCAGCCGCGACAAGCAGTTGCTGCGACTGCCCCTGACGCTGCCTGCGCGCGTCACCACTTGGCGTTTGGCGGCGGGCAGCCGTGCGCCAACGGCATGGCCCGCTTAAAACCTCGCGCCGCCTTTACGACACTCCACCGGATTTCCCCATGCATTACGAATTCATCCAAACCCGCACCGAAGCCGACAAAGTCTGCATCGTGACTCTGAACCGTCCTAAGCAACTCAACGCCTTGAACGACCAGCTGATGGACGAACTGGGCCACGCGCTGCAAGCTTTTGACGCCGACCCGGCGCTGGGTTGCCTGGTCATCACCGGCAGCGAAAAAGCGTTTGCCGCCGGGGCCGATATCGGCGGCATGGCCAGCTACAGCTTTACCGATGTGTACAAGAGCGACTACATCAGTCGCAACTGGGAGACGCTGCGCAGCATCCGCAAGCCGGTGATTGCCGCCGTCTCCGGTTTCGCCTTGGGCGGCGGTTGCGAACTGGCCATGTTGTGCGACTTCATCATCGCCGCCGACAACGCCAAATTCGGCCAGCCCGAGATCAAGCTGGGCGTGATTCCCGGTGCCGGGGGCACGCAGCGCCTGCCGCGCGCCGTGGGCAAAGCCAAGGCCATGGACATGGTGCTGAGCGGCCGCATGATGGACGCCGCCGAGGCCGAGCGCGCGGGATTGGTCAGCCGCGTGGTGCCCTTGGACAAGCTGATGGACGAGGCCCTGGCCGCCGCGCTCATGGTGTGTTCCTATTCGCAGATCGCCACCATGGCGGCTAAGGAAAGCGTGAACCGTGCATTTGAAGGCAGTCTGGCCGACGGCGTGCACTTCGAGCGCCGCCTGTTCCACGCGTTGTTTGCCACCGCCGACCAGAAAGAGGGTATGGACGCTTTCGTCAACAAGCGCCCAGCCCAGTTCAGCAACAGCTGAGGCGCGCTACCCGCCTCGTGTGCGCACTGTACCCGCTCTAATAGGGCTGGCTATAATCGCGCCCCGACGGTGATATAGCTCAGTTGGTTAGAGCGCAGCATTCATAATGCTGATGTCGGTGGTTCAAATCCACCTATCACCACCAGATTCGCGAAAAGGCACTGTCAAACCAGTGCCTTTTTTGCTCCTAGACCCCCCAGCCTCTGGATACACACCACGAACCGCTGCACCATGGCCAAAAAAGTCTTCATCAAAACCTTCGGCTGCCAGATGAACGAGTACGACTCGGACAAGATGGTGGATGTACTGGGCGCTACGCAGGGTTATAAAAAAACCGACGTCGTGGAAGACGCCGATCTGATCTTGTTCAACACCTGCTCGGTGCGCGAGAAAGCGCAGGAGAAAGTTTTCTCCGACCTGGGGCGCGTGCGGCATCTGGCCAAAAAGGGCGTGCAAATCGGCGTGGGCGGTTGCGTGGCCAGTCAGGAGGGTGCGGCCATCATTGCCCGTGCGCCCTATGTGGACGTGGTCTTCGGTCCGCAAACCCTGCACCGCTTGCCCGAGATGCTCACGCAGCGACGTCTGCAGAACCGGCCGCAGGTGGACATCAGCTTCCCCGAGATTGAAAAATTCGACCACTTGCCACCGGCGAAAGTGGAGGGAGCCTCAGCCTTTGTGAGCGTGATGGAGGGCTGCTCCAAATACTGCAGCTATTGCGTGGTGCCCTACACGCGGGGCGAAGAAATCCACCGCCCGTTTGAAGATGTGTTGGTGGAGGTGGCGGGGCTGGCCGAGCAGGGCGTCAAAGAAATCACGCTTCTGGGCCAAAACGTCAACGCCTACCGCGCGCCCATGGGTGGCAGCGCCGAGGTGGCGGACTTTGCCACGCTGCTGGAATACGTGTCCGACATACCCGGCATCGAGCGCCTGCGCTACACCACTAGCCACCCCAATGAATTCACGCCTAGGCTGATTGCCGCTTACGAACGCTTGCCCAAGCTGGTGAGCCATTTGCACCTGCCGGTGCAGCACGGATCGGACCGGATTTTGATGGCGATGAAACGCGGCTACACCGCCATGGAATACAAGAGCACGGTGCGCAAGCTGCGCGCCATCCGCCCCGACATGGCCATGAGCAGCGATTTCATCGTCGGTTTTCCCGGCGAGACCGAGGCCGACTTTGACAAGCTGATGCGCCTGATCGACGAGATTGGTTTTGATAACTCGTTTAGTTTCATCTTCAGCCCCCGCCCCGGGACCCCGGCGGCGAATCTGCTGGATGAGACGCCGCACGAGGTCAAACTGCGCCGCTTGCAGCACCTGCAAAAAGTCATCAATGACAACATCCTGGCGATCAGCCGCGCCCGCGTGGGCACGGTGCAGCGCATTCTGGTGGAAGGTACGTCCAAACGCGACACCACCGAGTTAATGGGCCGTACCGAATGCAACCGCGTGGTGAACTTCATAGGCCACCCGCGGCTGGTGGGGCAGTTGATCGATGTGCGTATCACCGAGACCCGCACCTTCACGCTGCGGGGCGAGGCGTTGGTGGCTCAGGAAGCCGGCGCGGCCTGAAGCGCCAGTGGCTGCCGGCGAGGCGCTTCATCATTTTCATCATGCCGCCGCCGCTCATTTTTTTCATCATGTCCTGCATCTGCTCAAACTCCTTGAGCATGCGGTTGACTTCCTGCACCTGAACGCCGGCGCCCATGGCGATGCGGCGTTTGCGCGTGGCTTTGATCAGCTCGGGCTTGCGCCGCTCCAGCGGCGTCATGCTGTGGATGATGCCTTCCTTGCGGCGTATGTCTTTCTCGGCGCGGTCCATATCCACTTGACCGGCTTTGGCTGCCATGGCGGCGGGCAGTTTGTCCATAAGACTGGACAGCCCGCCCATCTGCTTCATTTGCTGAATCTGGGACAAGAAGTCGTTGAGGTCGAAGCCCGCGCCGCTTTTGACCTTGGCGGCCAGCTTTTGCGCTGCCTCCACATTCACACCCGCCGTGACCTGCTCTACCAGCGCGACGATGTCGCCCATGCCCAGGATGCGCCCGGCATGGCGTTCGGCGTCAAAGACTTCCAGTCCATCGATTTTTTCGCTCGTGCCCGCAAACTTGATGGGCGCACCCGTCACCTGGCGCACCGAGAGCGCCGCACCGCCGCGTGAGTCGCCATCGGTTTTGGTCAGGATGATGCCGGTCAGCGGCAGCGCCTCTTTGAAGGCGCGGGCGGTGTTGATGGCGTCCTGACCTTGCATCGCGTCCACCACAAACAGGGTTTCTACCGGCTTGAGCGCGGCGTGCAGGTTTTGGATTTCCTGCATTAGTACGGCGTCAATCGCCAGGCGGCCGGCGGTGTCGACCAGCAGCACGTCAAAGTAGTGCTTGCGCGCGTAGTCGAGCGCGGCCAAGCCAATGTCCACCGGCTTTTGGTCCGCGCTGCTGGGGAACCACTCAGCACCGGCTTGGGCAGTGACGGTTTTGAGCTGCTCGATGGCGGCCGGGCGGTAGACGTCGCCCGAGACGGTGAGCACCTTCTTTTTGCGCCGCTCGATCAAATGCTTGGCCAGTTTGGCCGTCGTCGTTGTTTTGCCGGCACCTTGCAAGCCGGCCATCAGAATGACCGCCGGTGGCTGGGCTGCCAGATCGATGTCGCTGACGCCCTCGCCCATGGTGGCAACCAGCTCGCGGTGCACGATGGAGACCAGCAA
>RFRO01000165.1 GCA_009924455.1 Betaproteobacteria bacterium
TCCGACAAAGGCGACCTAGTGATTGGCGCGGGCATTGATGCTTACGTGGGCTACGGCCAGCGCGGCAGCTTCCCCATCATCGAGCACACGCTGCAAGCCATTTGCGAGCTGTTTCCCATCTTCCGCCGGGTGCGTATGAACCGCCAATGGGGTGGCATTGTGGACGTCGCGCCCGACGCCTGCCCCATCATTTCCAAGACGCACATCAATGGCCTGTATTTCAATTGCGGCTGGGGCACCGGCGGCTTCAAAGCCACGCCGGGTTCGGGTTGGGTGATGGCACACACCATCGCGCAGGACCGGCCGCATGCGCTGAATGCGGCCTTTGAACTCAACCGCTTCAACACCGGCCATTTGATTGACGAGCACGGCGCCGCTGGCGTCGCGCACTGAACCTGATTGAAGAGAACCACCACGATGCTACTCATTACCTGCCCCTGGTGCGGCCCCCGCGCCGAGAGTGAATTCAGCTGCGGCGGCGAGGCGCATATCGCCCGCCCGCTCGACACCGATGCCCTGACCGATGAACAGTGGGGCGACTACCTGTTCATGCGCAAAAACCCCAAAGGCCTGCACCGCGAACAGTGGCTGCACGCCGCCGGTTGCCGCCGCTGGTTCAACGCCGAGCGCCACACCGTGAGCTACCAGTTCACCAAGTTCTACAAGCCCGGCGAGAACCCCGACGCCCCACACAACGCCGGAGGTGCAGCATGAGCGGCCAACGCATCCATGGTCTGGGCGAGCGGCTGGACCGCAGCCGCACCGTACGCTTCACTTTCAATGGCCGCAGCTACCAGGGCTTTGCCGGTGACACGCTGGCTTCCGCCTTGCTGGCTGCAGGCGAGTTGCTGTTTTCGCGCTCCTGGAAATACCACCGTCCGCGCGGCATCGTGACATCGGGTATCGAAGAGCCGTCGGCGCTGGTGCAGTTGGAGCGCGGCGCGCACACCATCCCCAACGCCAAGATGCCCGAGATTGAGTTGTACGACCAGCTCGTGGGCGAAAGCGTCAACGGCTGGCCCGGCGCATTGGCGCGCCTGTTCAGCGTCAACCGCTGGGGCACGCCGCTGTTTCCTGCCGGTTTTTATTACAAGACCTTTATGTGGCCGGCCAAGGCCTGGATGTTTTACGAGCGCTTTATCCGCAAAGCCGGTGGCCTGGGCGAATCGCCGCAAGTCGAAGACACGGCGACTTATGTGCACCAAAACATCCATTGCGATGTGTTCATTGCCGGTGGCGGCGTGGCCGGATTGGCCGCAGCCTTGGCCGCAGGGCGCAGCGGCGCGCGGGTGATCCTGGCGGAGTTGCAGCCGCAGCTCGGTGGCTCGGCCCACCGCCAAACCGCCACGATTGACGGCCATTCGGCGAGCGCCTGGGTGCGCGCGGCCGAGGCCGAACTCGCCGCCATGCCCGAGGCGCGCATCATCCGCCGTGGCGTGGTCTTTGGGTACCACGACCACAACTTTTTGACGGTCCGCGAGGCGCTGACCGACCACCTGCCACTGGCCGGTCGCAGCGGTTTCCGCGAGCGCTTGTGGCGTGTGCGTGCCAAGCAGGTGATCCTGGCCACCGGTGCGCATGAGCGCCCCATGGTGTTTGGCAACAACGACTTGCCCGGCGTGATGCTGTCCTCCGCTATGGCCGATTACGCCACGCTGTACGGCGTGCTTGTCGGGCGCGAGATTGTGCTGTTGACGAACAACGACACTGCCTACGCCGATGCCCTGGTGTTGCGCCAGGCCGGCGCCCGCGTCAGCGTGGTGGATGCCCGCACGGGCAAAGCGCCTCCGGGTGGTGTGGTCGAACAGGCCACCAACGCCGGCGTGACCGTATTGCGCGGCCATGTGCCGGTGCAAGCGGATGGTGGCTTGGCGGTGACCGAGGTCATCGTGGCACCCATGGTGGGCGACAAAGCCGGCGCGCCGCGCCGCACCTTGCCTTGCGACGCGCTCGGCATGGCCGGTGGTTGGAACCCCGCCATCCATTTGTATTCCCACTCGGGTGGCAAAGCGCAGTGGAACGATGCGCAATGCTGCTTTGAGCCCGGCAGCCGCATCGCGGACCAGACCATCGTCGGTGCGGGCGCGGCGGACTTCGGCGTGGCCACTCGCCGCAGGTTTCGCCGCGCAGGCCAGCAACTACGCCGTCATTGAGCCTGTGGCCGAGCCCATCGCGGCGTTCTGGATTGCCGAGACCGGCGAGCCGGTATCCCGCCGCGCCAAGGCCTTTATCGACTACCAGAACGATGTGGGCGCAGCCGACATCGAGCTGGCCGTGCGCGAAGGTTTTGAGTCGATCGAGCACATCAAGCGCTACACCGCCATGGGCTTTGGCACCGACCAGGGCAAGCTGGGCAATATCAACGGCATGGCGCTGGCGGCACGGGCGTTGAACAAACCCATCAACCAGGTCGGCACCACCACCTTCCGCCCCAATTACGTTCCGATCACCTTCGGCACGTTTGCAGGTGTAGACCGGGGCGATTTGTTCGATCCGGCGCGTCACACCAGCCCGCACCCGCACCATGTGGCCAGCGGCGCGCCCTTTGAAGACGTGGGGCAGTGGAAGCGTCCGTGGTATTTCCCCAAGCCCGGTGAAGACATCCACCAGGCGGTGCACCGCGAAGTGCTGGCCGTGCGTGAAGGCGTGGGCATCATGGATGCATCCACCCTGGGCAAGATCGATATCCAGGGCCCGGATGCGGCCAAGCTGCTGAACTGGATGTACACCAACCCCTGGCTCAAGCTCGAAGTCGGCAAAGCCCGCTACGGCCTGATGCTCGATGAGAACGGCATGGTGTTTGACGACGGCGTCACCGTGCGCTTGGGCGCAGAGCGCTTCTTGATGACCACCACCAGCGGCGGCGCAGCCCGCGTGCTGGGCTGGATGGAGCGCTGGGTGCAAACCGAGTGGCCCGATATGCGCGTCTACATGACCAGCGTCACCGAGCAGTGGAGCACATTCGGCCTGGTCGGCCCCAAAGCGCGCGCGGTACTCGAGAAAGTCTGTAAAGACGTCGACTTGTCGCTGGCAGCCTTCCCCTTCATGAGCTACCGCGAAGGCACGGTCTGCGGCGTGGCGGCGCGCATCATGCGCATCAGCTTCTCGGGTGAGTTGTCTTTTGAGGTCAACGTGCCGTCGCATTACGGCGCCTCTGTTTGGGCGGCGCTGATGCAAGCCGGTGCCGAGTTCAACATCACGCCCTACGGCACCGAGACCATGCACGTCTTGCGCGCCGAGAAGGGCTACATCATCGTGGGCCAGGACACCGACGGCTCGGTCACGCCGCATGACCTGGGCATGGGTGGCATGGTCTCGACCACCAAAGACTTTTTGGGTCGCCGCTCGCTCACCCGCAGCCACACCGCGGGCCCCAACCGCAAGCAGCTGGTCGGCCTGCTCACCGACGAGCCCGCGACCGTGCTGCCCGAAGGTGCACAAATCACCGAAGCCGGTGCGACCACTGTCACACCGGTACCCATGCTGGGGCACGTGACATCGAGCTACTTCAGCCCCACGCTCAAGCGCTCCATCGCCATGGCCTTGGTACGCAACGGCCACCAACGCATGGGCCAGAAAGTGCAGCTGCCGCTGGTTGACGGTCGGGTGGTCAGCGCCACTGTGGCCAGCCCCGTGTTTTATGACCCCGAAGGAAAGCGCCACCATGTCTGAGATGACTTTGCAAAGCCCTTTGGCCCCGATTCTGGGCGCAGGCCCGCGCACGCTGCAGGTCGACGGCCATGCCGTGGCCCTGGGCGAATGTCCGCTGATGGACATGCTCAATCTGCGTGGCAATCCGCAAGACGCGGCATTCACCGCCGCCGTGGCTTCTGTGCTTGGTCTGGCCTTGCCCCTGCAGGCCAATACCGCTGCGCAGAGTGCGGGGCGCACCCTGTTGTGGCTGGGGCCTGACGAATGGATGCTGCAATGCGAGGCGGGTCAGGCTGCGGGCATGGAGCAGGCGCTGCGCGCCGCGTTGTCCGGCCAGCACGTTTCGGTGGTCGAGGTCGGCCATGGCTTCACGACGCTCAGCGTGCAAGGCCCGGGTGCCGGTGCGCTCTTGTCGCGTGGCTGTCCTTTGGACTTTCAC
>RFRO01000166.1 GCA_009924455.1 Betaproteobacteria bacterium
GGCGGCTTACCGGGTGTGGATGCACGAGGTCGGGCAGGCACCATCGGCCGTTGCGGGGCACTCTTTGGGTGAATATTCCGCGCTGGTGGCTGCGGGTGTATTGACGCTGGCGCAGGCCGTTCCGCTGGTGCGTTTGCGTGCGCAGGCGATGCAGGACGCGGTGCCGGTGGGCGTGGGTGCGATGGCAGCCATCCTCGGCATGGAGGCGCAGCGCGTCGTCGCCGGCTGTCTGGAGGTGAATCAATCATTCGCTGCGGGCAGCGCAGAGGTCGTCGAGGCGGTGAATTTCAATGACCCGGCCCAGACCGTGATTGCCGGCAGCCGCGCAGCGGTCGATAAGGCCTGCGAGTTGCTCAAAAGCCAAGGCGCCAAACGCGCTTTGCTGTTGCCCGTATCGGCGCCGTTTCACAGCAGCCTGATGCGCCCGGCCGCAGAGCGCCTGAAAGAAGCGCTGGCCACGACACCGTTGCAGGCTCCTGCAATCGCCTTGATCAACAACGTCGATGTGGCGGTGGCCGAGACACCGGACGCTATCCGCGATGCATTGTTCCGCCAGGCCTTCGGTGCGGTGCGCTGGGTCGAGTGCGTGCAGGCGATGCAGGCGCGCGGCTTGCAGCACATTGTGGAATGTGGCCCCGGCAAGGTGCTGGCTGGCTTGTGCAAACGGATCGATCCGGCGCTGACTGCGCTTGTGGTCGCAGATCCGACCAGTTTGGCGGAAACCCGGGAGGCCTTGCAATGAGCGAAGCGGCATCTTCTTCATCGCCCCAAGTCGCGTTGGTCACCGGCGCATCGCGCGGCATTGGCGCGGCCATTGCGCTGGAACTGGCGCGCCAGGGCATGCGGGTGGTGGGTACCGCTACCAGCTCTGCGGGTGCTGCCCATATCACTGCAGCCCTGTCCGCTTTCCAAGGTTGCCGTGGCGAGGTGCTGGATGTGACGGACGGACCGGCTGGCGAGGCTTTGATCAACGCCATAGTCCAGGCGGAGGGCTCCCTGCATGTGCTTGTCAACAATGCCGGTATCACCCGTGACACCTTGTTGATGCGCATGAAAGACACCGATTGGGACGCGGTGATCGACGCGAACCTCAAAGGCGCATTCCGCATGACCCGCGCCGTGTCGCGCACCATGATGAAGCAGCGTTACGGGCGCATCGTGAATATCACCTCAGTTGTTGGCGCCATGGGCAACGCGGGGCAGGTTAACTATGCGGCCTCCAAGGCCGGCGTGGCCGGTATGACCCGGGCGCTGGCCCGTGAACTGGGTTCGCGCGGCATCACTGTCAACTGCGTGGCCCCCGGATTCATCGAGACCGATATGACGGCAGCCCTCAGCGCGGAGCAGCAAACGGCCTTGATGGCCCAAATACCGGCTGGCCGACTGGGGCAGGCGCAGGAAGTGGCGCAGTTGGTCGCCTACCTGGCCTCGCCGCAAGCGGGCTATGTGAGCGGGCAGGAAATCCATATCAACGGTGGCATGCACATGTAAACGGGTGGTGTGCCACTTGCTAATCCGCCGCACCATCCGTCCGGCGGACCTGTGAACCGGCGGTGCCGGGTGCGTGGGTAGAATGACGGATTGTTTACAACCCTCAGAGGGAATTCATGAGCGATATTGAAGCACGCGTCAAGAAGATCATTGCCGAGCAACTCGGCGTGGAAGAGTCACAAGTCACCAACGAAAAGGCCTTCGTAGCCGATCTGGGTGCCGATTCGCTGGACACGGTGGAACTGGTGATGGCTCTGGAAGACGAGTTTGGTATTGAGATTCCTGACGAAGACGCCGAGAAAATCACCACGGTTCAAAACGCGGTCGATTACGCGACCAGCCACAAGAAAGCCTGATGGGCCATCGTCCCGCCGCTGCAGCGGGACGGCTTGAACACCCGCTTGCCACCATGAAAGTTCGTCTATGACGCGCCGCCGCGTAGTTGTCACGGGCCTGGGCTGCATCAGCCCGGTCGGAAACACCGTGGATCAGGCGTGGTCCCGGCTGGTGGCGGGCCAGTCCGGCATTGACCGGATCACCAAATTCGATGCCAGCACCTTCTCCTGCCAGATCGCAGGCGAGGTGCGTGGTTTTGAGGTCGAGGCGTACATGAGTGCCAAAGAGGCACGCACCATGGATACCTTCATCCATTACGGCATCGCCGCCGCCAGCCAGGCGGTGGCTGACGCGGGCTTGAAGACTGGCGAGGCGCTGGGTGAAGACGAGGCCACCCGCATCGGTTGCGTGATTGGCTCCGGTATCGGCGGCCTGCCCATGATTGAAGCCACCCATGCCGAATACGCGTCGCGCGGTGCGCGGCGGATTTCCCCATTCTTTGTGCCCGCCTCCATCATCAACATGATCGCCGGCCACGTCTCGATCCGCTACGGTTTCAAGGGCCCCAACATCGCCATCGTCACCGCCTGCACCACGGGCCTGCACTGTATCGGAGAGGCCGGGCGGATGATTGAATACGGTGACGCCGATGTGATTGTGGCTGGCGGCGCGGAGGCCACTGTGTCGCCTCTGGGCGTCGGCGGTTTCGCCGCCATGCGCGCCCTGAGCACCCGCAACGATGATCCCGCTACCGCTTCGCGCCCTTGGGATAAGGACCGTGATGGCTTCGTCTTGGGTGAAGGCGCGGGCGTGATGGTGCTCGAGGAATACGAACACGCCAAAGCGCGTGGCGCAAAAATTTATGCCGAACTGGCCGGCTTCGGCATGAGTGCCGATGCAGGCCATATGACCGCACCCAATATGGACGGCCCGCGCCGTGCCATGCTCGGTGCCTTGCGCAATGCTGGACTGAATCCGGATGCGGTGCACTATGTCAACGCGCACGGCACGTCCACGCCTTTGGGTGATGTCAACGAATCCAATGCCATCAAGGCCACGCTGGGCGCGCATGCCAAATCGGTGGTGGTCAACTCCACCAAATCGATGACCGGGCATTTGCTGGGCGGCGCTGGCGGTCTGGAGTCGGTTTTCACGGTGTTGGCTATGCACCACCAGGTCAGCCCACCTACCATCAATATCTTCAACCAGGATCCCGAGTGCGATCTGGATTACTGCGCCAACACGGCGCGCGATATGCGCATCGACGTGGCCATTAAAAACAATTTCGGATTCGGCGGCACCAACGGCAGTTTGGTGTTCAAACGTCTCTGATTGTTGGCGGGTCCGCGTACAAGGGTGTATGAGCGGCCCACCTGCGGTGACGGTTGCAACGACCGGTCGTGGCCTGGATGGCCCAATTGCCGCAAGTTTTGCCCTTCTGCTGGTCCTGAGTCTGACAGGGCTATTCGCATCCGGTGCCGCGCAAATCCCTGCTGACCTGCTATATATCGCGCCATTGTTGCTGTACGCGCTGGGACTGGCGGGTTTGTGTGTCGCCCGTACCCGTTCTGAGACGTCGGCGTCCGTGCTGCGTTGGGATGGACGCCATTGGTCCTGGTCGCGTCAGCATGGCGACCGTGTGCTCGCGGTGCAATGCGCGCTGGACCTGCAGGTGTGGATGCTGCTGCGGTTGCAAACCGGCGAGGGTCCATGTGAATGGATGTGGCTGCGGCGAAAAGACCACGTAAAGAGCTGGTGTGCGTTGCGCCGGGCCTTGATTTTTGATGCCCTGTCCGCACATGATCGGCCGGTTGCGTCTGACTGTAATAGTGTTTGATCTGATGGAGAGCATCTGATGTTGGGTATTCATAGAATGAAAGTGCGCAGTTGGCTGGGTCGTGGCTTGATCAGCGCGGGATTGGTCTTTGGTTTGTTGCTGGACCCTGTTGCCGCGCAGATGCGGACCTTGCCGGACTTCACCGATCTGGTGGAGCAGGTGGGGCCGTCTGTGGTGAATATCCGAACGACAGAGAAAGTCCAGCCCCGCTCGTCCCAGGTCAATCCTGGTGAGGAGGAGATGCTGGAATTTTTCCGCCGTTTTGGCGTGCCCACGCCGAATATGCCCCGCCCCGGCCCGCGCCAGCGCACGCCGCAGCAGCAAGATGAGCAGCCCCGGGAGCAGCCGCGTGGCGTAGGCTCCGGCTTTGTGCTGACCGCCGATGGTTTGATCATGACCAATGCCCATGTGGTGGA
>RFRO01000167.1 GCA_009924455.1 Betaproteobacteria bacterium
GCGGCCGCCCCCAACGCCCCCAGCCGCCAGAGCCGATCCGATTGTACAATTGCTGCACGATACGTTCAGAAGCCTCAAAATGGAATCTTACTTCAAGAAAACAGACAGTTCCACGATCACTCTAACCAATGATCGCTGCCATGGCTGTCGCCCCTGCCGGGCCTGCTCATGTCGCAGAGGCACCAGCTGGCTCCACAGAAGTGCTGGCCCAGCTCAGGCAGCTGGCGGGGCGGCCGGACCTGCGTCCGCGCGTGACGGGCGACCAGATGGTCGCCCTCATTGATGTGGCAATGCTCTTCATGGGGGTCAACAATAATGAGGCCGCCAATGCTGCCAGGCGAGTTCTCGATGCATTCCCAGCAGTTACAACAAAATGCTTTATCTGCCAGTTCGAAGGTGCCCGACAGAGACCCATCCACGTGGCACCGATTGCAGTTGCCATCGAGTTTGCCTTTCTACTCCCTGGCCGCCGGGCCGCCCAGCTGCGCATGCAAGCCGCCCGCTTGCTGGTACGTTACCTCGGCGGCGATCTTTCGTTGATTGACGAGATCGCACAGCTCCGGCACGTGCAGCAGGCGCTCGCTTCCGTCCCGACCGAGAGCCTCACGCCAGAACAGCAGACCGTGCGCGCCTGCGGGGCCGCCGTGGAGGCCGCCACGCCTCAGCCTGTCCTGGCAGGGCCGCCGCAGACCGAGTACCTGCCAGCCGCGCCGAGCTGCCTCGACAACCAGCCAGCAGACCTGTACGTGCTGTCATGCGAGCGGGGCTTCAGGCCGGGGCGGACAAGCTTGGCCACCAAGGAAGGCCGACTTGCCAGCCACCGCCGAGAGTACGGCCAGAGCGCCTTTTTCGCGCTCTACGCACCCAACTTCGGCCACGTCGAGACGGCGCTGCATCGACACCTCAAGCCCATCAGCGCCAACCCCGAGAATCCCCGCAACGAAATCGTGCCCGCAAGCCCAAGCGGAAGCGAGAGGAAGCGGACGCGGAGGCCAAGCGGAAGCGAGAGGAAGCGGACGCGGAGGCCAAGCGGAAGCGAGAGGAAGCGGACGCGGAGGTCGCGCGCCAGCTCAACAAATTGTCGTCATTGCTCAATCTCGTCAAGACAGATCACGATGCGGCCATGTCGGGGTTGGTGCAGGCGACAATCAATGCGCTCGCCCCGACAGCACCAGCAGCACCAGCAGCACCAGCAGCACGAGCACCAGCAGCAGCACAAGCACCAGCACCAGCACCAGCACCAGGACCAGCCGATGACGCGAGACCGGTGGATCCCTGGAGCAGCCCCGGAGCTCAGCAGTTCCTGGCTGCCATATTCGCTGCGAAGAAGGGCGCTCGTTACCCCAAAGAAGGAGCCATCACATTCGAGGGTGAGGCGGCATGCTTCATGCAAGCTATGCCCAACGCCTTCATATTGGCTATCGATCGACTGAAGAAGGAAGCCGGCAAGGGTCGCAAGCGCAAGGCAGAGTCGGTAGTGGAGAAGGCTGAGGCAGATGAGTGAAGTATGCCGCCACGGTTCCCATGCTGGGTCAAGCCATCTGCGACGGCCGGTCTGCTTGCGGCGGCCGATCCGATCCCAGTGGCGGTCAATTTGACTTGGCTTAACCTTTCGGGTGCAGAAAATATTATTGGGGTCAATAATATTTTTTTCCACCAGGCAAGTTTCAAGCAGCTGAGCATTTGCCTCCATCAGCTTGGTCGCCGCCTCCCAGCGCTCCCAGCAGCTCGACCGCCGCCCCCAGCGAGCTGCTCGCGAGGGTCGATCTGCCCGCGGCGGCCGAGTTGCTCGCGAGGGTCGATCTGCCCGCGGCGGCCGAGCTGCCCGCGAGGGTCGATCTGCCCGCGGCAGCCGAGCTGCTCGCGAAGGTCGATCTGCCCGCGAGGGTTGATCTGCCCGCGAGGGTCGATCTGCCCGCGGCAGCCGAGTTGCTCGCGAAGGTCGATCTGCCCACGGCGGCCGAGCTGTCCGCGGCGGCCGAGCTGCTCGCGGCGGCCCATCTGCCCGCGGCGGCCGAGCTGCTCGCGAAAGTTGATCTGCTCGCGAGGGTCGATCTGCCCGCGGCAGCCGAGCTGCTCGCGAAAGTCGATCTGCTCGCGAGGGTCGATCTGCCCGCGAGGGTCGAGCTGCCCGCGGCTGCCAAGCTGCTCGCGGCGGCCAAGCTGCTCGCGGCGGCCAAGCTGCTCGCGGCGGCCCATCTGCCCGCGGCGGCCGAGTGGTCTCGGCTTCGCCCAAGCAGAGACAGTTTCAAATGTCTAGCGCATCCGCCACAGCTGCGTCACCACTTGCTGGCCTCCGCCGCTGCGGTGCAGCAAGGTGGAAGCGCTCAATGTCTGGAGCGCTGGCTGCCAGCCCAAGTTCTGCAAGAACTCAACGAGTCTGATCACTCGAATGAGCAGCGGCTCACCATTGAAGTCGCGTTCCGTCAGTGTCCAGGCCAGCTTGCAACCTGGCGCCGCACGCAGCGTCGCCAGCTCGAGCTGCCGCCGCAAGTAGTCCTCGCTGCCAGAACAGAGGTCCAAGAAGATGCCATCGAAGCCGATGCTCTTCGTCGACATCTGCTCCCACGTACCTTCAAAGACCTCGACACCCTCGCTCCGCAGCTGCGCGCAGATCGAGGCGTCTGGGTTGGCGCTGTACAACTGCGACCTGAAGCCCGCGCGCTTCAAGGCTTGCGTGGTGCGCAGGCCGAGGCCCATTCTCGCCGCCCAGGAGTCCAAGAAGAACAGCACAGCCCCAGGCCGCAGCTGCTGGATCCAGAGGGCGTTCGCGGCGTCCTTGGCGGCCCCGTGCTCGGCCTCAGCCAGGAAAGGTCTCGGCGCCCGCGAAGGCCGCTTGCGCCTGTGGTCGTCCGCCTCCGCAGAAGCTGCTGCAGGCCCTTCCGCCGCGATGGGTCCGTCCGTGGCTAGGCTCGCCTCCACTGCAGCTTGGGCGAGCGCCTGCCACTTCTCGGGTACCGCCGCTCGTGCACCCAGGCTCGAGGCCAGCTCCGAGCGCACGGAAGCTTCTGTGCGCTGCTCGTCCTGGCCCACCAGCCGCACGAACTCGGCATAGGCCTTCACGCACAGAGCCTTCAACGCCCGCCCCTTGCAGCCAGGACACCCGGCCTTCACCAGCTCCGTAAAGAGCTCGCCGCCAGCCGCCTCCGCCAGGCACAGGGGTTCGGGCTCGACAGCAGGCTCCTCCGGAATGCTGCGCTTCCTTGTCTTGGGCAATGCATCGAGCTCCACGGCAGCTCCGCAAGCGCGCACGGCCTGCTGCTCCTGCGTCAGGCTCTCAGGGGGGGCGGAGGCCAGCGCTTGCTGCACGTGGTGTAATTGCTGGACCTCTTTCAACAGCGACAGGTCGCCGCCGACGTAACGCACGAGCAAGCGGGCGGCTTGCATGCGCAGCTGGGAGGCCCGGCGGCCCGGGAGCAAGAAAGCAAACTCGATGGCAACTGCAATCGGTGCCACGTGGATAGGTCTCTGTCCGGCGCCTGGGAATTGGCAGATTGGACATCTGGTGCGCACCGCTGGAAATGCATCGAGAACTCGCCTGACAGTATGTCCAGCCGCGTTGTTGTCAAGCCCCGTAAAGAGCATCGCCACATCGATCAGGGCGACTTTCCGATCACCCGTCACCCGCAGACGCAGATCACACACTCCCGCCAGCTGCTTCAGCTGGACCAGCGCCTCGGAAGTTTCTGTTGAGGCGGCAGGACTCGCAGCAGACAACAGTTCTGGCAGCTGGTCGTCAGCTGGGGCCTGTGGAGCAAGCGCAGGGGAAAGTGGCGAGAGAGCATCGGCGTGCGAATCGGTCGCGGCGGCAGCCATGGCAGTTTGGAGCTCGATTGAGGAGAAGAAGCCAAATGAGTGTGGAAGAGTCTTTTTGCTTGCAGTAAGTTAACAGCAGCGGCCGAGTTCGGTTGGTGGTGGCTGAATTGCCAGCAAATCAGCTGCTTGCATCTGCTTGCGGCGGCCGGTCTTCTCGCGGCGGCCAATCTGCTCGCAGCGACCGGTCTTCTCGCGGCGGCCGAATGGTCTCGGCTTCACCCAAGCGGAGACAGAAAATATCATTGACCCCAATAATATTTT
>RFRO01000168.1 GCA_009924455.1 Betaproteobacteria bacterium
TACCAGATCATCCGCCGCAACGGCGCAGTCGTACCTTTCGAGCCCAACAAAATTGCTGTTGCGCTGATGAAGGCTTTTCTTGCGGTGCACGGAACCCAGGGTGCAGCATCGGCCAGCGTGCGTGAGACGGTAGAGGCCTTGACGCACCAAGTCACCCGCGCACTGATGCGCTCGCGCCCCAGCGGCGGCACCTTCCATATTGAAGATGTGCAAGACCATGTGGAGCTGGGCCTGATGCGGGGCAGCCACCACGAGATTGCGCGCGCCTATGTTCTCTACCGCGAACAAAGGGCGCAGGAGCGCGCGCGGCAGGCCGCCCCGGCGGCTCCGGCGCACCCGGTTTTGCACGTCATTGATGGTGGACAGCGCAAAGTGCTGGACATGGAAGAGCTCACCGCCCGCATCCGCACCGCATGCGAGGGCCTGGGCGCCGATGTGCAGGCCGAGCCCATCATCGCTGAGACGATGCGCAATTTGTACGATGGTGTGCCGATGGACGAAGTGCTCAAAGCATCCATCTTGGCGGCGCGTACCCTTATCGAAAAAGATCCCGATTACACCTACGCTACGGCGCGTTTGCTGTTCCACACGATTTCGCGCGAGGTGCTGGGCCGCGATGTCGCCAAGGCCCAGATGCAGGAAGCCTATGTCGACTATTTCCCCGGCTTCATCAAAAAAGGCGTGGAGCATGAACTGCTGGACGACAAGATGCTGCAGTTTGATTTGCCCCGTTTGGCAGCGGCCCTGAAGGGTGAGCGTGACTGGCAGTTTGATTACCTCGGCCTGCAAACTCTGTATGACCGCTATTTCTTGCACGCTAACAAGCAGCGCATTGAGCTGCCCCAGGCCTTCTTCATGCGCGTGGCCATGGGACTTTCGCTCAACGAAATTGACCGTGAAGCCCGGGCGATCGAGTTCTATGAGGTTTTGTCCTCGTTTGACTTCATGTCCTCCACGCCCACGCTGTTCAACAGTGGCACCTTGCGCTCGCAACTGTCGTCGTGCTACCTGACCACGGTGCCGGATGATTTGGACGGAATTTACGAATCCATCAAGGAAAACGCCTTGTTGTCCAAATTCGCCGGCGGATTGGGTAACGACTGGACCCGCGTGCGCGCTTTGGGTTCACGCATCAAGGGCACCAACGGCGAGTCGCAAGGGGTTGTGCCCTTCCTCAAAGTGGTCAACGATACGGCCGTCGCGGTTAACCAGGGCGGTAAGCGCAAAGGCGCGGTCTGCACCTACCTCGAAACATGGCATCTCGATATCGAAGAGTTTCTGGAGTTGCGCAAAAACACGGGCGATGACCGCCGCCGCACCCATGACATGAACACCGCCAACTGGATCCCTGATCTGTTCATGCGCCGGGTCATGGAAAAAGGCAGCTGGACCCTGTTCTCCCCGTCCAACGTGCCCGATTTGCATGACAAGTTCGGTCTGGATTTTGAAACGGCTTATGTGGCGTACGAAGCCAAGGCGGCGCGCGGTGAAATCAAACCGTCGCGCACCGTCGAGGCCACTGATCTGTGGCGCAAGATGCTCACGATGCTGTTTGAGACCGGGCACCCCTGGATCACCTTCAAAGACGCTTGCAATGTGCGCTCGCCCCAGCAGCACGCCGGCGTGGTCCATTCCTCCAATCTGTGCACGGAAATCACGCTGAACACTTCGGACACCGAGACCGCTGTCTGCAACCTGGGCTCGGTGAACCTGGTGCGCCACCTGAAAGATGGCCCCCATGGCAAAGAGCTGGACCACGACAAGCTCAAGCGCACCATCAAAGTCGCTATGCGCATGCTGGATAACGTGATTGACATCAATTACTACGCGGTAAAAAAAGCGCGCGACTCCAATTTGCGCCACCGTCCGGTTGGTTTGGGCATCATGGCCTTCCAGGACAGTCTGTACGAAATGCGTGTGCCCTATGCCAGCGACGCAGCCGTACAGTTCGCGGACACGTCGATGGAAGCGGTTTGCTACTACGCCTATTGGGCCTCGACCGAGCTGGCGCGTGAGCGCGGACGCTACTCCAGCTACCGCGGCTCGCTCTGGGACCAAGGCGTGTTGCCTTTGGACACCCTGGAGCTGCTCAAAACCGCGCGCGGCGGTTATGTGGAAGTCGATCGCAGCCACGTGTTGGACTGGGAAGCCCTGCGCGCCAAAATTGCCACTGACGGCATGCGCAATTCCAATTGCGTAGCGATTGCGCCCACCGCGACGATTTCCAACATCATTGGTGTGGACGCGTCGATTGAACCGTGCTTTGGTAACTTGTCGGTCAAATCGAACTTGTCGGGCGAATTCACAGTGATCAACAGCTACCTCGTGCGCGACCTGAAGCAGCTCGGCCTGTGGGACGACGTGATGGTGATGGATTTGAAACACTTTGACGGTTCGCTCAGTGCCATCGACCGGATTCCGCAGGAAATCAAGCAGCTGTATGCCACCGCATTTGAAATCGAGACCCAGTGGCTGGTCGAGGCGGCTGCGAGGCGGCAGAAATGGATTGATCAAGCCCAGTCGCTCAATATCTACATGGCGGGCGCTTCCGGTAAGAAGCTGGACGAGACCTATAAGCTGGCCTGGCTGCGCGGCCTCAAAACCACCTATTACCTGCGTACCATGTCGGCCACCCACGCCGAAAAATCCACGGTCACAGCCGGACGACTCAATGCTGTCTCCAGTGGCTCGGGCGGTGTGACGGCAGCCCAACCTGCGGCCCAGCCGGCCTCCGATCTTCTGAAGGCTGCGGCGTTGGCGGCGCAGTCGCAAATGGCGTTGTCATCCAATGCCGCAACCGACATCCGTTTTTGCGGCGTAGATGACCCCACATGCGAGGCTTGCCAGTAAGCGCCACAGCTGCGCCCCCATGCTCGACGACACGTAACAAAGGACGATAAAGAACATATGCTGACCTGGGAACAAGACACTTCAACCGTGGCCATGCCGCCACCGTTTCCTACCCAATTGGATAGCGATGACAGCCCATCCGCTGCGGCGCCCGCCGCCCCCAAGCGGGTACGGGCCTCTGACAAGCGCATCATCAACGGGCAGACCGACGTCAACCAACTGGTGCCGTTCAAATACAAATGGGCCTGGGAAAAGTACCTCGCGACCTGTGCCAACCACTGGATGCCGCAAGAGGTCAATATGACGCGCGATATCGCCTTGTGGAAAGACCCTAACGGGTTGACTGAGGACGAGCGTCGCATCATCAAGCGCAACCTGGGCTTTTTTGTCACCGCTGACTCGTTGGCGGCCAACAACATTGTGCTTGGAACCTATCGCCACATCACCGCGCCCGAGTGCCGCCAGTTTTTGCTGCGCCAGGCCTTTGAAGAAGCGATTCACACCCACGCTTACCAGTACATTGTTGAATCCTTGGGTCTGGATGAGGCTGAAATCTTCAACGCCTACAACGAGGTGAAATCCATCCGGGACAAAGATGAATTTTTAATTCCCTTTATCTCCGCCATCATGGATCCGCATTTCCATACCGGCACCCACGAGACAGACCAGACCTTGCTGAAGTCGCTGATCGTGTTTGCCTGCCTGATGGAAGGGCTGTTCTTCTACGTTGGCTTTACCCAGATTCTCGCCCTGGGGCGTCAGAACAAGATGACCGGTGCCGCCGAGCAGTACCAGTACATTTTGCGCGACGAGTCCATGCACTGCAATTTTGGTATCGATCTCATAAACCAACTCAAGTTGGAAAACCCTGGTTTGTGGACGCCGGCCTTCAAGGCTGAGATCCGCGATCTATTTGAACAAGCCGTCGAACTCGAATACCGCTACGCCGAAGACACCATGCCCCGCGGTGTATTGGGCATGAACGCTTCCATGTTCAAAGGCTATCTGCGCTACATCGCTAATCGGCGCGCGACCCAGATCGGGCTGGAGCCTCTTTACCCGCACGAAGAGAATCCATTCCCTTGGATGAGCGAGATGATCGACCTCAAGAAAGAGCGCAACTTCTTCGAGACCCGCGTCATCGAATACCAATCAGGCGGTGCCCTGTCCTGGGATTGACCCCTTCTTCATGTTTTTTCCTTTTTGC
>RFRO01000169.1 GCA_009924455.1 Betaproteobacteria bacterium
CGTGGGCGAGCCCTTGGAGCCCGCCGTGATGCGTCTCATGCTGGCGCTCAAGGCCGCCAGCCTGGCGCGGGGCTATTCCGGCGTGCGCGAGGTGGTGGTGGATACGCTGATCGCGGTCTACAACGCGGGGCTGGTGCCCTGGGTGCCGTCCAAAGGCTCGGTCGGCGCGTCCGGCGATCTCGCACCGCTTGCGCACATGACGCTGGCGCTGATGGGCGAGGGCTTCATGCTGGTAGATGGCGCGCCCGCTCCTGCGCTGCCCGCCTTGCAGGCCGCAGGCATTGCGCCGCTCACGCTGGGTCCTAAAGAAGGTCTGGCACTGATCAACGGCACGCAAACATCGACCGCGCTGGCCTTGCACGCGCTGCTGACTTTTGAGCCGGTCCTGGAAGCCGCGCTGGTCATTGGTGCGCTGACGATTGACGCTGCACGCGGCAGCGACGGCCCCTTTGATCCGCGCATCCATGCGCTACGCGGTCAGCCCGGTCAGATCGACGTGGCCCAGTATTACCGTGCGTTGCTGGCGGGTAGCGCAATCCGTCACTCGCACTTGCACGGCGACGACCGGGTGCAAGACCCGTATTGCCTGCGCTGCCAACCGCAGGTGGTAGGTGCCTGCCTCGACCAGTTGCGCCATGCCGCCCGGGTACTGCTGATCGAGGCCAATGCTGTGACCGACAACCCGCTGGTTTTTGCGGAAGACCAGGCCATGTTGTCGGGTGGGAATTTCCACGCCGAGCCGGTGGCCCTGGCCGCCGACGGCATGGCCCTGGCGATTGCCGAAGTGGGCGCGATTGCCGAGCGCCGCATCGCCATGTTGATTGACAGCAGCGTCTCGCGCCTGCCGCCGTTTTTGACCGAGGACGCGGGCCTGAACAGCGGCTTCATGATTGCGCATGTGACAGCTGCGGCTCTGGCCTCAGAGAACAAATCGCTGGCACATCCGGCCAGTGTGGACAGCCTGCCCACCAGCGCCAACCAGGAAGACCATGTGTCTATGGCCACGTTTGCGGCGCGCCGGCTGCAGGCCATGGCGGATAACACGGCGCATATTCTGGGTATCGAGTTGCTCGCAGCCGCCCAGGGCATTGATTTTTTACGGCCTTTGCACAGCTCACCGGTGTTGGAGGAGGTGCACGCTTTGCTGCGCCAGCAGGTTCCCAAAATGTTGCAAGACCGTTACCTCGCGCCCGACATCGCCCATGCTACGGCGCTGGTACGGGATGGTTCGCTGGCGCGTTTGTTGCAAAAAATCGCGGGTTTGCCCTTGCTGTGGACCCGGAGTTAACTGGCTTCGTGTTCTGCCCGGCGGCCGGGAAAAACCCGCAGCGCGGGGCGCGTGAGAAAATCCCTTCTTTTTCTCCCCCAGGACATACGCAATGGACGCAGAACGCAGCAACTTGATCGGCAGCACTTTGGCCGATTTGAGCAACCGTACCGCCGAACTTCGGGGGTATCTTTGACTACGCTGCCAAATCGGAACGCCTGCGCACAGTCAACGCCTCGCTAGAAGATCCCGGCGTCTGGAACGACCCTAAGCGCGCCCAGGAGTTGGGCAAAGAAAAAAAAGCGCTGGATGGCGTGGTGCTTTGGACATCCAGGCCGGTGCCGGCGGAACCGAGGCCTGCGATTGGGCCAGCATGCTGCTGCGCCAGTACCTGCGCTACGCTGAGCGCAAGGGCTTCGCAACCACCGTGGAAGATGAGACCGCAGGCGACATCGCCGGCATCAAAGGAGCCACCATCAAGATCGAGGGCGAATATGCCTTCGGCCTGTTGCGTACGGAGACCGGCGTACACCGGCTGGTGCGCAAATCGCCCTTTGACAGCTCAGGCGGACGCCACACCAGTTTTGCCAGCGTGTTTGTCTACCCTGAGGTGGATGACTCGATCGAAATCGACATCAACCCGGCCGACGTGCGGGTCGACACCTTCCGCGCCAGCGGTGCGGGTGGCCAGCACATCAACAAGACCGACTCGGCCGTGCGCCTGACGCATATTCCCACCGGGATTGTGGTCCAGTGCCAGGACGGGCGCAGCCAGCACAGCAACCGCGACGTGGCCTGGAAGCGCCTGCGCAGCCGCATGTACGACTTTGAGATGCGCAAGCGCATGGAAGAGCAGCAAAAGCTGGAAGACACCAAGACCGACGTCGGCTGGGGCCACCAGATCCGCAGCTATGTGCTGGACAACAGCCGCATCAAAGATTTGCGCACGAATTACGAAACCTCGGCCACCCAGAAAGTGCTGGATGGCGACCTGGATGCGTTCATCCAGGCTTCCCTGAAACAAGGCGTCTGAGCGACGCCCGCAACACCCCGAAAGCCCTATGTCTGATACCCACGACACAGCCACTGCCAAGCCCATGGTTTACCGGCAGGACTATGCGCCGCCGCCGTTTTGGATCGACACGGTCAACCTGACTTTTGATCTGGACCCGGCCAAAACCCGGGTTCTGAACGTGATGACCATGCGCCGCAATCCGGACGCTTCGCCTCAAGCTTTGCGCCTGGACGGGCAGGAGCTGAACTTGGCGCGGGTGCTGGTGAACGGGCAGGGCACGTCGTTTCGCATGGAAGGCGAACAGCTGGTGCTGGAAAACCTGCCCCAAGGCAGCGAGAGTTTCACGCTCGAGATTTTCACCACCTGCGCGCCCATCAAAAACACCAGCCTGACCGGCTTGTACGTGAGCAACGGTTCGTTTTTCACCCAATGTGAGGCCGAGGGCTTTCGCCGCATCAGCTATTTTCTGGACCGCCCGGACGTCATGGCGAGCTACACCGTCACCCTGCGTGCCGACAAGACGGCATATCCGGTTTTGTTGTCGAACGGCAATCTGGTGGAGCAGGGCCCACTGGAGGGCGGGCGGCATTTTGCGAAATGGGTAGATCCGCACAAAAAACCGTCGTACCTGTTTGCGTTGGTGGCGGGCGAGTTGGTCTGCCGCGAGCAGCGCATCCGCGCGCGCTCGGGGTCGGATCATCTGTTGCAGGTCTATGTGCGCCCCGGCGACCTAGACAAAACCGAGCACGCCATGAACGCGCTGATGGCCTCGGTGGCCTGGGACGAGGCGCGCTTCAATCTGCCGCTGGACCTGGAGCGCTTCATGGTAGTGGCGACCAGCGACTTCAACATGGGTGCGATGGAAAACAAGGGATTGAATATTTTCAATACCAAGTACGTGCTGGCCAACCCCGCCACGGCCACCGACACCGACTACGCCAACATCGAGAGCGTGGTCGGGCATGAGTATTTCCACAACTGGACCGGTAACCGCGTGACCTGCCGCGACTGGTTCCAGCTCTCGCTCAAAGAAGGCTTGACGGTTTTCCGCGACCAGGAATTCAGCCAGGACCTGTGCGCCGAACCCTCGGCACGCGCGGTCAAGCGCATTGAAGATGTGCGGGTGCTGCGCGCCTCGCAGTTCCCGGAAGACGCCGGCCCGATGGCGCACCCTGTGCGCCCCGAGAGTTACCTGGAAATCAATAATTTCTACACGGTCACCATCTACGAAAAAGGCGCCGAAGTCGTGCGCATGATGCAAACCCTGACGGGTCGCGCAGGTTTTGCCAAAGGGCTGGCGCTGTACTTCGCCCGCCATGACGGGCAGGCCGTGACCTGTGACGATTTTGCGCAGGCTATCGCAGACGCCAATCCCGGTTCACCGCTGGCCCAGCACTTGGACGCTTTCAAACGTTGGTATTCGCAGGCCGGTACGCCGCGCCTGAGCTGCGGCGGGACCTATAACGCGGCAAAGCAAACCTACACCATCACGCTGATGCAGCACGGGGGCCGAACGACTGCCCAAGAAGCCCGTGATCCGTTCGTGATCCCGGTGCGTATCGGCTTGATCGGCATGAAGAGCGGTAAGCCACTGATGCTGTACACGGACGAAGACGGCCCGGGTGCTGAAGACCAGCTTTTTGTGGTGTCGGGTGGTAGCAGCGCGATTACCCTGACCCGCGTGGAAGAGGAGCCGGTTCCATCGGTTTTGCGTGG
>RFRO01000170.1 GCA_009924455.1 Betaproteobacteria bacterium
ATCGAAGGCCACCGCGTGATCCGCGAAGGCGTGCACCCGGTCAAAGTGGCCACGGGCGAGATGTGCCAGAACCGCATCATCTTCAAGCAGCTCATCATGCGCGGCGCCATCGACGTGGTGCAAGTCGACGCCTGCCGCCTGGGCGGCTTGAACGAGCTGCTGGCGGTGCTGCTGATGGCAGCCAAGTACCAGCTGCCGGTCTGCCCGCACGCTGGTGGCGTGGGCTTGTGCGAGTACGTGCAGCACGCGTCCATGATCGATTACCTGTGCATCGCGGGTACGCGCGAGGGCCGGGTGATTGAGTTTGTGGACCATTTGCATGAGCATTTTGTAGACCCCTGCGTGATCCAGAACGCCGCCTACATGCCGCCGCAAGCGCCGGGCTTCTCCATTGAAATGAAAGCCGCGTCCCTGGCGCAGTACCAGTTCAAGCCACGATGAAAATCGACACGCACCAGCATTACTGGCGCTACCAGCCGCAGGATTTCGGCTGGATCAGCGACAGCATGCCGGTGCTGCAGCACGATTTTCTGCCCGCCGACTGCCACACGCCCATGCGCGAAGCGGGCATCACCGCGAGCATCGCCGTTCAGGCCCGCAGCATGGAGCAGGAAACCGACTTTCTGCTTGCGCTGGCCGCTGAAAACACCAGCGTGCTCGGCGTGGTGGGCTGGACGGATTTGCGCTCGGCGCAATTGCAGCAGCGCTTGGAACACTGGACCCAAACGCCGGCGCTGCGCGGCTTTCGCCACATCGTGCAAGACGAGCCCGATGTGCCCGGTCTGCTGAACGATGCCGCTTTTCAGCGCGGCGTTGCCCAGCTGCAGCGCAAGGGTTTGAGTTACGACGTGCTGCTCTTCGGCCACCAACTGCCCGACGCACAGGCCTTTTGCGCCCGCCATGATCAGCACTGGTTGGTGCTGGACCATGTGGGCAAACCCGCTTTACGCGATTGGGCGCAAGCCGATGTCGCCAGCCGCTGGCGCAAGGATCTGCGGGCCCTTGCCCGGTTGCCGCATCTGATGTGCAAGCTCTCCGGCCTGGTCACAGAAACTGCCTGGAGCACGTCCAATGCGCTGTCTTCAAACGACCACGCGGCAATCCTGCAATGTTTGGACGAAGCGCTCGAGGCCTTTGGCCCGCAGCGCCTGATGTATGGCTCGGACTGGCCGGTGTGCCAACTCGCCGCGCCCTACGCGGCGGTGGCAGACACCGCCCTGCAATGGGCTGCATCGCGCCTGTCGGCCAGCGAGCAGGACGCATTCTGGAGCGGCAATGCCCTGCGCGCCTACGGTTTGACCGTACCCCCTTCCCCCTGACACTTCAAGCGCACCATGGATCTGCAACTCAACAACAAAGTCATTCTTGTCACCGGCGGGGCCAGCGGCATCGGCGCGGCCATCTCGCTGGGCTTGGCGGCCGAAGGTGCGATTCCGGTCATCCTGGGCAAGAGCCCCATGGGCGCTGACTTTGCCGCCGCGCTGCATGCGCGTCAACCGCGCGCCCTGTTCCACCAGATCGAGCTATCCGATGACGCCGCCTGCCGCGATGCGGTGGCCGATACGGTTGCGCGCCTGGGCGGCATCGACGGACTGGTGAATAACGCGGGGATCAACGACAACATCGGGCTGGACGCGGGACGCGCGGCGTTCATGGGCTCATTGGAACGCAATCTGATCCACTATTACGTGATGGCGCATTACTGCGTACCCCACCTCAAAGCCAGCCGGGGCGCCATCGTCAACATCTCGTCCAAAACCGCGATCACCGGACAGGGTAATACCAGCGGCTACTGCGCGGCCAAGGGTGCGCAACTCGCGCTGACGCGCGAATGGGCAGCGGCCTTGCGCGAAGACGGCGTGCGCGTCAACGCCGTCATTCCCGCCGAGGTGATGACGCCGCTTTACACCCGCTGGATCAACAGTTTTGAGAATGCCGAACAGAAGCTGGCGGACATCACCGCCAAAATTCCGCTGGGCCAACGCATGACCACCGCCGAAGAAATCGCGGCGATGGTGGTATTTTTGCTGTCCGCGCAATCCAGCCACACCACCGGGCAGTGGGTCTTTGTGGACGGCGGTTACACGCACCTGGACCGCGCTTTGACCTGATCCGCGCCCGAGTCAGGGTGCAAGCTAGAGTTGGAACCGCACCATCCGACAATAGGGGCTTGAGAGGCTGCTATGAAAAGATTCACAAACGGTTTATTGCTTTTGAGCTGGGCATGGTGTGTGTCAGCCTTTGCGCTGCCGGTCTGTCCCACTGTGGGGTACTACCACCAGTGCGTGGGCAAAGAGAGTTGGCCCAACGGCAACCGGTATGCCGGGGAATTCAAAAACAATAAAAAGCATGGCCAGGGCACCTACACCGTTGCCAATGGCGACAAGTACACCGGCGAGTTCAAAGACGGCACCTTCGACGGCCAAGGTACCTACAGCTTTGCCAACGGCAACCAGTACACGGGTGACTTCAAAGAAGGAAAGAGAAGCGGCCAAGGCGTTTTCAAACGCGCCGATGGCAGCGTCATTCTGGGTGAATGGCGCGACGATCTGGCCCAGGGCCGGGTGCTGGAATTCGCAGCTGATGGCACGCCGGTGCTGGCTGGCATCTATGAGAAGGGGCGACTGGTAAAAGCCCAGGTGGTGCCACTCAACAGCTTTCCCCGCCTGCTCCAGACCCCTGCGGTGCAAGCCATTATTGCTGCGCTGACTGCCCGCCAAGCGGCCGAGGAGGCCCGCATCGCGGCGGAGGCAGAAGAAAAACTCGCCCAGCAACGCGCCCAAGCTGAGGCGCAACGGCAAGCTGAAGAGGTCCGTCTGGCTGCGGAGGCGGCCGAAAAAGCAGCCGTCCAGCGGGCGCAAGCCGAAGCCCAAAGGCAAGCCGAAGAAGCCCGTCTGGCTGCCGAAGCAGCGGAAAAATTGGCCCTTGAGCGCGCGCAGGCCGAAGCGCAGCGGCAAGCCGAAGAAGCCCGCGCAGCCGCAGAGGCATCTGAAAAATTGGCCCTGCAACAGGCCCAAGCTGCTGCGGCAGCTGCGCAAGCCGATGCTGCCGCACGTGAGGCGGCTGAGCGCGCGCAAGCGGCGCAGGCACTGAACCAGCAGATGGAGGCAGCAAGCGCGACGGCATCCAAGCCTGCTGGCGTCTCGACCGCGACCCTGGCTATCAAAGACTGCGCCGAATGTCCCGACATGGTGCTGCTACCCAGCGGCAGCCTGTCGATGGCGCTGGATAAAACACCGGACTCCAAGTCCGCTGTCGTAGTCAATGTGCGCAGCTTCGCCATCGGCAAAACCGAAGTCACCCAGCGGCAATGGAAAGCCATCATGGGCGACAACCCCAGCCGCTTTGTCGCCTGTGGCCTGGACTGCCCGGTCGAGAACGTGAGCTGGAAAGACATCACGCAGTTCATCCGCAAACTGAACCAGAAGACCGGACAAAACTACCGGCTGCCGTCTGAGGCCGAATGGGAATACGCCGCCCGAGGCGGCAGTGCCGCCGACGCGCTCTTTGCTGACAACAACGCCGCGCTGGACGAGCAAGCCTGGTACATCGCCAACAGCCGCAAAACGCCCCGCCCGGTCGCGGCCAAAAAGCCCAACGCGTTTGGCTTATTTGATCTGTACGGCAACGTGTGGGAATGGGTGGAGGACTGCTTTCACAGCAGTTATGCCGGTCTGCCAGCGGACGGCACTGCCTGGACCGCCACATGCACCACCTCGCAGCGGGTACTGCGGGGAGGCTCGTGGAGCGACGAGGTCGGCAGCCTGCGCAACCGTGGCCACTATGCGCCCGAAGTCCGCAACCTGATCACCGGCTTTCGCCTGGCCCGAACGGCGCCCTGACGCCATGACGCAAGCCCGCGCCGCTGACACACTGGGCATGCCCGAAGAGGAGATGCGCGCCCTGGGTCACCAGATGGTGGAGATGGTGATAGCCCACCTGGTCGGGCGGTCTGATGAGAAAGCGATCGAGGTCACCGACCGCGCCAGCC
>RFRO01000018.1 GCA_009924455.1 Betaproteobacteria bacterium
ACCGCCATGATTGACCTGGGCCTGCGCCAAGCCGGCGGCCCTGTGACCTTGGCGGCTATCAGCCAGCGGCAGCAAATCTCCCTGTCCTACCTGGAGCAGCTGTTTGGCAAATTGCGCCGCAATGACCTGGTTGAGTCCACCCGCGGACCGGGTGGCGGCTACACCCTGTCACGCGATGCCTCGCTGATTACGGTTGCCGAAATCATCACCTCGGTGGACGAGCCCATTGATGCCACCCAGTGCGAGGGCAAGCAAAACTGCCTGGGCCAGGGCAGCCAGTGCATGACGCATGACCTGTGGGCCTCGCTGAATTCCCATATGGTGGAGTTTTTGAGCTCGGTCACGTTGCAAAAGCTGGTCGATGACCAGGTTGCCAAAGGCGGTGTGACGCAAGACGCACCCAGCATCAAAAAAGCCATCGCCCCGCTGCCTCTGGTGCAGGCTGTGCGCGCCAATGTTCCCAATTCGGTGTTTGCGCTGGGCAGTTTGGCTGGCGCGCTTCCCAAATCCTGATACCGCAGGCCTTTCCGATTCATTTTTCCGGCACTTTTCATGGACACGACTCCCCACTTTCCGATTTACCTGGACTACAGCGCCACCAACCCCTGCGACGAGCGGGTAATCGACGCCATGGTTCCCTGGCTGCGCTCACACTTTGGCAACCCCGCCTCCCGCAGCCACGCCTGGGGCTGGGAAGCCGAGGCGGCGGTCGAAACTGCGCGCGGCCAAGTCGCTGACCTGATCGGCGCCGACCCGCGCGAAATTGTCTGGACCTCGGGTGCCACTGAATCGAACAACCTGGCGATCAAGGGCGCGGCGCAGTTCTACAAATCCAAAGGCAAACACCTGATCACTGTCAAGACCGAGCACAAAGCCGTACTCGACACCTGCCGCGAACTGGAGCGCCAGGGGTTTGAGGTGACGTATCTGGATGTGCAAGCCGACGGTCTGGTCAATCTGGACGCCTTCAAAGCTGCGATCCGCCCCGACACCATCGTGGCCAGCGTCATGTTTGTGAACAACGAAATCGGCGTCATTCAAGACGTGGCCGCTATCGGCGCCATCTGCCGCGAAAAGGGCATCATTTTTCACGTGGATGCGGCCCAAGCCACCGGCCGCGTGGATATCGACATGGCGACCTTGCCCATCGACCTGATGAGCTTGACATCGCACAAAACCTATGGCCCTAAAGGCATAGGCGCGCTGTTTGTGCGGCGCAAGCCGCGCGTACGCCTGGAGGCGCAGATGCACGGCGGCGGTCATGAGCGCGGCATGCGCAGCGGTACTTTGCCCACGCACCAAATCGTCGGTATGGGCGAGGCCTACCGCATTGCCAAAGCCGAGATGCACGTCGAAAACGCGCGTATCCGGGGCCTGCAACAGCGCCTGCTCAATGGCCTGAAAGATGTGGAGCAGGTCTTCATCAACGGCCACCTGGAACAGCGCGTGCCGCACAACCTGAACATGAGCTTTAACTACGTCGAAGGCGAGTCCCTGATCATGGGCATCAAAGGCCTGGCGGTCTCGTCCGGCTCGGCCTGCACATCGGCCAGCCTGGAGCCCAGCTACGTCTTGCGCGCCCTGGGTCGCAGCGACGAGCTGGCCCACAGCAGCCTGCGCATGACCTTTGGCCGCTGGACCACCGAGGCCGAGATCGACTTTGCAATCGAGACCATCAAGCTCAACGTCGCCAAGCTGCGCGACCTGAGCCCGCTGTGGGAGATGTACCAGGACGGTATTGACATCTCCACCATCCAGTGGGCTGCCCACTGAACCCCCATCTTTGAGATTTGTGAGGTAACACCATGGCTTATTCCGAAAAAGTAGTTGACCACTACGAAAACCCCCGCAACGTCGGCAGCTTTGACAAGGGCGACGACGGCGTCGGCACCGGCATGGTCGGCGCGCCCGCCTGCGGTGACGTGATGAAGCTGCAAATCAAGGTCAATCCGGTTACCGGCGTGATCGAAGACGCGCGCTTCAAAACCTATGGCTGCGGCTCGGCGATTGCATCGAGCTCATTGGTCACCGAGTGGGTTAAGGGCAAGACCCTGGACGAAGCCGCTGCGCTGAAAAACAGCGTGATTGCCGAAGAGCTGGCCTTGCCGCCCGTCAAGATCCATTGCTCCATCCTGGCCGAAGACGCCATTAAGGCGGCCGTGGACGACTACAAGAAAAAACACCTCAACTGATATGGCTGTCTCCCTCACCGAAGCGGCTGCCCGCCACGTCAACCGCTACCTGACCAAGCGCGGCCGTGGCGTGGGCGTGCGCCTGGGGGTCAAGACCACCGGTTGCTCGGGTCTGGCGTATCAGCTCGAATATGTGGACGAACTCAGTCCCGAAGACGTGATCTTCGAAGGCCATGGCGTCAAGGTTCTGGTGGACCCCAAGAGCCTGGCTTATATCGACGGCACCGAGCTCGACTTTGTGCGCGAAGGCCTGAACGAAGGCTTTCGCTTCAACAACCCCAATGAGCGCGACAAGTGCGGTTGTGGTGAATCCTTTCGCGTGTGAACCTGCAATCGGACGACTTCGACCTGTTCGGTCTGCCGCGCAGCTTTGCGCAGGACCGCGCCGCGGTGGATGCTGCCTGGAAAGCGCTGCAACGCCAGGCGCATCCCGATAAATTTGCCGCCGAAGGCGCAGCCGCGCAACGCCTGGCTATGCAGTGGTCGGTGCGTATCAACGAGGCCTACCAGCGCCTGAAAGACCCGATCCGCCGCGCCGCCTATTTGTGTGAGCTGGCGGGTTTCCCCATCGCCGCGCACCAGAACACCGCCATGCCCGCTGCGTTTTTGATGCAGCAGATGGAATGGCATGAGGCGCTGGACGAGGCTGAGAGCGCTGAAGCGCTAGAAACACTGTTTGAGCAGGTGCGTGCGCAACAGGCTGAGTTACTGGCGGCTTGCGCGCAGCACATTGACGTAACCCACGATTACCCCGCCGCTGTGAGCACGGTGCGCGCTCTGATGTTTGTCGACAAATTCGGGCAGGACGTGCTCGCCCGCCAGCACGCGCTGGACGCCTGAAAATCCCCTTTTACTGTTCCCTTTATGGCGCTGCTGCAAATTTCCGAACCCGGGCAATCGCCCAATCCGCACGGGCGGCGTATCGCCGTGGGCATCGATTTGGGTACCACGCATTCGCTGGTGGCTGCCGTGCGCAACGGTGTGCCCGAATGCCTGCCCGATGACCAAGGCCGCGTTGTCTTGCCTAGCGTGGTACGTTACCTGGACGCGCAGCGCCGCCAGATTGGCTTTGACGCGTTGGCGCAGCAAAGCAACGACCCGGGTAACACCATCGCTTCGGTCAAGCGTTTGATGGGTCGGAGCCTGTCCGATGTGGCCCACGCCGCGCGCTTGCCCTACGCCCTGGTCGACGCGCCGGGCATGGTCCGTGTGCGGACCATCGCCGGTGAAAAAACCCCTGTCGAGGTCAGCGCCGAGATTCTGGCCACGCTGCGTTTTCGCGCCGAAGACAGCTTTGCCGATGATATTTTTGGCGCAGTCATCACCGTGCCGGCCTACTTTGACGACGCGCAGCGCCAGGCCACCAAAGACGCCGCGCAGCTCGCCGGCTTGAACGTCTTGCGCCTGATCAACGAGCCGACCGCCGCTGCCCTGGCCTATGGCCTGGACAACGCGGCCGAGGGTGTGTACGCCGTCTACGACCTGGGTGGCGGCACGTTTGATATCTCCACCCTGCGCTTGAGCGCCGGTGTGTTTGAGGTGCTGGCCACCGGCGGCGACTCGGCGTTGGGTGGCGACGATTACGACCGCGCGCTGGCCGATTGGGTGCTGCAGGAATCTGGCGTAGCTGCCGATTCGCCGCAAGACCACGCTGTTTTGATGGCTGCGGCCCGCGCGTGCAAAGAGGCGCTCTCGGACCACGAGATTGCACCGGTCGAACTGCAACTGGACGCAGGCCGCATCGACTTCTCGGTGAACCGGGCGCAGTTTGAAGCGGCCACCGCCGCGCTCACGGCCCGGACCCTGCAAGCCGTGCGCGCCACGTTGCGTGACGCGGGGCTTGCCGAGGCTGATATCCAGGGCGTGGTTTTGGTCGGTGGCTCCACCCGCATGCCGCAGGTGCGCCAGGCTGTGGCGGCCTTTTTTGGGCGCGAACCACTGATCAATGTCAACCCGGATGAAGTCGTTGCCATCGGCGCGGCGCTGCAGGCCAATCAACTGGCGGGCAACAACCCGCTGGGTGAGATGCTGCTGCTCGATGTGATCCCGCTGTCTTTGGGCGTCGAGACCATGGGCGGCCTGGTGGAGCGCATCGTGCCGCGCAACCAGACCATTCCCACCGCCATGGCGCAGGACTTCACGACCTACCAGGACGGACAGACGGCGTTGGCGCTGCATGTGGTGCAGGGCGAGCGCGACCTGGTCGCCGATTGCCGCAGCCTGGCCCGGTTCACGCTACGTGGCATCCCGCCCATGGCCGCAGGCGCAGCGCGCATACGCGTGACCTTTACGGTTGACGCCGATGGACTGCTCAATGTGGCCGCGCGGGAACAGACCAGCGGCGTGGAAGGGCAGATTGATGTGAAGCCGTCTTACGGCCTGAGCGACCAGCAAATTGCCCAAATGCTGCAAGACAGCTTCAGCACCGCGCAAAGCGATATGCGCGCCCGCGCCCTGGTCGAGGCGCGTGTTGATGCGGATCGCCTGCTGCTGGCCACCCGCAGCGCCTTGCAAGCGGACGCCGACCTGCTGGAGCCGCAGGAGCGCGCCGCGATTGACGTGGCCATGGACGCCTTGCGCAGCAGCGCCGCTGGCGATGACGCCGCTGCCATCGAAGCTGCTGGCAAAGCCCTGGCCCAAGTCACCGAAGCCTTCGCCGCCCAGCGCATGAACCGCGGCATTGCCCGCGCCCTGTCCGGCAAAAACATTGCTACCCTGTAGGCGCCTATGCCCATCATCAAAATCCTGCCCCACGCCGAATATTGCCCCGCTGGTGCCGAAATCAGCGCCAGCGCCGGTACCTCGTTGTGCGAGGCCTTGCTGGAAAACAACATCGCCATTGAGCACGCTTGCGACATGAGCTGCGCCTGCACCACTTGCCACGTCATCGTGCGCCAGGGCCTGGCCAGCTTGAATGCGGCGGATGAAGCCGAAGAAGACCTGCTGGACCGCGCCTGGGGCCTGGAGCCTAATTCGCGCTTGAGCTGCCAGGCTATCTTGGCGCAAAGCGATGTGGTGATTGAAATCCCGAAATACACCATCAACCACGCCAAAGAAAACCACTGAGGCACTAGCCATGCGCCAGGTATTTTTAGACACCGAAACCACCGGCCTGTACGCCGACCAGGGCGACCGTGTGATCGAGATCGCCTGCGTCGAAATGGTTAACCGCAAGCTCACCGGTCGCCACTTCCACCGCTACGTCAACCCCGAGCGCGACAGCCACGAAGAGGCCTTGCGCATCCATGGCATCACGAGCGAATTTTTGGCCGACAAACCCCTGTTCGCCGCCGTGGCCCAGGAGCTCGTGGACTTTGTGCGCGGCGCGCAACTGGTGATCCACAACGCCGCGTTTGACCTGGGCTCTGGAGGTGGACCGGTCCGGCCGCACCCTGCACGGCGCGCTGCTGGACGCCGAGCTCCTGGCCGAGGTCTACATCAACATGACGCGCGGCCAGAACAGCTTGATGATCGACATCGAAACCCCCGCCCAGCGCAGCGGCCCCACATTGGCATCGGACTTCTCCGGCCTGGACCTGCCGGTGCTGTGGGCCACGCCACACGACATCGCCGCCCACGAGACCATCCTCACCGAGCTCGACAAAGCCAGCGGCGGCAAAACCGTCTGGACTCGATAAGCTACACTCGCTGACTTTCCTGAAACGGATTCAGGGCGATTAGCTCAGGGGTAGAGCACTGCATTCACACTGCAGGGGTCGCAAGTTCGAAACTTGCATCGCCCACCACCAAAAAAATATCTATATAAATTGAATATTTAGGTGTATGTCCGGATTTGATTTCTAGGGTTTTAGATTATGCTGCCGAGCAGCATTGGGTTATCTAGGCCAGAAACTCGGAATATTCCCAATTGCTCCCCTCTGAAGATGCAAATATGCTCATGACACATGAGCATTGATTACTCGTATGTTTCCGTCTAGCCCGGCAATAACGGAAGCAGACAGGTTCTGATGCGCTCATAGCACCAACCTCTCCGACATATAGACTCGGTAGCCTTACGCTTTTTCAGCCGAGGTCATTACAGGTTATCTCCTTCTTTGGTGTTAGTGGCGGTCTTATAGCGCGCCCAAATGGCTCTTGAACGCGCTTTTTGGGCGAATCCTGAAAAAGCTGCCTTATCCTTCTGAGCAAATGAACCGATCAGACCTCATGCAACTTCTCTCCGACCGGTTCAGCTAGCTAACACAGGGGGATGCTGAAACCGCCGTTTCGACCATATTGGAGGCGATTGATAGCGCAATGGTGCGTGGGCACCGCATTGACATCAGGGGTTTCGGTAGTTTCTCAGTCATCCACCGTGCCTCGCGGATAGGCCTTAACCCGCGCAGTGGCGCTTCAGTGGAAATTCCTGCGGCGCGTATGCCCCATTTCAAGCCAGGCAAAGCGCTGCGTGAGGCAGTCGATTTGCCTGCTGATGAGGTTGCTCCCGCTCAGAGTCAGGCAAAATGAATGTCGGGTTTGGAGCGAAACGTAGACCCGCATTGCCGCAATTGCGGTCGTAGCGATTTCCGATCTGCCCGCTCTAAACCTGCCGCTGGAGCCCCTTCAATCTACGTCAAACATCGTTGTCACCGCCACCACAGCGATCCCCAATAGAACCCAAAAGATGCTTCGGGCAGATTTCAGTGGCCCAACATGTTTTTGAAGTTGTGGGATGAGGTCTGCCAACGCAACGTAGACAAAACTGCTTGCCGCAGCTGTCAGAAAATACGGCATGAAAGGTTTCAGCGGTTCAAATAGGAAATGTCCAACGCCACCACCAATTACCGTCATCGCACCAGCCATTGCAACTTTGATCGCAGCTTTTTGACGCCCATTCGCCCCGCTACGCACAACGGCCAAGTCGCCTATATGGTGCGGAATTTCATGGGTAAGTACCGCCAGTGATGCCAACATCCCCAATTTAATATCCGCGATAAAAGCGGCTGCGATCAGTAGTCCATCACCAAAGCAATGAACAGCATCGCCAACCAAGACAGCCCATACACCGCCCGTAGATTTGCCATCGAATTGATCCGTTTCGTCGTGGTCATCGTCACTAGCGTGATGTTCATGACCGTGGTGCCATAGCTCGGCTTTGTCCAGCACAAAGAAAAGCAGCAGTCCTACCAGGAGTGCGGTGCAAATACTTTTTGCTTCAATCCCACCTTCAAATGCTTCCGGCAATAGATGCAGGCAGGCCGTTGCTAGTAGCGCACCGGCAGCAAAACTCAGCATATCCGGCGCAAGTTTGCTGGAGGCGCCTGGGCTGATCAAGGCTGCCAATAGAACACTGCCTAAGCCGGCGATGCTCGTGCCCAAAATTATCGAAATCAAAAGCATGGGGAGAAATTCCAAGTGATGTCCAACGTGGACGGGCTTTACATGCTGCGCATAAAAACGCAACACAATTGCGCTATATTCTATCGCAATTAAATTGCATTAGTCATCATCATGACGAAACCCATCGATCCCATCAATGAACTTTTGACTGCCCACGGCCTGCGGCGCACCTATGCAGCCAAGTTAGTTTTAGGTTGGTTTCTGGCACACCCAAATACCAGCTACACCCACAGCCAACTACTTTTGGTCTTGGCAAAAGATCAACACGAAGAGTTGGACAAGGTAACCTTGTATCGTCTGGTGGATCGGCTTACTCAGGTCGGTTTATTGTTGTGTCGCGTTGATACCAACCGCGTACGCCGATTTCAGGCAATGCCCGTCAGTGTGCACGCCATCCCTCACTTTGAATGTCAGTCTTGTCATCGAGACAGCCCTCTGGCAGATGCATTGAAAGCCAATGTCGATGACCTGGAGCGCGCAGCCCAAAATGCTTTGGCAGCGCTCGAAGCGTTGGGATACCAAGGCCACAGTATCGACTTTGCGGTGCGTGGTGTCTGTGCGGAATGCGTAACCGGAGCAAGCCATTGATCAAAACATCGAATCTCGCTTACTGCTATCCAAGCAGTTCGCCTATCCAATTTCCGGATCTTGATGTCGCACAAGGTGGCGTGGTCCTCTTGAGTGGCCCTTCTGGGTGCGGGAAGTCAACGTGGCTGGCTTTGGTTGCTGGGCTGGTAAAACCCCGTACAGGATCATTGACGGTAGCGAATCAAGCCTTGGGCAATCTCAACGGCATTGCCGCAGACGCTTGGAGAGCCAAGACGATCGGTTTCCTCCCACAAAAGCTCCACTTAAGCGCCGCTCTAACGGTCACCCAAAATCTTGGTATGGCCCAATGGGCGGCAGGGCAACAAGAAGACTTGGCACGCATTGATCTGACCCTACAGGTTTTGGGTGTGGATGAACTGGCCCATAGAAAACCATCGCAGCTCTCCGGCGGGCAGGCCCAGCGTGTGGCCTTGGCTCGCGCTGTTCTGCTCCAACCCAAGATCATCCTGGCCGATGAGCCTACGGCGAGCTTGGATGATGAAGCTGCCGCCTCAGCTATCGAGTTGCTCGTACAAACAGCGAGCAAACAAGGTGCTACTTTGGTTATCGCCACCCATGATGGCCGCGTAGCCCCTGCAATTCCTCCATCAAAAGCCGGTGAGCCCGGATATACCGCGTTGAAGTTGTCGCGGCAATCAGCCGGAGCAACTATATGAAAACCATTGCTCTGTCCTGGCGCTATTTATGGTCACGTCCAATGGGCGCTGCCCTGAACGTTCTGCTGCTCAGCCTCGGGCTTGCTTCCATCACTTTCCTGGTGCTTGTCAGTTTCCAATTGGACAAGGCGTTTGACAAGGACTTGGCCGGTATAGACGTTGTCGTAGGTGCCAAGGGCAGCCCAATGCAATTGATTCTTTGCGGCGTGTTTCACATCGACGTTCCACCTGGCAACATCCCGCTCAAAGCGGTAAAGGCCCTCAAAGACAATCCATTCGTTGCATCCGTCATACCGATCAGCCTAGGGGACAACTTTCGAGGCTTTCGTATCGTTGGAACATCCTCAGAATACATCAAACACTACGGGGCTACCCTTGCCCAAGGCGGAATGTGGGACAAACCGATGCAAGTGGTAGTCGGAGCCACAGTTGCCAAAAAGCTTGGAATTCAGGTGGGCAATACCTTCGTGGGCTCCCATGGTTTGGGCGCAGGCGGCCATCTGCACGGGGACAACCCTTACACCGTCGTCGGCATCTTGCAGCCCAGCGGTACTGTCATCGACCGCCTCATCGTGACCGATACCGCATCGGTCTGGAAGGTGCATGAAGACTACACGGCCGTGGACGATGAAGACCGCAAAATCATGGAAGACGAACGGGAAGTCACCATGGCACTCATCCAATACAAGACCCCATTGGCGGCGATGAGTTTCCCTCGGATGGTGAACACCACCACCGAAATGCAAGCTGCTGCTCCTGCGGTTGAAATATCCAGACTTTTGAATATGCTGGGTGTTGGAACCGAGGTCTTGCGCGCCTTTGCTGGCATTCTGCTGCTCACAGCGGGCCTCAGCGTTTTTATCGCACTTTGGAATGCAGTGCGGGAAAGACGCGCTGATCTCGCACTTCTGCGTATGCTGGGCGCGTCACCTCGGAAGATTGCTTCACTGCTGATGGGCGAAGCCCTCTGGCTGGGACTTGTGTCCGCAATCATTGGTGTTGCCGGTGGGCAAGCCTTGACCGCTTTGATCGGCTGGATGCTGCAATTGGACAACTCCTTGTTAATCGGTGGATTGGTCTGGCCTGCTAAACTTTTCTGGGTGCCTGCAATGGCCTGTGCAATTTCTCTGGGTGCTGCCATTCTCCCGGCCATCGGTGCGTATCGCGTTAGTGTTTTGGAACTACTTCAATCAAGGTGAATCTATGAAAACATGGTTTGTGATTTTTACTTCTCTGGCTATGACGGCTCTGGTACATGCAGCTGATGCACCAAAGCTGAACCAGGAGACGCTTGACGACATTGCCAAGCATGAAAAGATCGCTGCGGCACACATTGAGGCGGCCAAGTGTTTACGGGCAGGCAAGCCTGACGAAGTATGCGAGGGCGCTTTACAGCAGGCGTGCAAGGGTATTGCAATTGGCAAATTCTGCGGAATGAAGCATTGATTGAGACACTACTAAATGGAGGTCAAGACTGTGAAACTGGTGACAAGAGTGGGGCTACTCCTCCTCACAGCAACATTTGGAACAAGTCATGCCCAGTTGAGCTCGCCACTGGGGGATGCGGGAGTTCCAATGGGCACGGGTGCGGGCCACTACAGCGCAAAGTCGCCTTTTCCTGCAATTGAGGCTCGCGCCGACGTGCTGCCCTGGTCTGTGCTGACAGATGTAAAGACGAAGGTTGAAAAGAACAAAGTCATTCCGGTATACCCAAGCGCCGTTACCGCATTGGACCAAAAAAGTCAGCGTGTTCAGGGTTACATGATGCCCCTAGAGCCAGGTGAAAAACAAAAACATTTTTTATTGAGTTCAGTTCCTTTGACTTGTGCTTTTTGCCTTCCCGGTGGGCCGGAAAGCATGGTGGAAGTCAAAACCAAAGCGCCTGTCAAATATTCAATGGAAGTCGTTGTTGTTGAGGGGCAATTTGCTGTCCTGAAAAATGACCCTTATGGTTTGTATTACCGGATGACAGATGCTGTCGCGGTCAAGTAACGTTGAATCAGTTTGAATAACGGAGTCTGGCAGATTCTGATGGGCTCAGACCATCAACCTCTAAGACATATAGACTCGGTAGCCTTACGGTTTTTTAGCCGAGGTCATTATGTGCAGATGGGTTGCTTATGCGGGGCCGGAGATCTACCTCGAAGATTTGATCTTCCATCAAGAACACTCGATCGTTAACCAAAGCCTGGCAGCCAATCAGTCGGCTTGGGTCACCAATGGAGACGGGTTTGGCGTGGCTTGGTACACCAAGCGTACTGCCCCGGGGCTGTTCAAAGACATCCTTCCCGCTTGGAACGACAGCAACCTGCGGTCGCTGGCAGCGCACATTCAAACCCGGCTGTTTTTCGCCCATGTCCGAGCCACCACGGGTACGGCGGTGAACAGAAGCAACTGCCACCCCTTTATTTGGCAGAACTGGACTTTCATGCACAACGGCAAGATTGGTAACTGGCATGACTGTCGCAAAGATGTGGAGGACCTCATCGACCACGTGCATTACCCGCACCGGGAAGGCACAACCGACAGCGAGGCCTTGTTCCTTGTTGCACTCAGCAAAGGCTTGATACACGACCCTATCAACGCTATCCAAGCGACTCTGCGCGACGTGAGCACCATCATGGACCGGCACCATGCGGATGAGCCTATGCGGATTTCCTGCGCTCTGACCGATGGCAAAGCGATGTGGGCCTTCCGGTATTCCAGCGATGACAAGTCACCCAGTATGTACTTCGGCACACCGCATACGCGAGCCAGCGAGACGGGCCTGCATCCCATCACCACCATCGCCTCTGAGCCCTCTGATTCCGATGCCGCGCATTGGTTCAAGGTCGAGGAGCGCCATGGGGTTCATTGGACAGAGCAGGGGTTGGCGCATTTCAAAATTACTATTTGAAGCCCAATTCCATTATTGAGGGCCCTTGCTTGACATGTGTTTTTGCGACGCAGTTGGCTGACGGTACATTCGATCGCCTCTGCGTTTAGACAGGACGATGAGGTCAGAGCCAAGCACTACAAATGTCTAAGCTTTGTACCCACAGTTTTTCAGCCTCTTCGTCATTGAGCGCGACAGGAGACGGAATCGCGGGGCGGCAATTCGCGTAATACAGGCCAGTCTCTCGCTGCGGCGCATGGAGAATGCAATGCAAAGTCGTCATCGCCCCTTCTTCCGGTGTCAGCATGGATCGCACGCCCAGCACGGGTTTAAACCAAGCTGGTGCATACCGCCAAATTCCAGTCCTCACGACCCCGGGGTGAAGTGAGTAGCAGGACACATTGTCCGAAGCCAGTCTTTTTCCAAGCGAACGGCTGAACCAAATATTGGCTAATTTGGAGACTGCATAGTCTTTGACTCCAAACCACGATTGTGATGTTTGGTGCAGCTTAGACCATTCAATTCCGTCTCGCGCGAAATGGTGTGCCCGGCTCGCGACGGTGACAACCCTGGATGGGGCGCTGTGCCGCAATTTTTCCAGCAGCAGTTGGGTGAGTAAAAAATGGCCCAAATGATTCACGCCGAAAGCGAATTCAATCCCTTGCTTTGTCTGACCCTGAACGCCAGCAACACCCGCGTTCAGTACCAATGCATCAAGGGGCAAATCCATCGACAGGAAGGCCCGTGCACAGTCCCGGACCGAGCCTAAGTCGGCCAGGTTCAGCGGCAAAAAGCTCAAGTTCGCTTGCCCCATTAAATGGGGTCGTTCTGATAGTTCCTGTGCGCTGAAATTTGGCAATTTTCTGCCGGCAACCACCACGTGCCAGCCTTCATCCAGTAAGCGCATAACCGTGACCCGACCGATGCCAGAACTCCCACCGGTCAGCAGGGCAACTTTTCGGCTCATAGCAGTAAGTTAAAGCGTGACGAAATTCAAATGCGTTCGATGGCGGTGCTTGTGCTGAGGATGTTAAAACGCCCGTGTGTTGAGTCCACGGGCGCCACATACCTTGCTCGGGCTTGCTGGTGTTAAGTCAACAGCGCACCTCACATAAAAGCAGCACTGCTAAGGTTATTCGGCTTCCAATTCTTCGTCATCACCTTCCTCATCTCTTAAAGCCGCTTCCTCTGCGTATGACACGGCTTGAATTTGGTGCCCATAGGCCAGGTAAGCCTGATAACCGGCGCCTTGGACGTCGTCCGCCTCATCGGCCTCAGCAGCTACCAACTGGTGTCTGGCAGCGGCCGCAAAGTGATGCGCAGCCAACCGATGCAGATCGGCCGCCTGCATGTGGTACTCGTGCTCGACCGAGTGTGCATCTTCAGAAACCAAACCTTGTTCTTCAGTCATATAAATACTCCTGTAACGCCAAATAGATCGGCAGGGTTAAAGTGGTTCGACCAGCTGTTGAGCCACGCGCCTCGCGCCGGTAATGGCTCAACGCGAAGCCTAGATGCGGCTTGTGACACTTGCACAATCGATTGGTATCGGTTCGTAAGCGAAGTGCGCGAGGCTTAGGGTGTTGGCCTAAAAATTGACCACTTCAGATATGACTGCCAGAGGCTGGGCTCTCTGGTATTGCTATTGCTCTATTTTTGTTTTTGTATCGCTGAGTATCGAAACTAGTTTCCTGCCAAAGTCTGCTCTTTCATTTTCCGGGTCATCGCTTCTATAAAACACTTTACTTTTGCTTACCGAACCCATTGAGGGTGTCCATTTAGATATTTCAAGCAGTGGCTCATTTCTATTTTTCAATTTTATTATTCTGAAATAATACCGATAAAGTAAACCGTTCTTGGATTTCTTGGCGGAACTGAGGTTGCTGAAATTTTGCAATGTTATGTAAAAGCCGCATACCATTGGGTGGTATTTTTTTATTTTCAGCATTGCTTTTGGGGGATACATGGATGCGTCAATCCCCACTAAAGTGGCAGCATTTTTAAGCTCTCGCTCCAGCAAGGCGCTCACTTCATTATCCGTAATTTGCTTTATGTTACTCATCGTGTTGACTATGCGAGTGTTTTACATAATTACGCTAGAAGAATACTATTATTTTCCAGAATAGGTCCATAGTGAGAATGGAAAAATAGCCAAGCAATTGCGTTGAATAACCAGCAACTCTTTAAAGAAGGTGACTGGGGTTGGCGGCTCCAAGTGAAAATTCACTTCTGAGTCCCCCATCATGTTCCTGGGGGTTAATCCATGCTTTCTGCATAGCTGTTTGATCGGCAGGTTCCAGTTAATGCAGTGCATAAAAAGGTCCTTGTAATGGCGATTACGCGCCCAATTAATCGCTTCATCCATCATGGCGCTCGCAACGCCTTGTTTGCGATAGGGCTTGGCTACGATGACACCGAACTCGACCTCTGTGCCATGGGCTGCAATGTGAATCGTGCCAGCCCAGTGACCGCTCATTTTGGCAACTAGGATATGGTGATTTTTAGAGTCTTTTGCGAACCCAGCGACCAACTTGTCAACGGCTTCAGCTGCAACAGCGCAGCCAAAGTAATCTTGAATGGTCTGCGTATCCAGGCTTTTTAACCAGGATGCGTATTCCAAAAACTGATGGCTGTCCAGAAACTCGGTTGTCAGCATGATGTTCTCCGAGCAATCGGCGCCAACCACACGGCGCTCGGCATTTGCAGCCCCGGCCGCAGCCAAGCATTCAAAAGATCAATCGATGCGATGCGGGCCTGTCCCATGACTACAGCCGGGTGTAGTGGTAAAGGTAGTAGCTGGTAAGCGCTTCCACTTCGCCATGCGTTTTGGGATTGCGGCGATTGATAAATCGTTCCAAATCATTGCTTTTGGTTTGTTTGCCAAAAACATTGCGCAAGAGGCTTAGTAATCGTGTCATTTAAGGCTCCTTCGGGTCGGCGTATAAGGGCAAATACCTAGATTGTAAACGCTACGTATATGAACGTTGTATGAAGGAAATGCAGGCAAATGAGTTGAAGATCGACTTCAGAGTCGCTAAAAGTTGCCAAGTTGCACGGATAGGCTTCTCGGCGTGTCCCGTTTTTCCTCAGCAGAGCGCGCTCGGACCCTCAAGCGCATACGCTCACCACTCTTTGAAGAGTTTGACTCACCGTTAGGTGGAGGCGGTCCTTTGGGCCTTTGGCGCATTCAAAGATTATTTGATGGCCTGGATGAGAGTTCAAAACGCACAAGCGTAAAGAGTTTTTACGCTTATATGTATGGGATTTATAAGCGGACTGCAAAGCACACCAATTTGAGCTCCTCGTCTATGGAGTATCCCAACGGGTAAAGCTGTCCTTGGCTTCGGAATTCATACACACATAAAGCCGCTAAGTCACCTTTTTTCCGACCCCCAATTGTTGGGCCTGTCTCCACAGCGCTGACTGCCGCGTCTACATCTGCGGCGAAGTTGTCACGTATATTTTTTATTGGTGGGCAAATCGGCGTCGTTCGACTGCCTGGTAGCTCATGCGCTGCTACGGGGCTAAAAAGGAATCGCATCGCTGCGATGTTCTGCTTTGGTTTCGTTTTTTGCTTGCTCGTACAGCACGTTGGCAATTTTTACGATCTGCTGCAGAGCTTCACAATCTCCCGTGTAGCCATAGCGAAGCGAACAATGATTGCCCTGTGCTCTATAGTTCCAGAGGTAACGGCCTGACTAGAAACCCGAGGCGGTTCGCACTAATGGAGATCCCAATGGTTGACCTCACCAAAACCCCAGACGACCTGCCCATTCCACAAGATGATGGATTAGCCAATCATCTTATTGGGATGGTGCTTCCCAACCTGTCGCTCCCAGCTACGAACGGGCGGCAGATAGACCTCGGCTCGTTTAAAGATTTTCTGGTGATCTACTGTTATCCGATGACGGGACAGCCCCATGTCGCTCTGCCTGAGGGATGGGATCAGATTCCCGGAGCGCGTGGTTGTACCCCACAAAGTTGTTCTTTCAGAGACCACTACCAGGAATTGAAAGCGTTGAAGGCTGAAGTAGTTGGCTTGAGCGTACAGACGACGGACTACCAAAAAGAAATGGCTGAACGACTCCATTTGCCGTTTCCCGTCGTCAGTGACCTTGATTTCAAGTTTCAAAAAGCACTGAATCTTCCAACCTTCCTGGCTGCTGGTATGACTCTATTAAAACGACTCACCATCATCGCCAAGGACGGAAAAATTGTCACGGTTCACTATCCCATATTCCCCAGCGACAGCGATCCACCGTGGGTTATTGATTACTTGAAGAATCACCCGTGATTTTTATTATTCCGACTCGCTGAACTTCCTGCTAAGTCCAAACGCAAGCACCAACATCACCAGCATGCTGAGTCCCATCGCCAGATAGGCGTGGCCAAAGCCCGTCAGCCCTCCGCCTTCAAAATCAGCAATGGCGCTGATGCAAGTTACAGCCAACAGCGTCCCCACCGCATTGAAGATATTGATCAGCCCCTGGGCTGCGCCACGCAGGGCTGGTGGAGCTTCGTCAATCGCAATCGAGCGCAGCGCGCCGCTGACCACCACGCCAACGCCAATGCCGACCAGGATAGACGCCCCCATGAATGCGCTAAAGCCGGTCTGTGGCACTGCGCTTTGCAGGTATCCCAGCGCCAATAGCGCGAAACCAAAGATCACCATGTTGCGGGCACCGAGCCGGTTCAGCAGCCGCCCCGCCGCCATGGAGCCCACCATGGAGCACAGCACCAGCGGCAGCAGCGCCAGTCCCGCGTTCTCCACGCTGATCCCGTAAGCCAGTGTGGCAACGGTCGTTAAAAACACAATGCCGCCCATGGAGAAACCGACGCCAAGCGTGAGCACATAGACCAAAGCCAGCTGCCGGTTGTGAAACAGGTCCATGGGGATCAGCGCTTGCGCTTGGCGTTTCTCTATGGCCACCAAAGCCGCCAGCAAGACGCCGCTTGCAGCCAGAAACCACGGCCACAGCAGCAGCCCGGTGGCCGAGTCTGGCAGGCGCGAAATACCCGTCACCAGGCACAACAGGAATAACATGGTCAGGGCAATGCCGGCTGTGTCGATGGGCCCTGGTGCTGCGTCGCTGCGCCGGCCCGGCAGACTGCGGGCTCCCATGAGCAGCACGACCAAGGCGACGGGAATATTCACCAGGAACATCCAGCGCCAGCCCAGCGTGGATGTGAGCACAGTCGCAAGTGGCGGCCCCAGCACAAAGGCCATGCCATGGGTGGCACCAATCAGACCCAAAATGCGGCCCCGCCGCTCGGCTGTGAACACGTCACCAATCACCGCACTGGCCACCGGCGCAATACCACCCCCGCCGATGCCCTGGATCGCGCGGCTGACCAGCAGCAGGTCAAAGCTGGGTGCAGCGGCAATGCACAGCGAGCCCATGGCGAAAAGCGCCACACTGGCCAGGTACACCGGGCGGCGGCCATGGCGGTCACTGAAGTAAGCCATCAGCGCGGTGCTGCACATCGAACTCAGCGAAAAAACGGTAGAGAGCAGTCCGGCAGTGCGGTTGTCGACACCAAAAGCCGCACGCAACGCAGGCAAAACCGGCCCCACGATGGCCGCATCGAGCGCCGCCATAAAGACACCGACAAACAGCACCTGGACCAGGCGGCGTTGCGCGGCATCGGCATCTGGCGCCGTCGTGGGGTATTGACTCTCCTGGGACATCAAAGCGGTTTATACACGTCGACGCATGCGGTCCGTGGCAGGGCGCTGAACGCGGTCTGGGTATGTTCAAACGGCACGTTCATGTCCAGTGCCTATACTTCCGGCCTTCGCGGCGCGCTTTCACGTTTGCACTGCGAGTTTCTGTTTTTTATGGAGTTTTTAATTAATGTCTGATGTGTTTAGCGCGATCAATGGCCGTACCTCTGCCAATAACTTTGACCCAACCCACGTGATGTCTGCTGCGGACATCACCGAGCTGGCGAACCTGGCAAACTAGACTCCTACGTCGTTCAATCAGCAAAACTGGCGCCTGGTTGCCGTGAATTCGCCCGCTGCGAAGGCCCGTTTGAAGGCGGCTGCATACAACCAGCCCAAAGTCGGCGACGCTGCGGTGACTTTTGTCGTGGTTGGCATCGTCGGTGGCCACACCAAGTTGCCCGCATTGATCAAACCCATGCTGGACGGCGGTCACATCGACCAGGCTGCCTATGACGGCTGGATTGGCATGGCCAATGGCATGTACAACGGCAAAGAGCAGTTCCAACGCGATGAGGCGATCCGCTCCGCATCGATGGCCGCTATGACGCTGATGTACGCGGCCCACGGAAAAGGCCTGGTGTCCGGCGCCATGATCGGTTTTGACCCGGCCGCAGTGGCTGCCGAATGCAAGTTGGCGGCGGACGAGATCCCCGTGATGCTGATTGCTGTGGGCAATGCGGCGCCGGGTAACTGGCCCCGTAAGGTGCGACGTCCGGTAGCCGAAGTCCTGAGCTTCAGCGCCGACTAAGTGAAATCCCCGCAAGGGGATTTTTTAATGGAAAAAAACCTGGCCCCGTAAATCCCGCTGCAGCACTTCGCGGAACTGGTTCCAGTCCTGGTTGACGGTGGGCTCGCAGGCGGTGCTTGTGCGGATGGAGCGGTACAGGCGGTCCACAAATAGGGTGTGGCCTTTGAGGCTGTAGCTGGACTGGTAGTGGTAACTGCCAAAGCTGCCGCGTACGTTGGCGGGTATGCGGGTGATCTTCATGCGCGGCGGGAACTTCAGCGTCGTTGTCTCGCGCACCTCGGCGGAGGAGCAGCGTTGCGGGTAGCGGCGCTGCTCTATGGCTTTGTAGGAGGCCATGGAGCGCAATTTGCCCGGAGCCAGTCCGTACGGAATGGTCATCGCGCTGGGGCCGGGTACGTTGACTAGCGGATCGAGCTGGAACTCTGCCCCCACCGTCCAGGGGGTGTCCAGGTTGGTCGGTTCGGCGGAGAAAATCCGACCCGTGCCAGTTTCCTGGTTGCCGGCCAGCAGGCCGTTGATCCAAGGCGCTTGATCGTCGTTTTGGTTGGCAAATTGGTTACCCCGGGAATTCACTTCTTCAAAGCCACGCGTCACGGTTGTACTTTTGCCCACGAAGCTGCCGTCACGGCGCATGCGCATGTGTACCTTCGAGCGGGTGTAGTCCCTCTTCCAGGAATTCATCGGCGTCTGGCCTATCGCCCCGGTGGCGGTGAGCAGCGTGGGCTTGCCGGTATCACCATCGGGCAGGGTCCCCATGGGCGAGAAGCGCGAGGTTGAATCCAGGTACAGGTCCAAAGAGGGTATGTAGGTGATGGCGTGGTTAAACGGCGTGGACACCGCCAGTTTGGGCAACTGGTACGCGCCGCCCGAATTCACCAATGCGGTCGTGCTCTCGATGCCCACGGCCTCCAGCAGCGACTCCAAAAGCGTGACATGGTCTTTGCAGTCGCCATAGCGGTTGTCCAGCGTGCTCTGCGCTGCGTGCGGCACAAATCCGCCTTCGCCCACGTACACGGCCACATAGCGGATGTTCTGGCTGACCCAGTTGAAAAGCTTGCGCACCTTCTCGCGTTCGTTGGTGGTGCTGGCAGTCAGCTCCTTGGCCAGTTTCTCAATCGCCGGAGTGACGGCGGCCATAGGCTTGGCGCGGACTTGGTAGGCCTGGGCGAACTCCGCGTAGTTGGCGAAGGTGCTCAAGGCCAGGTAGGGCGCGAAGTCAGATAGGTTCACTTGCCCGGATTCATACGGGTAGGCTTGCGATTGCTTGAAGGTGAAGCGGTAGCGCGTAGTGCCCGGCGCATCGTCGGGCAGTGGCGCGACCTGCCCGCCGTACACACCGTTCATGTCAATCAGGAGCTTCACGCCCGCTTGGGTGCTGATGCGGACCTCAGCGTCCTCAAAAACCACATGCGGCGAAAAATAGCGGGACATCAAAAAATGCCCGGGGAACAGTGGCGTGTGCTGATGGCTGCGCGCGCGAATAAACAAACGGCTCCCAACATCGACCTTGGAGTAGATGATCACCATGGCTTTGCTATCGCTGTATTCCTGACCGCCGTCGCCGTCCTGCTTTCGGATCTTGTCCGCTGGCACATCGATCCGCGTACCGTCGGGCTGCAGGGTGTATGCCTCCAACACCTCTAAATTTTCTTGCTTCTCGTTGTAGCTGAGTTTGATTTCCCCCAGGTCGCTGATGCCCTGCGGCGTATCGATCCGATAGGTCCATTCGTAGGACTGGTAGTAGCTTCCGTCGGCCTGGATATCAAAGCTGTCGGATGCCCGCACGACGGTGTAGGCGGGCACAAAGCCGGCCTGTGCGGCAAAGCAGGCCAAAACGGTCAAGAGGCCGAGTGCACGGACCGTCCAACGGTAGAGGGATGTAGTCAAAGTCAGCCCCGTTCAAATAAGAAACGTAACCGGATGGATCAGGATTCGGTTTTCGTTTTATGGCAGTCCCGGCTGACGCTGGTGTCACATCGGCTCGGACGGGGCTCTGCGCACGGGCACGCGCGCCCGCGCAGAAGAAGCTGCCAAGGCACCAAGACCCGCATCGGGGCCCGGGCCTGGCAGCACGTGCGTTTTAGTTCAACGCATCCTTCAAACCCTTACCGGGGCGGAAACGCGGCACCTTGGCCGCCTTGATTTTGATGGTGGCGCCGGTGCTGGGGTTGCGGCCGCTGCGCGCTTTGCGCTTGGTCACGCTGAAAGAACCGAAACCAACCAGGCTCACCGTCCCGCCCTTTTTCAGCGTCTTGGTTACGGCTTCAATCAAAGAGCCCAAAGCCCGGCCGGCGGCGGCTTGGGAGATATCGGATTTGTCGGCAATGTGCTTGATCAGCTCAGATTTGTTCACTGTGTACTCCGTTTGTGGTTGAAGCGCCCCCTTAAGGCGGGGTGCGGGGGGCATTTTATGGCGGCTAGCAGGCGCCCAGCTTGATGAGCGTCCCGCCGGTCAGAACATGCGCCACTCACCAGCCCAATTGTTTGAACAAAACGGGCACCCTGTCCAAACGCGGGAAGATGGCGTCAGGCGTGTAGTCGGCAAGCGGCAGGCGCGCGGTGGACCGGTCGATCCAGATGCATCGAAAGCCGATATCCCGGGCTGCAACCAAATCCAGATGGGGGCTGGCACAGACGTGGACAACGTCCGACGACGTGACACCCAACTGCCCATAAACATGGTCGAAAATTTGCCTGGAGGGCTTGTAGGCTTGGGCCTGCTGGGCCGTCACAACAGCGTCAATGTGCCCGCCGAGTTGGGCTACGTTTCCCGCGATGATGTCGTCATCGGTATTTGAGACGATGCACAGTTTGAAGCCCATTTTTTTCAACTGCGCCAGCGCCGGAACCACCTCTTGAAAAGGCGGCATGGCTGAAATCCGCGACGTCAAAGTCTCCATGTCGCGGTCTTGGTAGTCCAGTCCCAAATCCCGCATGGCCATACCGAGCGCTTGGCCCGCCACCGCACGGAAAGAGCGGTGCGGGCGCTCTGCCTCCAGGGCGTGTTCGTAATGGTCATACACAGAGATGAGGCGCTGGGCCGACACGCCGGATGTCCCCTTGGTGGCCAGAATGGCATCGACCGCCGCGACAAGCCCTTCGTCCCACTGGATCAGGGTACCGTAGCAATCAAAGGTCAGCCATGCAGGCCGCGCGCCGAAGTTCGCCAATAAAGTCATGGGTTGAGAAGGTCTATGCGCTTATCTGCAGCCGTCCAACAGCTTTTGGGCGCGGTAGTGGTGGGTCACTTTTTTCACACCATTGTCATCGGTGGATTCGGTGGTGATCCGCTGTGCATCAAAAGAAAGCACCGTATCTTCGGTGGTCATACCCACATAAAAAATGGAGTTCAATTCTTCCGACATTGCGTCTTTGAAGGTTTGCAAGTCCTCGCCTTCGACATCCTCGCCTTGGCGGCGCAGGTACACATCTTTGATGCGGGTTTTGATATCGATGATCTTGGACGTCAGCACCTCGTCGGCCAGTTGCCATTCGGCAGCACCGCGTAACGCAATAACGGCACCGCCCTCGATGGAGGCATCGCCGATGGTGTAGTCGATCTGGGCGGTGCCTTGGAAATTATTGATGCGGTTTCTGAAGTACTCCTCGGATACACAGATTTTCATATGCATGACCGTTCCGCTCTCGTCAGGCTCCGAGGTTGTTTCCTCCTCGGTATACCAACGCCCCAGGAAGTTCTGGTCCGCAATCTGTCCAAAGGCTGACGTGGCTATTGCCATCAGCGTCAGCACCACGATGAGGATTTTTTTCATTGCAACTGGCCCAGTAAGAGGTATTCCATCAGTGCTTTTTGGACATGCAGCCGGTTTTCGGCTTCATCCCACACCACGCTTTGCGGTCCATCGATCACGTCGGCGTCCACTTCTTCGCCCCGGTGCGCGGGCAGGCAGTGCATGAACAGCGCATCGGGCGCGGCGGCGGCCATCATGCTGCTGGTGACACGCCAGGACGCGAAGGCCTGCATACGGGTCGCGTTTTCGGCTTCAAATCCCATGCTGGTCCAGACGTCGGTGGTCACCAGGTCTGCGCCTTCGCAGGCTTGGAGCGGATCCGAGAACACCCGGTAACTTTTCTGCCCGCGTACGCCGGCAATGGACTGGTCAACCTCGTAGCCGCCCGGCGTGCTCACATGCACCATAAAGCCCAGCAAATCGGCAGCCTGCAACCAGGTGTTGGCCATGTTGTTGCCATCGCCCACCCAGGCCACGGTTTTACCGGCGATGCTGCCGCGGTGCTCGATGAAGGTGAAGATGTCAGCCAGCACCTGGCAAGGGTGGAACTCATTGGTCAGACCATTGATCACCGGAACCCGCGAGTGCGCCGCAAAGCGCTCAATTTTGGTTTGTTCAAAGGTGCGGATCATCACGATGTCCGTCATGCGGCTGATGACTTTGGCACTGTCTTCAATCGGCTCCGACCGTCCTAACTGGCTGTCCCCGGTGGTCAGGTGGACCACGCTGCCGCCCATTTGGTACATGCCCGCCTCAAAGCTGACCCGCGTGCGCGTGGACGCTTTTTCAAAAATCATCGCCAGCGTGCGGTCCAGCAGCGTGTGGTGTTTTTCGTAGGTCTTGAACTTCTGCTTAATCAGCGCCGCCCGGGCGAACAGGTAGCTGTATTCCTCGGCGTTGAAGTCTTTGAATTGCAGGTAGTGCTTCATGCCGGCGCTCCGTTTGCAGCCAGAAAGTCGCGGATCAGCGGCGCAAGAATCGCCACCATTGCATCCACCTCGGCGGCGGTCACGATCAGCGGCGGCACCAGCCGCACCACGCTGTCGGCGGTGACGCTGATCAGCAGGCCTTTGTCCAGGGCTTTTTGCATCAGCGCGCTGCAGGGAATGGCCAGCTCAATGCCGATCATCAGACCACGCCCGCGGATGTCTTTGACCGCGCCGCTGGCCAGTTGCGCAGACAATTCGCGCTGCAATACGTCGGTGAAATGGCGGCCCATAGCGGCGGCGTTGTCCAACAGGTCGTCGCGTTCCATGATGCGGATCGTCTCCACCCCTGCGCGCATGGCCAAGGGGTTGCCGCCAAAGGTGCTGCCGTGGTTGCCGGGTGAAAAAATGCGGGCAGCTTTGGGTCCGGCGATAACCGCGCCGACCGGTACGCCGGAGCCCAGGCCTTTGGCCAAAGGCATCACATCGGGGACGATGCCGGCCCATTGGTGGGCGAACCACTTGCCGGTTCGGCCCATGCCGCATTGGACCTCGTCAATCATCAGCAGCCAGTCGCGCGCATCGCACTCAGCCCGGACATCGCGCAGATAGTCCATGTGCATCGGGTTGACACCGCCTTCACCTTGGACGGCCTCGAGAAACACGGCCACGATGTTGGGGTTGTTGGCGGTTGCCTGCCGCAGCGCCGCGATATCGTTCACCGGCACCCGCACAAAGCCCTCCACCAGCGGGCCAAAGCCGGCCTGGATTTTGGTGTTGGCGGTGGCACTCAGCGTGGCAATGCTGCGGCCATGGAATGCCTTTTCGTACACCACGATTTCCGGCCGCGCAATGCCTTTGTCGTGGCCGAACTTGCGCGCCAGCTTGATCGCCGCTTCATTGGCTTCCAGTCCGGTGGAGCAAAAGAACACATTGGTCATGCCTGACAGCGCGACCAACTTCGCCGCCAGCTGCTCTTGCAGAGGCACGTGGTAGTAGTTGCAGCTGTGGATGATTTTGGTCAGCTGGTCTTGTAGCGCCGGCACCAGATCCGGGTGGTTATGGCCCAGGGTGTTGACCGCGATACCGCCCAGCGCA
>RFRO01000171.1 GCA_009924455.1 Betaproteobacteria bacterium
CATGGCTTGCACGGCTTGCAGCGCACCCGGAGGTGGAGCTGAGCGTGCGCAAAACCCATTACCCCAACGCGATTGACGACCGGGGCCTGATGGAAGCCGTGTTCACCGCCCGCGCCATCGGGCGGCCGTAAATCCAGACTCGCGTGGAAATAGTGCGCACCGCGCTAGCCGCGCGGGTGGTGCTTGGCGTGCAACTGCGCCAGCCGCTCGCGCGCGATGTGCGTGTAGATGGTGGTGGTAGAAATATCGGAATGGCCTAGCAGCAACTGCACGGTGCGCAAATCCGCGCCGTGGTTGATCAGGTGCGTGGCAAAGGCGTGGCGCAGGGTGTGGGGTGACAGGGGCTGGTGGATACCGGCGATCAGCGCGTAGCGTTTCACGTTTTGCCAGAACATCTCCCGGGTCATCGCGCTACCGGCGCGCGCGCCTTTGGTGGTGATGAATAAATCCTTGCTTTGGCGCGCGCCCAGCAGCGCCGCGCGCCCGCCTTCGAGGTAGCGCGTGAGCCATTGCGATGCGACTTCGCCAAAAGGCACCAGCCGTTCTTTAGAGCCTTTGCCCAGGATGCGCAGCACGTTGTCGTTCAAGCCCACGTTGAGCAGCGACAGGCCCACCAACTCGCTGACGCGCAGGCCGCTGGCGTACATCAGCTCCAGCATGGTGCGGTCGCGCAAGCCCAGCGGCGTTTCGGTGTCGGGCGCGGCCAGCAGGGCCTCAACTTGGAGTTCACTCAGGGTCTTGGGCACGCGCATCGCCTGCTTGGCGGCTTGCAATTTCAGCGTCGGGTCGACCTGCATCGCGCCTTCGCGCAGCGCCCAGCGGAAGTAGCGTTTGAGCACGGTGAGGCGGCGGTTGGCCGTGGTGGCTTTGGTCTGCGCGTGCTGGCTGGAAAAAAAGCGTTGCACATCGGCCTCGGTGCTGCTGTGCAGCGCACGTCCATCGAGCCAGGCGGCGTAAATGGACACATCACGCCGGTACGCGTCGAGTGAATTTTTGGCCAGGCCCGCTTCGAGCCACAAATGGTCGACAAACGCGTCCACCTCGGGCTGGCTTGCGCCAGTACCCGCCGTGCGTTGGGCTGGGTTGAGTGCTTTGGAGTGGTGGCCGCGCATGGTGCCAAGGTTAGCAAGCTTCGGGCCGCTGCTATCCTCAAGCCAATGAATTACGCGCAACTGCTGGTACCGGACTTTTCTCTGATTTTGTGTGGCTACCTGGTCTGCCGCTACACGGCACTGAACCGGCGGGTCTGGGAGCAGGTGGACAACCTGGTCTATTTTTTGTTGTTCCCGGCACTGCTGTTCAACTCCATCATGCGCAGCCCGGTGCATATCGGGGAGGCATCGCATTTGCTGGCGGCGGCTTTTCTCGCGGCAGCCATTGGCGTGGCGCTGTCGCTGCTGCTGCCTTTCATTCCCGGCCTGAAAGCCTGTATGCCGCTGCGCTTGCATGCGGCCAGCGCGCAGGTGGGGTTTCGATTCAACTCCTTTGTGGCTATCGCCTTGGTTGAGCGTATTGCCGGGCCGCAGGGCAGTTTGTTGATTGCGCTGCTGATCGGCATCTTCGTGCCACTGTTCAACGCCACCGCCGTGTGGTCCATGGCGCGGCACACCGATCGGGGCCTGCTGGGCGAAATCATGCGCAACCCCTTGATTGTGTCGACGGCCTGCGGCCTGGGTGCCAACCTGATGGGCTTCAGTATTCCCACCTGGATCGAACCCACGCTGGCGCGCATGGGTGCGGCCGCGTTGGCACTGGGCTTGATGGCCGCCGGCGCGGGCATGCGCTTTGGCGCGCTGGCGCAAGCCAAAACCCTTGCGGTGGCCGTGCTGTCCATCCGCCATGTGGTGGCGCCGGTGCTGGCGGCGATCATGGCGACGGTGCTTGCGCTGGATACAACCCAGGCCATGGTTTTGCTGGCTTTTGCCGCGATGCCCACTGCAGCGACCTGCTACGTGCTGGCCGCGCGCATGGGCTATGACGGCGAGTACGTCGGCAGCCTGGTGACACTCTCCACGCTGCTGGGGATGGTCAGCCTGAGCGTGGCGCTGGGCGTGCTGCTGCCGCTGGTACTGGCTTAAGTCTGCAGCGCCCAAGCGGCGTGCTCGCGCACCAGGTCGCTCTCGTGGACCAGCAGCGCCGCCAGCGCCGTTCGCACACCAGGGTCTTCGCCCTGGCGCAGGGCGTTGCCAGCTGCCACCGCCAGGTTGCGCAGCCAACGCACATGGCCGATGCGCCGGATCGCGCTGCCCTCGGTGATCCGCAAAAAGTCGGCCTCGCTCCAGGCCAGTAATTGCACCAGCGTGGCGCTGCCCAGACCGGCGCGCGCGTCAAAGTCGGGCAATGCACTGCGGCGGGCAAATTTGTTCCAAGGGCAGACCAGCTGACAGTCGTCGCAGCCGTAAATGCGGTTGCCGATCAGGGGGCGGAATTCGATTGGAATGGGACCGGCGTGTTCAATGGTGAGATAAGAAATACAGCGCCGCGCGTCCAGCCGGTAGGGGGCAACAATGGCCTGCGTGGGGCATACGGTGATGCAGGCGCTGCAGCATCCGCAATGGCTGGTTTGCGCCGTGGTTTGCGGCAAAGCGATGTCCAGAAAAATCTCGCCCAGAAAGAACATCGATCCGCCCTCGCGGTCCAACGTCAGCGTGTGTTTGCCGCGCCAGCCCAGGCCGCTGCGGGTAGCCAACTCCACCTCCAGCACCGGCGCGGAATCGGTGAAGACCCGGTGGCCCAGCGGGCCGACTGCCTGCGCGATCTGCTCTGCGAGTGATTGCAGGCGCGCGCGCATAACCTTGTGGTAATCCCGGCCCCGGGCGTAGAGCGAGACCACGGCCTGATCGGGCTGCAGCAGGCGTTCCAGCTCGGCATCCATCCAGTCCGGCTCTGTGTCGGCGGGGAGGTAATCCATTCGGGCGGTCAGCCCCTGCGCAAGCGCACGGTCGTGAATTGGCGGTATCTTCGGGCGCATGCGACCCATTGTAGAAAGCAGCTCCCGTCCGTGAACCCTGTACCGCCCCCACCCGCCACCGCTACAGTGGCCACCGGCAACACCCTGTTGTGGACCAGCGAAGCCGACACGCAGGCCTTCGCCGTGCGGCTGGCCGATGCGCTGCAAGCGGTGGGCGGTGACGCGTTCATCGCCCTGCATGGCGATTTGGGCGCGGGCAAGACCACGCTGGTGCGGCATCTGTTGTACGCGCTGGGTGTGACCGGCCGCATCAAGAGCCCGACCTACGCGGTAGTGGAAAGTTACGCCCTACCGGCATTTGCGGCCTGGCACCTGGACTTTTACCGCTTCAACAATCCACAGGAATTTGAAGATGCAGGTCTGCGCGATATTTTTGTCAGCTCCGGGTTGAAGCTGGTTGAATGGCCGGATAAGGCCGACGGCCACCTACCCGCAGCCGATTGGCATTTGCACCTCAGCAGCGCAGGCGAGACCAGCCGCACGGTGCAGCTGCGCGGCCACAGCGCGCGCGGCGCGCAGCTCTGGAGCGCTTGCACCGGCCCATGATGCAGCGGCGCACGTTTATCCGCAGCGGGGCTGTGGTCCTGGGCCTGAGTGGCCTGGAGATTGCCTTTGGCGCGACGATCTTGAACGTGCGCATCTGGCCAGCGCCCGATTACTCACGGGTGACTATTGAGTCGGATGTGCCTTTGGTTGTGACGCACAGCTTCATCGCCGATCCGCCGCGCCTGGCGGTCGACATCCAGGGCATTGCGCTCAACCCGGCGCTCAAGGAACTGGTGGGCAAGGTGCGCGCCGACGACCCGAACATTGGCGACATCCGGGTCGGACAGTACGCCGCCAACGTGGTGCGTCTGGTTTTGGACCTGAAGCAGGCGATGCGTCCGCAGGTTTTTTCGCTGGCCCCTGTCGCGGCCTACCGGCACCGCCTGGTCTTTGATCTGTATCCGGAAGCCGAGCCCGATCCACTGGATGCCTTGATCAACCAGCGCCTGGGCCTGGGC
>RFRO01000172.1 GCA_009924455.1 Betaproteobacteria bacterium
TCGGTGTATTCCACGCTCCAGGCGTAGCCTTTTTTCAGGCCGTATTCAATTTGAAGCGTGATTTCGGCATCGGTCAGCGCGGGCAGAAAGCTGAACTGGCCCTGCGTCAGGCGGCCGGTGGGGTTGGTCATCATGGTGCGGTACTCCTTGCTGGAATGGTTCGGGTTAGCTGGCGGCTGAAGGGGTGGCAACGTAGTCGCTGCTGTCGGTGGACTGGTAGTTGAAGCTGATGTCGCCCCAGGTCTCCAGCGCGGCTTTGAGCGGGCCGCAGCTCTGGGCGGCTTTTTGCAAAACCATGGGGCCCTCGTTTTGAATGTCCACGCCCTCGTTGCGCGCCTTGACCATGGCTTCCAAAGCCACGCGGTTTGCCACGGCACCGGCTTGGATGCCCTGCGGATGGCCGATGGTGCCGCCTCCGAATTGCAGGATGACGTCGTCGCCAAACAAGTCCAGCAGTTGGTGCATCTGCCCGGCATGGATACCACCGGAGGCCACCGGCATGACCTTTTTGGTGTCTGCCCAGTCCATGTCAAAAAACAAGCCGCGCGGCAAATCGGTCTTGGTGTAGCTGTCGCGGCAGACGTTGTAGTAGCCCTGCACGGTGAGCGGGTCGCCTTCGAGTTTGCCCACGGCGGTGCCGGTGTGCAAATGGTCGCAGCCGGCCAGGCGCAGCCATTTGGCAATCACGCGGAAGCTCACGCCATGGTTTTTCTGGCGCGTGTAGGTGCCGTGGCCCGCACGGTGCATGTGCATGATCATGTCGTTGCGGCGGCACCATTCAGCCATGGACTGGATGGCGGTCCAGCCGATCACCAGGTCCACCATCACCACGACGCTGCCCAGTTCCTTGGCCAGTTCGGCACGCTCGTACATCGCTTCCATGGTGCCTGCTGTAATGTTCAGGTAGCTGCCCTTGACTTCGCCGGTAACGGCCTGCGCTTTGTTGACCGCATCCATCACATACAAGAAGCGGTCGCGCCAGTGCATAAAGGGCTGGGAATTGATGTTCTCGTCATCCTTCATGAAGTCCAAGCCGCCTTTGAGGCCTTCATAAATCACGCGACCGTAATTGCGCGCGGACAGACCCAACTTGGGCTTGGTGGTCGCGCCGAGCAAGGGGCGGCCAAACTTGTCCAGACGCTCGCGCTCGACCACCAAACCGGTGGGCGGGCCTTTGAAGGTCTTGACATACGCCACCGGGATGCGGATGTCTTCCAGGCGTGCGGCTTTGAGCGGCTTGAAGGAGAAGACATTGCCGATCAGGCTGGCGGTCATGTTGGCAATCGAGCCTTCTTCGAACAGAATCAGGTCGTAGGCCACGTAGGCGAAATACTGGCCGGGGTTGTTCGGAACCGGGATGACTTGGTAGGCCTTGGCGCGGTAGCTGTCGCAGGCGGTCAGCCGGTCGGTCCACACCACCGTCCATGTCGCGGTGGACGATTCACCGGCCACGGCGGCAGCGGCCTCTTCCGGATCCACGCCGTCTTGCGGCGTGATGCGGAACAGGCAAATCGTGTCGGTTTCTTTGGGCTGGTAGTCTGGCACCCAGTAGCCCATTTGCTTGTATTTCAATACGCCGGCGCTGTAACGCTTTTTGGCATCGGTAATCTGGCCGCCTTGGCTGCTGTCGCTCATCGCTGTGCTCCTGATGTGGAATGGGGATGGGCGAATGTAGAGACGCAGCGAAATAAGGTAAATTCTTATTTCTTTTTCGGTCAGTTCAGCTTTTACTTAACTACACAACGCAGCAAAGGGCGCCGCCATGAAAAATGCCACCTTCCGGCAACTGCGCGTCTTCAATGAAGTCGCCCGCCAGTTGAGTTTTGTGCGCGCTGCGGAAAATTTGCACCTGACGCCACCGGCGGTGACCATGCAAATTAAAGAACTGGAATCGCAGATCGGCATGCCCTTGTTCGACCGCAGTGGCAAGAAAGTCAGTCTGACCACCACCGGCGAATACATGGTGGTTTACGCACGCAAGATTCTGGCTTTGCTCAAAGACGCGGAAGATGCCAGCGCCCGCCTGCAGCGCGCTGAAATCGGCTTGCTGACCGTGGGCATGGTGAGCACCGCCAAGTACTTCATGATGCGCATGTTGGCAGATTTCCGGACGCGGCATGCGGGCGTCGACATCCGCGTGTGCACGGGCAACCGCGAGCAACTGATCAAGATGCTGCAAAACAATGAAGTCGATATCGCGGTGATGGGGCAACCACCCAGCGAGTTGCAAACCCGCGCTGAGCCTTTTGCAGCGCATCCGCTGGTGTTTGTCGCGGCGTGCGACCACCCTTTGGCGGGGCGCGACAAACTGACTGCAGATGACCTGCGACCCTATGAGTTCATCGTGCGGGAGCAAGGCTCAGGAACCCGCGTCGCCATGCACAAGTTTTTTACCGACCAGCGGGTGGAGCCGCGCCTGCAAATGCAGGTCAATAGCAATGAGACGCTGAAGCAAGCGGTAATGGCCGGACTGGGTCTGGGGTTCGTGTCGCTGCACACCATCGGCTCGGAACTGGATCACGGGCAGATTGCGATCCTGGACGTTCAGGCAACGCCGGTCTTTCGCGTGTGGAACCTGGTCCACACGCTGTCCAAGGTGCTCTCCCCAGTTGCCGAGGCTTTCCGTTATGACATGCTGGAAAGGGGAGAGCAATTTTTAGCTCATAAATTCGGCCACCATCTGGTTTTACCGTGATCAACGCCAGCGGCGGTGGTCAGCATCGCCGATCTGGCCTCGGCGCGGGGGCCGCCGCGTTCGCCAGGGCAAACCGCAAATTACTGTCATAATTCACGCAGATCAGCCCACAAGGCCTGTATTGGCGATGTCCAAGCGGTTTGCGCAACAACACGTTTGTTAGCGCCCCACCAATCCCCCACTTTTCTCAACTCCGATTTGTCGGCAACCCCCAACGCGGGAAAACTCTCATGCATCTGAACGAACTCAAGGCGCTCCACGTATCCGAAGTGCTACTCCAAGCCGAAGCGCTGGAAATTGAAAACACCGGCCGCATGCGCAAGCAGGAGTTGATGTTCGCCATCATCAAAAAGCGCGCCCGCACCGGCGAACAAATCATTGCCGATGGCGTCTTGGAAATTCTTCCCGACGGCTTCGGTTTTTTGCGCAGCCCCGACACCAGCTACACCGCCAGCACCGACGACATCTACATCAGCCCTAGTCAGGTGCGCCGCTTCAACCTGCACACCGGGGACATGATTGAAGGCGAAGTGCGCACCCCCAAAGACGGTGAGCGCTACTTTGCACTGAACAAACTGGACAAGGTCAACGGCGGTTCACCCGAAGGCAACAAGCACAAGGTGATGTTTGAAAACCTGACGCCCTTGTTTCCCAAGGAACAAATGCGGCTTGAGCGCGACAGCAAGTCCGAGGAAAACATCACCGGTCGTGTGATTGACATCATTGCGCCGATCGGCAAGGGCCAGCGCGCCTTGCTGGTGGCGCCGCCCAAAAGCGGTAAGACCGTGATGATGCAGCACATTGCCCACGCCATTTCGGCCAATTACCCCGACATCCACATGATGGTCTTACTGGTCGACGAGCGGCCTGAAGAGGTCACCGAGATGCAACGCACCGTCAAGGGCGAGGTGATCGCCTCGACCTTCGACGAGCCTGCTGCGCGCCACGTGCACGTTGCAGAGATGGTGATTGAGCGCGCCAAGCGCCTTGTCGAGCTGAAGAAAGATGTGGTGATTCTGCTGGACTCGATTACCCGCCTGGCACGGGCCTACAACAACGTGGTTCCATCCAGCGGTAAGGTGCTGACCGGCGGCGTCGATGCCAACGCGCTGCAGCGGCCCAAGCGTTTCCTGGGCGCGGCGCGCAATGTCGAAGAAGGCGGATCACTGACCATCATCGCCACCGCGCTGATCGACACCGGCAGCCGCATGGACGAGGTGATTTTTGAAGA
>RFRO01000173.1 GCA_009924455.1 Betaproteobacteria bacterium
CAAAAGGCCTGTGCGTCGGGCAGTTGGTGGCCGAAGAGCAGCACGTCGTAGCTCAAGCCCTTGCGCTGCAACTGCGCTACGCCGCGTTGAAAAGCGGCGTCGTTCAACAGACCGGGCACGTCGGGCTCGTCTTGCACGATGTGGCGAAAACCGCGCAGCGCCGGGCTTTGCGCCCACTGCTCTAAGCGCTGTTCCAGTTGCGCAGAGCGCAAATCGGTCCAGCCGACTACGCCGAGTACGTTGGGGTTATCGGTGGCGAGTTGGAGCAAAAAATCGGTTTCCTGCTCCATGCTGCGGGCCTGAACGGCGATGCTGGCGGTGATGCCCGCCGCGCGCATGGACTCCAGGCAGTCAGAGGGCAGAAAATCCTGCTGCAGCACCGGCATGCTGTCATTCATCCAGCCGAAGTCCTGCGGCTGGTAGCGCCAGTAATGCTGGTGCGTGTCGATTTTCATCGGGGCTTGAATTGGTACTGCGCCAGTGAAGCAGCTTTCATTTCGATGGAGAAGCCCGGTGCTTGCGGCGGCATATAGGCCGCGTTGCGCACTACGCAAGGGTCTTCAAAATGCTCATGCAAATGGTCCACATATTCGATCACGCGGCCTTCGCGCGTTCCGGCGATGCACAGGTAGTCGATCATGGACGCATGCTGCACGTATTCGCACAGGCCCACGCCACCCGCGTGCGGGCAGACCGGCAGCTGGTACTTGGCCGCCATCAGCATGACCGCGAGCAGCTCGTTCAAACCGCCCAGGCGGCAGGCGTCGACCTGTACCACGTCGATCGCGCCGCGCATGATCAGCTGCTTGAAGATGATGCGGTTCTGGCACATCTCGCCGGTGGCGACTTTGACCGGGTGCACGCCCTCGCGGATCACGCGGTGGCCTTCGATATCGTCCGGGCTGGTAGGTTCTTCGATGAACCAGGGCTTGACAAAAGCCAGCTTGCGTACCCACTCCACGGCCTGGTCCACGTCCCAGACCTGGTTAGCGTCGATCATCAACTGGCGGTCCGGGCCCAGTACCTCGCGCGCAATCGTCAGGCGGCGGATGTCGTCTTCGAGGTCGCGTCCGACTTTCATCTTGACGTGGTTAAAGCCCGCGTCGATCGCCTCCTGGCACAGGCGGCGTAGCTTCTCGTCGCCATAGCCCAGCCAGCCCGCGGACGTGGTGTAGCAGGGGTATCCCTCGCGCTCCAGCGTGGCCCAGCGCGCCTGCTTGCCCGCGTCCTGTGCCTTCAGCAGCGCCAGCGCTTCTTCCGAGGTTATGCAGTCGGTGATGTAGCGGAAGTCGATGAGCTTCACGATTTCTTCCGGGCTCATACGCGCTACCAGCTTCCATACCGGCACGCCTTCCATCTTGGCCCACAGGTCCCACACCGCGTTGACCACGGCGCCGGTGGCCAGATGGATCGCGCCTTTGTCTGGACCGATCCAACGCAACTGGCTGTCCGAAGTGATGAAGCGCCAAAAGCGCCCCATGTCCTCGGCCACCCAGGCCATATCCAGCCCGATGACCAAGTGACGCATGGCTTCTATGGCCGCGCAGCAAATCTCGTTACCGCGCCCGATAGTGAAGGTCAGGCCGTGGCCTTCTAAACCGGGCTGGTCGGTCTCCAGAATGACGTAGGCAGCGGAGTAGTCCGGGTCCGGATTCATCGCGTCCGAGCCGTCGAGGTGCTGCGAGGTGGGGAAGCGCACGTCCATGACGCGCATGTTGCGGATAGTGGTCATAAATCAGGCTTGCACCGTGGTTTGGGTTTGCACGCCAAGGCCGTCGATGCCCAAGCGCATGGTTTGTCCGGCACGCAAATACAGCGGCGGTTTCTGGCCCATGCCCACGCCGGGCGGGGTGCCGGTGGAAATCACGTCGCCGCTTTGCAGGCTCATGAAACGGCTGAGGTAGCTCACCAGATAGGCCACCCCGTAGACCATGGTGGATGTGCTGCCGTTCTGGAAGCGCTTGCCGTCCACGTCCAGCCACATGCCCAGGGCTTGCGGGTCGGGGATTTCATCGGCGGTGACCAGCCAGGGGCCGGTGGGTCCGAAGGTGTCGCAGCCCTTGCCCTTGTCCCAGGTGCCGCTGCGTTCGAGCTGGTATTCACGCTCGGACACGTCGTTGATCACGCAGTAGCCGGCCACATGCGACAGCGCATCGGCTTCACTGATGTAGCGCCCGCCCTGGCCGATCACCACGCCGAGTTCGACTTCCCAGTCGGTTTTGAGCGAGCCGCGCGGAATTTCGACCGCGTCATCGGGGCCGCAGATGGCGCTGGTCCATTTGTTAAAGACCACGGGTTCGGGCGGCACCTGCATGCCGCTTTCCGCTGCGTGGTCGGAGTAATTGAGTCCGATACAGATAAATTTGCCTATGCCGGCCACACATGGGCCCAGGCGTAAATCCTGTTGGGGGGTGCCTGGCACCAGGGGCAGGCTCTCCAGCTTGAGCGCGCGCAGCACCTGCAATTGCTGGGGCAGCAGGGCGGTTCCGCCGACGTCGGCGATATGGCCGGAGAGGTCGCGCACGCGGCCTTGGGCGTCCAGCACACCGGGTTTTTCTTGGCCGGGTAATCCGTAGCGTAGTAGTTTCACAGCCTGGTCCTCTTCACAATAAAAAAAGCCAGCCCGCACCGGTTGGCGCGGGCTGGCTCCTAGCTTAGATCAATCGTAGAGAACAGCGGCGATTTTGGGGTCGCTCATGTTGCTCTTGTCGTAGTAGTAGAAGCCGGTGTCGATGACTTTAGGCAATTTCTCGCCTTTGAGTGCCATGACAGCTGCTTTGACGGTCTGGTAGCCAATGCCCACAGGGTTCTGGGTGATCGCGCCGGCCATGGTGCCGTCCATGATCATTTCTTTCTGTGCCTTGCCCGAATCAAAACCGATGATGGTCACGCCGGTTTTCTTGGCCTCTTTCATGCCCTTGCCCGCGCCGATCGCAGAACCTTCGTTGGTACCGAAGATGCCTTTGAGCTTGGGATGCGCTTGCATCAGGGTCTTGGCAATTTCAGCCGACTTCAGGTGGTCGCCGCCGCCGTACTGGATGTCCACAATTTTGATCTTGGGGTACTTGGCTTTGATCTGGTTCACAAATCCGTCGCGACGGTCCACGCCGGTGGTGCTGGTCTGGTCGTGGCCGATAACCGCGACATCGCCTTCGCCGCCGATGATTTTCGCCATCATGTCAGCGGCCAACGCAGCAGCAGCTTTGCTGTTGGTTTGCGCGGTGGTCAGGACGATGTCGCTGTCCACGCCGGAGTCAAACGCGATCACGGGGATCTTGGCGGCTTGGGCTTTTTTCAGCAGCGGCAGGGCAGCTTTGCTGTCCAGTGCGGCAAAACCGATGGCCTTGGGGTTTTTTGCCAGGGCAGCGGTCAGCATGTCGATTTGTTTGTCGACCATTTGCTCGGTCTCAGGGCCTTCAAAGGTCACTTTGACGTTGAATTCTTTGGCAGCCTGGTCAGCGCCGGACTTCACAGCCAGCCAGAACTGGTGCTGGAAACCCTTAGAAATCAGGGGGATGTAAATCTCATCAGCGGCCATGCTGATCGTGCTCATACCGGCCAATACCAAGCCTGCGGTCAGGGCTAGCAGTTTTCTCTTAGCGTTCATGCTTGTCTCCAGATAAAAAATGTCAAATTGACAGGGT
>RFRO01000174.1 GCA_009924455.1 Betaproteobacteria bacterium
CGCAACGCATCGAAGCGGGCGCCGCCTTCATGCGCACGCACGCCGCAACGCTGGCGCGCGCCGAAGCGCAGTACGGCGTGCCGCCGGCTATCGTGGCGGGCATTTTGGGTGTGGAGACGATTTACGGGCGCAATATGGGCCAGTACCGGGTACTCGACGCGCTGGCCACGCTGGCCTTTGACTTTCCCGACAGCCACCCCAAAAAAACCCAACGCCAAGCCTACTTCTTGGGCGAGTTGGAGGCCTTCTTTGCCTTCTGCCACAGCAATGGTTTTGACCCCTTGACCCTGCGCGGCAGCTATGCCGGCGCCATGGGGATGGGACAGTTCATGCCATCGAGCTGGCTGCAATACGCGGTGGACTTTGACGGCTCCGGCCACATCGATTTGTTCCATTCAAGCGCAGACGCCATCGGCTCCATTGCGCACTACTTCGCGGTCTTCCAGTGGAAACGCGGCATGCCCACGCATTACGCGCTGGCGGCTGACGCCCTACCCGCTGATCTGACCGCGCTGTTGGAGCCTGACATCGTGCCCAGTTTCACGCCCCAGCAACTCGAGGCGCGCGGCGTCGTGCTCAGCGCTGCTGCGCGCGCCCATGCGGGTCTTTTGGCGCTGATTGAGTTGCCCATGGGACCATCAGCCGCACCGCACTATGTGCTGGGCACGGACAATTTTTACGCCATCACCCGCTACAACTGGAGCAGCCAGTACGCCATGGCGGTCATCGAGTTGGGGCAGGCCATCGAAGCGGCTGCGCAAACCCAACCCTGAGACGGCATCTGTGTCAGGGAAGCCGGTGCTGCCAATAACGCGCCGCCAATTCACGTTCACACGCCAGTGCCTCCGGCTGCGTGCTGCGCCAGTGCATCGCGCCGCAATGCGGGCTGTCCACCAGCGCAATATCGCGCAAGCGGTAGCGCTCGACCACCGGCGTGGCGGGATGGCCGTAGCGGTTGCGGTAGCCGCTTTGCACCAGTGCCCAGCGGGGTGATACAGCGTCAATAAATGCCTCGCTGCTCGACGTCTTGCTGCCGTGGTGCGGCACCAGCAAGACATCGGCGGGCAACGCTTCGGGTTCCCGCAACAAAGCGGCCTCTTGCGCGCGCTCAATGTCGCCGGTCAGCAACACGCTGCTGCGGCCGTTGGAGATGCGCAGCACACAGGACAGGGTATTGGGCTTGGCCGGACGCGCGCCCATCGCGGGGTAATCCGCGACCCGTGGATGCAAGACGGTGAACTGCACGCCATCCCATTCCCAGCGCTGCCCCGCTTCACAGCGCGCCAGCGGCGCCAACCGCGCCAGTGGCTCGGCCGCATCCACCGAACTCAAAACCAGCTCGGGGTGCAGCACGCGTAACACCGCCGCAGCGCCGCCGGTGTGGTCGCTGTCGCGGTGGCTGAGCACCAAGCGGTCCAAGCGCACACCCAGTGCCTGCAACAATGGCACCAGCACGCGATTGCCCGCATCGCTGTCCAAACCGTAGCGCGGGCCGCTGTCGTACAGCAGGGCGTGGCGCGCGGTCTGTACCAGCACCGCGTTACCCTGGCCGATGTCCGCGGCCAAGAGCGTGAATTCACCCGGCGGCGGGCGCGGCGGCTGCCACAGCGCGATGCAAGCCACCAGGGGAATGCCCGCCAAACGCAATGCAGGGCGCCAGGGAAGGACCACGGCGACAGCGCCGACCAGCGCCGGCACCAGCAGCCACCATGGTGCGAGGGGCATCGCCAGCGCAGCACCGGGCCAAGCGGCCAAAGCACGCGCGCCCGCCAAAAACAACTGGCCGGCCACGGCTGCGGCGTCCCACAACGGGGGCAAGACCACGCCTACTATGGCTAGCGGCGTGAGCACCCAAGTGACCCAGGGAACCGCAAACAGGTTCGCCACCAAACCCACCAGCGACACCTGACCAAAGATGAACAAGGTCAGCGGTGCGAGTGCGAGCGTGAGCAAGCACTGTTCATGCGCCAGCGCACGCAGCTGGCGCAGCATCCGTCGCCACTGCGGGCCTTCGCCGCTGCGCACCGGGGGGCGTACGCCATCGCTGGCGAACAAAACCGCCACCGCCCAAAAACTCAGCCAAAAGCCTGCTTGCAACAAGCCCCACGGATCCAGGGCCACCACCAGCGCAGCAGCGATGGACCAGACCATAAGCCAGGGCCAGCGCAAGCCCAACCACCGGACCAGACCGAACACAAGCAACATGGCGCAGGTGCGCTGCGCGGGAATCCCCCAACCCGAAAATGCCGCGTAAGCGCTCGCCAACGCCACCCCAAGCAAGAGGGCCGCTTTGGGCGCAGGAAACCACAGGCACAGACGCTCCGAGCGCCGCCACAACCAGCCCACCAGCGCCACGGCTGCCCATGCAAACATGGTGATGTGAAGCCCGGAAATACTGACCAAGTGCGCCAGACCGGTGGCCCGAAACGCCTCCCAATCACCACGCTCGATAGCCGCCTGGTCACCGACCACCAGTGCCGCCAGCAACCCGGCCACCGCCGGGTCTCTGTCTGGATCAGGCGCGCCAACCGCTACCGCATCAGCACCCAGTCGGGCATCGATGCGCTCCCGCACCTGCTGGCGCAAGCGGGCTAATGGGTACGCCGCGCTGTCGCCCAGCAGCCGGGGCGGCGGATCGCGCGCGGTGCTGCGCACGTACCCCGTGGCTTGCACGCCCTGGTCCCACAACCACAGCTCGTAATCAAAACCATGCGGGTTGCGGCTGCCGTTCGGCGCTTTGACGCGCACAGTGAATGCCCAGCGCTGACCGGCGCGCAGATCGGCGGGCTGGGTCTGCAATTCCCAGCTGCCTTGCACAGTGGGAGCCGGGCCGCTGTACCAGGCCAGGTCCATCAGCGGGGGCAGTTCGATGGGGCGCCCATCCAGGTTGGCGCTATCCAGTGCAAACCGGAAGCGTAAGCCCGCCGGCGTTCGCCGGGGCAGATCGCTGACAACACCCACCACCTGGATATCGCGGCCCTCCAGCGCGGGTGACAAGGCGCTGCGCGCAAAGTAGCCAGCCCGCAACCCGGTGCTGGCCCAACCGAGCGCGCCCATTGCCAAGACCAGGCACATCACTTGCACCCAGGTGCGTAGCCGCGGAACGAGCCACAGGCCGATCAGTGCCACCAGCGCGACTGCGGCATACAGAACCGGATCGGCCAGCGCCGCCTGCTGCAATTGCAGCGCTACGCCCGCGACCCAAGCGCCGCACACCACCAGCGCGTGGCGCAGCATCGCATGCAGTGTTCTGCGTACTCCTCCCATGGCGGCATGATAGGAGCCTGCGCGCGCGGGTTCACAATCGGGGCTGCGGTTGCGCCAGCGGTGCAACTTTTTACCAACCCACTGCCTCCAAGCCATGAACATCTACGACACCCTTGCCAGCCTGAACATCACCCTGCCCCCGGTCGCCACCCCGGCTGCGGCGTATGTGCCTTTTGTGCAAACCGGGAAACTGGTTTTCATCAGCGGCCACATCGCCAAAAAAGACGGCAAACCCTGGGTCGGGCAGCTGGGCAAAAATATGCAAACCGAAGAGGGTGCGGCCGCTGCGCGGGCCATTGCCATCGACTTGATGGGCACCTTGCACGCAGCCGTGGGCGATCTGAACC
>RFRO01000175.1 GCA_009924455.1 Betaproteobacteria bacterium
CAATGTGACGGTGGAGCAGGCCGCCACCAACGCCCTCTACCTGTGTTCGCTGGCGCAGCAGGCTTTACCGGTTACGCGGGGTGTGGCGCGGCCCTGGGTCAAGCCCGGCGAAGCGCCGCCCGCCCACATCCACGGCGCGGACGGCTTGGGTAATGTGCCGCAGCGCGCACCGCATGGCATGGTGCTGGATCCGCGCCCGTCGGCGCAGTTCATCGTGGACATGGCGCGCGCCCATCCTGGGGAGATCACCCTGGTGGCGGTGGGGCCGCTGGGCAATGTGGCGGCTGCGCTGCTGCTGGAGCCGCGGCTGCCGCAGTTGCTGCAGGAAGTGATCATCATGGGCGGCACCGCGCTGGAGCCGGGCAATGTGTCGCCGGTAGCCGAAGCCAATGTCTGGAACGACCCGCACGCCGCCGACATCGTCTTCAACGCCGGCTGGAAGATCACCATGGTGGGCTTGGATGTGACGCACCGCCTGATCCTGCCAGTCAGCCTGTTTGCGCGCATCGCCGCCCACCACCAGCATCCAGCTACCGACACGCTCTTGCATGCAGTCAATTTTTACGCCGGCTTTTACAGCGACTTGTATCCGCACGTGGCCGCTATCCACGGCTGCTTCGGGCACGATGTGCTGGCCTTTATTTACCTCAGCAATCCGGAGCTTTTTGGCCTGGAGCATGGGCGTGTGCGCGTGGTCACCGAGGGGCTGGCGCAGGGGCAAACGGTGCTGCGGCGCAAAACCATTCCCTACCCGCAAGCCGGTTGGGATCCCCAGACACCCAGCACCGCTGTATGCATGCAGGTCGACCATGCCGGGGCGGCCGATGTGTTCACCCGCACCATGCTGGGTGACTGGCTGCGCCCCGCGCATCCGGCTTGAAAGGCTGCACACCATGCGCACACCGCCCGCTTCTGCCCCGCACCTGCCCATCGTGGACTTCGCTGACGCGGACGCGCCCCGCGCCTTTGTGGCCAGCCTGCACCACACCGGTTTTGCAGTCCTGAAAAACCACCCGCTGGAGCAGGCGCTGGTGGACGGCATTTATGCCGAATGGCTGGATTTTTTCCACAGCGCAGCGAAGTTTGATTACCCCTTTAACACCCAGACGCACGACGGCTACTTTTCCACTGCCGTGTCGGAGACGGCCAAAAACCACAGCACCAAAGACGTCAAAGAGTTTTTTCATATTTACCCTTGGGGCCAGTATCCGGAGCAGGTCAGTGATGCCGCGCTGCGCTACTACGCGCGCGGCAAGGAACTCGCCACCACCTTGTTGCAGTGGGTGCAAGATGGCTCACCGCCGGACGTGCGTGCGCGGTATTCGCAGCCTTTGCCCGCGATGCTCGAGGGCAGCGAACACACGCTGCTGCGGGTGCTGCATTACCCGCCGCTGACCGGCCACGAGGAACCGGGCGCCATGCGCGCCGCGCCCCATGGCGACATCAATTTGCTCACCATCCTGCCGGCTGCCACCGAGCCGGGTTTGCAGGTTCTGGGAACCGACGGTGCGTGGCACGACGTGCCCTGTGACTTCGGCCTTTTGATCGTCAACATCGGTGACATGTTGGAGGAGGCATCGGGCCGCTACTTTCCGTCCACGGTACACCGCGTGCTCAATCCGGTGGGCGAAGCGGCACGCAAGTCCCGGGTCTCGCTGCCGCTGTTTTTGCACCCGCGCAAAGAGGTGGTGCTGTCAGACCGCTACACCGTGGGCAGCTATTTTGAGGAGCGCATCCGCGAGCTGCGCATCAACGGCTAAGCGCGGCGCGGGCGGCCCGCTCAGCCCGCAAATGCGGCGATGCCGGTCATCGCACGGCCCAAGATCAGGGCGTGGATGTCGTGTGTGCCCTCGTAGGTGTTGACCACTTCGAGGTTGACCAGGTGGCGCGCCACACCAAACTCGTCACTGATGCCGTTGCCACCCATCATGTCGCGCGCCATGCGGGCGATGTCCAGGGCTTTGCCGCAGGAGTTGCGCTTCAAGGATGGAGGTCACCTCCACACTCGCCGTACCCTCGTCTTTCATGCGGCCCAGGCGCAGGCAGCCCTGAAGGCCCAGCGAAATTTCGGTTTGCATGTCGGCCAGTTTCTTTTGGATCAACTGGTTGGCGGCCAAGGGGCGACCAAACTGCTGGCGGTCCAAGGTGTACTGGCGGGCGCGGTGCCAGCAGTCTTCGGCGGCACCCAAAGCACCCCAGGCAATGCCGTAGCGCGCGCTGTTCAAGCAAGTGAACGGGCCTTTCAAGCCTTGGACTTCGGGGAAGGCGTTTTCTTCGGGCACAAACACGCCGTCCATCACGATTTCACCGGTGATCGAGGCACGCAAGCCCACCTTGCCGTGGATGGCGGGGGCGCTCAAGCCCTTCATGCCCTTTTCCAAAATGAAGCCGCGGATGGGCCCGACTTGACCAACTCCACCGTTTATTCCGGCACCCAAAGTCTAACCAAGATCGGCGCCAACACCGTGACGCTCATCGGCAACAACACGCAAAGCGGCACGACCATCGTTTCCACCGGTGTTTTGCAAATCGGTAACGGAGGCACCGTTGGTTCGGTCGGTTCCGGCCCAGTGGCGGTTCAATCCAACGCGATCCTGGCCTTCAACCGGAGTGACAGCATCTCCCCCGCGAACGTCATCAGCGGAGCGGGCGGGGTGACCAAAAACGGTTCCGGCACGCTGACGTTCACCAGCATCAACAATCAGGGCTACACCGGTCCCACCGTGATCAACCAAGGAAACCTGGTGATCAGTGCTTACAACATGCCCCTCAATGTCACCACCTATCGGCCCCTGCAGGGGAAAATTACCATCAACACCAACGCCACCCTCTCGTTTGGGGGGAATAATTATTATAATCAATTAGGTGCCAATACCGGCGGCTTCACCAATCCGATCACCCCGGTGGAGGTCAACGGCGGAACGATCGACTCCTCGGGCACGGTGACAACCTTCTCCAACCTCGTTATCAACGGCGGGACGCTGAGGGGCACCGGTGGATTCAGCAGCACTTGGGGGTGTTTTGTTTTCCTGGGCACGGTGCAGGTCAACGCTGATGCGGCCATTCTGAATGTGAGCGGCGTTGGCAGTAACGCCATCACGGCGGGTGCCTGGGTGGGAAACCACACGCTCACCATCAACGTCAGCACCAACGCCACCCTGACCAACCAACTCCCCATCATCGATTACAGCACCACGAACAAATATTCCCTCAGCAAGGCCGGATCCGGAAAGCTGATCCTCGAGGCCACCAACACCTACTCGGGAGCCACGACCGTCTCGGACGGGGTGCTGCATTTGAAAAGCGGGGGTCGGATCAACAGCAGCGCGGTCACCGTCCAGGGCGGTGGCACTTTCTGGGTGGACGGATGGGCGGGGACGGTGTCCGTCGCCGCTGACGGCAAGATCAAAGGGGCCGGCACCATTTCCAACCTGACCGTGAGTTCCAACGGCGTTGTCAAAATCACCGCTGCCACAAACACGGCCGGAGCCTGGAGCACCGCAGGAGCGATCACCTTCGCTGCCGGCGCGCAGATCGATGCGGGAGTCT
>RFRO01000176.1 GCA_009924455.1 Betaproteobacteria bacterium
TTGTTGAACTTGGCCAGGCTCAGGGTCACGCCGCCGGGGTTGGGCATGGCGCCGCCGGACAGGCCGGTTCCCGCACCGCGCGCCACCACCGGCACGCCCAGCGCGTGGCAGCTGCGCAAAACCGCTTGCACCTGCGCCTCGGACTCCGGCAAGGCCACGAGCAGCGGGCGCTGGCGGTAGGCGGTCAGGCCATCGCACTCGTAGGGCACGGTGTCTTCGGTCTGGTAGAGCAAGGCGTGCGGCGGCAAGTCCACCGAGAGGGCGGCGACCACCCGGGCCTGCAGGTTTTTCAGGGCCTGCGCCTCAGTGGCTTGCAACAATTCGTGCGAGAAAAGGGATTGGGGCGCGTTCATGGGTGAACTGTAGAGGCTGGCACGGCGTTTGGGGTGAAGATTCTTGAAGCTGCGCGTGAAATCAAGCCCCGACTTGCTTGAGCCATTCGGCAAACGCCGCGCATTCCCAGCGGTCCAGCGTACCGGTGCGCCAGCACAAATAATGGGAATGCGGGCTGGCAACCGGGGTGGTGAAAGCAGCGCTATTGCCCAAGGGCACCAAGGTACCGCTGTTGAGCCAGGGCGCGCCCAGCTTGTGGCGCACCAGCGCAATACCCATGCCGGCCGCGGCGGCGTCGCACATCAGACCGATGTCATTGAACTGCGAGCCCTCGGTCGGTTCGGGCCAATCCAGGTGCATGGCGGCAAACCAGGTACGCCAAGGTTCTAACGGACTGCGCAGCAGCGGTTGGTGGTGGATGCTTTGCGCGGTCTCAAACGGGCCGTACTGCCGAACGAAGTCAGGCGAGGCCATGGGCGTGACCACATCGTTGGTGATGCACACATGCTCCAGGTCCGCATAGCGGCCGGCGCCATAGCGCACCATCAAATCAGCATCTTCGGCAATCACGTCCAGCAGCGGAATGGATACCTGCATGGTGACGTCGATCTCGGGATAAGCCTCGGTGAATTCGCGCAAACGCGGAATCACCACCGAGCGCGCAAATGTCGGCGTAACCGCCAGGCGCAATTTGCGCTTGCCCAGCGCAGCGCCGACGTTGGGGAATTTTTGCAATATCGCCAGCCCCTCGCGCACATAGGCCAGGTATTCGCTGCCCTCGGTGGTGAGCGAAAAATCCGCGCGGCCGAACAACTTGGTGCCGATGATTTGCTCCAACTGCCGCGCCCGGTGGCTCACGGCGCTGGGGGTGACGCACAGTTCTTCCGAGGCCTGCGTGACGCTGCGCAGGCGCGCCAAAGCCTCGAAAGTCAACAGGCATTGAATGGGGGGGATGCGGGCAATACTCACAGGGCGGCCTTTCAAACACCGCTCACTATAATTCGCCGCCCTCGCCCCCGGCCATTGCGACCCGCGTGGTACGCCGTGACCCATCTTCTGCTGGAGCTCCCGTGTCTGATCGTTTGGCAGTCCTGCCCCAGTACCTTTTGCCCCAAAAAGCCCTGACTGCCTTTGCCGGCTGGGTCGCTGCACGCCAGTGGGGCGGCTACACGACCCGCCTGATCGCCTGGTTCGTCGGCCGCTACAACGTGAACATGGCCGAGGCCGCCGAACCGGATATTGCTGCGTACCCCAGCTTCAACGCGTTTTTCACCCGCGCCCTGCGCGCCGATGCGCGCCCCTTGGCTGCGGCCGACTTTGTCTGCCCGGTGGACGGCGCGATCAGCCAGCTCGGGGCGATTGATGCTGACCGCATCTTCCAGGCCAAAGGCCACCACTACAGCTGCACCGCTTTGCTGGCCGGCGACAGCGCCGCCGCAGCGCAGTTCCAGGGTGGCAGCTTTGCCACGATCTACCTGAGCCCGCGCGACTACCACCGCATCCACATGCCCTGCGACGGCACGTTGCAGCGGATGGACTACGTGCCGGGTGATTTGTTCTCGGTCAACCCTACCACCGCGCGCGGCGTGCCGGGCTTGTTTGCCCGCAACGAACGGGTGGTCTGCCACTTTACTACGCCGCACGGCCCGATGGCGCTGGTGCTGGTGGGGGCAACGATTGTGGGCAGCATGGCAACCGTGTGGCACGGGCTTATCAACCCGCCGCGCCGCCCGCAGGTGACCACTTGGCACTACGGGAACACCGGTACACCAGCCCCGTTTTTACGTCAGGGCGCGGAAATGGGGCGCTTTTTGTTGGGGTCAACCGTGGTGTTGCTGTGGCCGGCCGGGACAATGGGCTTCAACTCCGCATGGGGCGCGGCATGCCCCGTCAGCATGGGGCAGGAGATGGGGCGTTTAACCGCCAAGCCCTGAAGGCTTTCAGTGCATCACGACCGGGTTTTGCGCCAGCTCGGCGTACTGGGAGAGGGTCTCTTCCACTTCGTCTTGTGTCGGTGTGTTGACCTGCCAGGCCACGATGTGCTGCTGGAACAGCTCAGCCCAGGAGCCGTCGAGGTACACCTCTTTGCCCGACCGCTTGTCCACGATCTCAAAACCGTGGCGCGCCAGGGTCGGAATACCGCCAGGGAAACGTTCAGAAGTCTCAGGGCTGAGCACCGTGTCGCTGGGAACGCCGATGCGGACTTCGCCCTCGGAAGCGTCCTGCATATTGGCCAGCATGTGGGTGACGGTGAAGGTTTCTGAGTCGTACAGCAGGTTCATAACAACATCTTAGCGGGAAAAGGGCTGCGCCCGCCGCTTAAGGGGCCAGGGTCTGGGACCAGCGCAGGTCATAGGTGGTGCCGGATGGCTCGGTGATACGGATGTGCACCGGCAGATAGTCCAGCCCCGGGGCGGCCCAGATCTCGCCTTTAGAGCTCTTTGCCCCCTCATAAGCGGGGGGCTCTGCATGGCTCAAATAAACCGTTGGCACCCGTCCCCCGGGCAAATCCACCACCTCGCTTTTTCCCACCACAAACACCATGGACCGCACGGCGCGGCTTTCCGCCGTTTGCAGGGGAATTTCGGTGCCGGCCACAAATTGCTGCGGGCTGCCACCCAGCATGGCGGCCACCTGAAAAAACACGCTGACCTCGTCTTGCATGCCGGCCAGCAGCGCCACACTGGGCTTGTTGTTGCTGAAGCTGACGATGCCTTTGTCACGCTGGAAATGCACCGCGGTTTCGCTGCGGGCGGTGATTTTTTCGCCGTAGCGCAGAGGCTCCAACCCCAGCGGCGTGATCGCGCCCTTGCTGGTGCGCACCACCGAAATGAAAGACTGCAAAGCCAAGCTGGCCTCGTACTGCGCGCCGTCATGCCGCCAGCGCAACTCGGCGCGTGCGGGCAACGGAAAAGAATTGACCTCCAGCTGGTAGGTCAACACCTTGGAACCCGGCCACACCAGAGGGCGGCTCGGGGACGGGGACGCAGGCACGGGCGCTGCGGCGGCCGCAGGCGGCGATGCCGGAACCACTGGCGCAGGCGCAGGCGCCGACTCGGCTGGTGGCGGTGGCGCAGCGGGTGGCGAATTGGCAACTTTCTCTGCGGGTGCGGACGCTGCCGCAACTGGCATCGGCACCGATACAGG
>RFRO01000177.1 GCA_009924455.1 Betaproteobacteria bacterium
CTTAGAATCGACTAAATAAACTAAACTGAATTAGGGAAAGCACTAGGAGAGAATCGTCTGCTTCCCATTATGATGCCCATTCAGCAGTGAATCAATTATTCATATTTGAATTTTACTAACAAGGTCGAGAAAATGGCGCAAGGACGACTCCAAGACAAGACCGTGCTGATCACAGCCGCTGCCCAGGGCATTGGCCGCGCCAGCGCCCTCGCCTGCGCCGCTGAGGGTGCGCGGGTGATTGCCACCGACATCAACGCCGCTCTGCTGGCCACTTTGGCCGAAAGCGCGCCGGCGATCCAAACCGAATACCTCGATGTGCGCGATGGCGCCGCAGTGCGCGCGCTGGCCGAACGCCTGGGGCCGCTGGATGCACTCTTTAATTGCGCCGGCATGGTGGCCCACGGTAGCCTGCTCGACTGCAGCGAGGACGACTGGGATATCAGCTTCGACCTCAATGTCAAAAGCATGTACCGCATGACCCGTGCCTTTTTGCCAGGCATGCTGCGCCACGCCCAGGACACGGGGGCCAGCGTATCCATCATCAACATGGCCTCCATGGCGTCTAGCATCAAAGGCTTTGTCAACCGCTGCGCCTACGGCACCACCAAAGCCGCGGTGATTGGCTTGACCAAATCGCTCGCGGCCGACTTTGTCAAGCAGGGTGTGCGGGCCAACTCACTCTGCCCAGGCACCGTGGACACGCCCTCGCTGCGCGGACGCATCGCCGCCGCTGCGGACCCGGTGCAGGCCGAGAAAGACTTCATCGCCCGCCAGCCGGTCGGCCGCTTGGCGACCGTGGACGACATCACGCCCCTGGTTGTATTTCTGGCCAGCGACGAATCGCGCTTTGTGACCGGGCAAAACCTGCTGGTCGACGGCGGCGTCACCATCTGAAGCCGGACCCCGCGATGCCGTCTTTGATCGAAGTTCGCCAGCTGTGCAAGTCGTTCCCGGGCGTGCGTGCGCTGCACGAGGCCCAATTTGACCTCCAAGCCGGTGAAGTGCATGCCCTGATGGGCGAGAACGGCGCGGGCAAATCCACCCTGATGAAAATCCTGGCCGGGGTGTACCGCAAAGACAGCGGCGACATCCTGCTAGACGGCAAGCCGGTCGATATCGAAAGCCCGGCACATGCCCAGTCGCTGGCCATTGGCATCGTGCACCAGGAATTGCACCTGATGAGCCATCTGACGGCTGCCCAAAATATTTTTCTGGGGCGCGAGCCGCGCAAACTGGGCGGCCTGCTTCTGGACGAGGCGCAGCTCAATGCGGACACCGCCGTGCTGTTCAAGCGCCTCAAACTCGCGCTGGAGCCGACCAGCCGCATCAGCGAATTGACGGTGGCGCGCCAGCAAATGGTGGAAATTGCCAAAGCCCTTTCGCACCAAAGCCGCGTGCTGATCATGGACGAGCCGACGGCGGCGCTGAACAACGCTGAAATTGAAGAACTGTTTCGCATCATCCGCGAGCTCAAGGCCCAGGGCGTGGGCGTGGTTTACATCTCGCACAAGATGGACGAAATCCAGCGCATCGCCGACCGCATCACTGTGCTGCGCGACGGCTGCTACATCGACACCGTGCCGGCCAGCACGCCCATGCCACAGGTCATTGCCATGATGGTTGGGCGCACCCTGGAACAAAGCGCCAAACACATTCCGGATACATCGGACCAACCCGTGGTGTTGGAGGTCAAGGGCCTGCGCCGCGGGCGGGTGATCCGCGACGTGAGCTTCTCGCTGCGCCGTGGAGAGATTCTGGGTTTTGCCGGCCTGATGGGCGCGGGACGTACCGAAGTGGCGCGGGCTATCTTCGGAGCCGATCCGCTGGAAGCCGGTGAAGTGCATGTGCGCGGCCAGCGTATCCGTTTGACCGCGCCGCGCGACGCCGTGCAGGCCGGCATTGGCTATCTGTCGGAAGACCGCAAGCATTTCGGCCTGGCCACAGGCATGGATGTACAAGCCAATATCACGCTGCCCAGCCTGAGCCGCTTTTTGCGCATGCACATGTTCTTGGAGAAAGCCGGCATCACCCGCGTCTCGCAGAAAATGGTCGAGACGCTGCGCATCAAGACGCCCTCTTTGACCCAGACCGCGCGCCTGCTGTCGGGCGGGAACCAGCAAAAAGTGGTGGTGGCCAAGTGGCTGGTGCGCGACTGCGACATCCTCATTTTTGATGAACCCACGCGCGGCATCGACGTCGGCGCTAAGAGCGAAATCTACAAACTTCTCAACGAACTGGCAGCCCAGGGCAAAGCCATCATCGTCATTTCTTCCGAACTGCCCGAGGGCTCTTACTCAGCCACCGGGTACTCGTGATGTGCGAAGGCCGCATCACCGGCGAGGTGGCAGGCGACCGCGCCACCCAGGAAGGCTTGATGCAACTGGCCACCCAACGCGATACCGTGACAGCATGACCACCAACACCCCCTCCCCGAACCCGGCAGCGAACGCACCCGCCAAAGCATCTGACAGCCAGGCCAAGCAAAAGCTGCTGGCCTTTGCCAGTTTGATCGCGCTGATTGTGATCTTCAGCGTGCTCAAGCCCGACGCGTTTTTCACGACGGACAACATCATCGGCATCTTGCAATCGACCACAGTAATCGGCGTGTTGGCGATTGCCAGCACCTTCATCATCATCACCTCGGGCATTGATTTGTCGGTCGGCGTGCTGATGACGTTTTGTGCGGTGATAGCCGGCGTATTCATGGTCAACCTGGGGCTGCCGATGTGGATCGGCGTACCCGGTGCCGTGCTGGTGGGCGCGCTGTGCGGCACGGTATCGGGTCTGGCGATCACCAAACTGCGGGTGCCGCCCTTTATCGCGACCCTGGGCATGATGATGCTGCTCAAAGGCGCCTCGCTCATCATCACCAAAACCCGCCCGATTTATTTCAATGACGTGGAAGGCTTCGATTCCATCTCACTGGGCTCCGCCCTGAGCGACCTGATTCCCGGCTTGCCGATTCCCAACGGCGTGTTGATCATGTTCATCGTGGCGGTGGTCTGCGCGGTTATCTTAAACAAGACTGCTTTGGGGCGTTACACCTTCGCCCTGGGCAGCAACGAAGAGGCCGTTCGCCTCTCCGGCGTCAATGTGGACCGCTGGAAAGTGATCATTTACGCCTTCAGCGGCGGTATTTGCGGCGTCGCCGGTTTGTTGATTGCCTCGCGCCTGAATTCAGCGCAACCCGCGCTGGGCCAGGGCTACGAGCTCGATGCGATTGCGGCCGTGGTCATCGGCGGCACCTCGCTAAGCGGCGGGGTCGGCACGATTCTGGGCACCATCATCGGCGCCTTCATCATGAGCGTGCTGATCAACGGCCTGCGCATCATGTCGGTCGCGCAGGAATGGCAAATGGTGCTGACCGGCGTGATCATTATTCTGGCGGTTTACACCGACAACCTGCGGCGCAAGAAGCAGTAACAGAAAACCCTTGCGATTTTTTCCACCTGTTCCACCCGCATAAAGGAGACGCGCCC
>RFRO01000178.1 GCA_009924455.1 Betaproteobacteria bacterium
GCAAGCCGCTGAGACCATCAAGGTCGGCGTGTTGCACAGCCTCTCGGGCACCATGGCCATCTCGGAGACCGTGTTGAAAGACACCGTGCTCATGGCCATTGACGAGATCAACAAAAAGGGCGGCGTACTGGGCAAGCAGCTCGAGCCGGTGGTCGTCGACCCCGCTTCCAACTGGCCCCTGTTCGCGGAGAAGACCAAGCAGCTGCTCGGTCAAGACAAAGTCGCGGTTATCTTCGGCTGCTGGACCTCGGTGTCGCGTAAATCGGTGCTGCCGGTGGTGGAAGAAATGAACGGCCTGCTGTTCTACCCTGTGCAGTACGAGGGTGAAGAGCTCTCCAAAAACGTGTTCTACACCGGCGCTGCGCCCAACCAGCAAGCCATCCCTGCAGTGGACTACCTGATGAGCGCAGATGGCGGCGGTGCCAAGCGTTGGGTCTTGCTCGGTACGGACTACGTGTACCCCCGCACCACCAACAAAATTCTGCGCGCCTACTTGCACAGCAAAGGCGTGAAAGACAGTGACATTGACGAGAAGTACACCCCGTTTGGCCACAGCGATTACCAAACCATCGTGGCTGACATCAAGAAATTCTCGGCCGGTGGTAAGACCGCTGTGGTGTCCACCATCAACGGCGATTCCAACGTGCCCTTCTACAAAGAATTGGGCAACGCTGGCTTGAAGGCCAAGGACGTTCCCGTGGTTGCGTTCTCCGTGGGTGAAGAAGAGCTGCGCGGCGTGGACACCAAGCCATTGGTCGGTCACCTGGCTGCATGGAACTACTTCATGTCGATCAAGAACCCCACCAACGACGCCTTCATCAAGAAGTGGTCCGATTACGCTAAAGCCAAGGGCATCGCTGGCCACAAGGACAAGCCTTTGACCAATGACCCGATGGAAGCCACCTACATCGGTATCAACATGTGGAAGCAGGCCGTTGAAAAAGCCAAGTCCACGGATGTGGACAAGGTGATTGCGGCCATGGCCGGCCAAACCTTCACGGCGCCAAGCGGTATCACGTCCAAGATGGACGAGAAAAACCACCACTTGCACAAGTCGGTGTTCATTGGCGAAGTCAAGGCCGATGGCCAGTTCAATGTCGTGTGGAAGACCCCCGGCCCGGTCAAAGCCAAGCCATGGTCTCCCTACATCGAAGGCAATGCCGGCAAGCCTGACGAGCCTGCCAAGTAAGTCCCGCAGCGCGCACCCCGCGCGCTCTTGACTGTCCGCGCCGCTGCACCCGTTTATGTGGCGGCGCGGGCGTTTAGCAGCACTACAGACCCTGGTTTTTTATTCTCTTGACTGATTCTGATGTTGTTCTTGCGTGCCTTTTGTTGTCTGCTTCTGGTCTGGGCGCCCGGCGTGCATGCGCTGACGGCGCAAGAGGCCTTGGCAATGGCGCAGGGCGAGGGCGGCGCCCGGGTTCAGGCCATTCAAGCCGCAGTGGCCACAGCGGATGCCGCCACCCTGGCCTTCATTCAGGCGCTGTCCGATGACGCCGTCAAGATCGCCGACGGCAAGCCTTATATCTTTCAGGACTCCAAGCCCCTCGACCCTGTTACCGGCGCGCCGGTCGCGCTGAGCGCGGAGGCGCTGTCAGCAGCCGAGGACGTGGTCAATAACAACCGCATGCGCGGCGAGTTGGACAACGCGCTGGCCGCACTCAAACTGCTGTCTGCCGACGCCGCATTGCGCCGCGCCGCAGTCAAAAATTTGCAGGGCCAGGTCGGAGAAGCGCAACTGCCGCTGCTGGAGCGCGCGCTGGCGCAAGAGACCGAGTCGGACATCGCCCAGGCGCTGGGCCAATTGCGCGCGGCCGCCATGCTGGCCAGCAGCGACGAAGGCCGCCGGGTCGAGGCCGCGCTTCTGCTGGCGTCCAGTGCTCAAGCCGCCACCCAAACCTTGCTGGCCGAACGCTTGGCGATGGAGCCCTCGCCCGCTGTGCGGCAGGTTTTGCAGCGCAGCCTGGCAGATGTGAAAGCCCGACTCGCCTGGGGTGACCGCGTGGGTGTGATTTTCAGCGGCATCAGCCTGGGATCTATCCTGTTGTTGGTGGCGCTGGGGCTGGCGATCACCTATGGCTTGATGGGCGTGATCAATATGGCGCACGGTGAGTTGATGATGATCGGCGCCTACGCCACGTACTGCGTGCAGGTGCTGTTCCAGAAGCTCTTCCCCGGCGCGTTCAACTGGTATTTGCTGGCCAGCGTGCCGGTGGCTTTTCTGGCGTCGGCACTGGTTGGTGCGGTGCTGGAGCGCGGCGTGATCCGCTTTTTATATGGCCGACCGCTGGAAACCTTGTTGGCCACCTGGGGCATCAGCCTGGTGCTGATGCAAGCCGTGCGCAGCCTATTTGGCGCGCAAAACGTCGGTGTTGAAAACCCCGCGTGGATGAGCGGTGGCGTGCAGGTCTTCGGCAACTTGTCGCTGCCCTACAACCGTATCGTCATCATCGCCTTTGCGGCCTGTGTGCTGCTGGGTGTGGCCCTGCTGATTGGCAAAACGCGCCTGGGTCTTTTTGTGCGTGCGGTCACGCAAAACCGCCCCATCGCCTCGTGCATGGGCGTCAACACCGCGCGGGTCGATACCTATGCATTCGCTTTGGGCTCGGGTATCGCAGGGCTGGCCGGCTGTGCGCTCAGCCAGGTTGGCAACGTGGGGCCCGATCTGGGGCAAAGCTATATCGTGGACGCCTTCATGGTCGTGGTGCTTGGCGGCGTGGGGCAGCTTGCGGGCACGGTGATTGCGGCGCTGGGTCTGGGCATCCTCAATAAATTTTTAGAGGGGCTGACCGGCGCGGTGCTGGCGAAAATTGCCGTGCTGGTGTTTATCGTCATCTTCATCCAAAAGCGCCCCCAAGGCATTTTTGCGATGAAAGGCCGCAGTGCGGAGGCTTGAGTCCATGGCAGGCAGTTCTTCCCACTCTGTGCTTGCGGACCTGCCGCAACCTGCACCCCTGTTGGCAGGTCGGGCGCGCATGGCCTGGCTGGCGGCGTTGGTGTTCTTGTGCGCGGTCGTCCCCGTGCTCAACCTGGCCACGCCTGCGGGCAGCGTCTTCCACATCAGCGATTTCATGGTGGCGCTGGTCGGCAAGATCATGTGCTACGCCATCTGCGCCTTGGCCATGGATTTGATCTGGGGCTACACCGGCATCCTCAGCCTTGGCCATGGTTTGTTTTTCGCGTTGGGCGGGTATGCGATGGGTATGTACCTGATGCGCGAGATCGGCTTGGACGGCAACTACAAAAGCGCCTTGCCCGATTTCATGGTGTTTTTGGATTGGAAGACCCTGCCCTGGCATTGGGCGCTCAGCCACAGCCTGTTGGCCGCGCTGCTGCTCATCGTGCTGGTGCCGGGCTTGGTGGCGCTGGTATTTGGTTACTTTGCCTTCCGCTCACGCATCAAGGGCGTGTACTTTTCTATCATCACGCAGGCGCTGACCTTTGCCGCCATGCTGCTGTTCTT
>RFRO01000179.1 GCA_009924455.1 Betaproteobacteria bacterium
TCACCCATCCTGCATGTAGTGCCGCTGCAGTTGCTGGCTTATCACACCGCCTGTGCGCGGGGTACGGATGTGGATAAGCCGCGCAACCTGGCGAAGTCAGTTACGGTGGAATAAGTTCGCCTCGGGCCTGGCTGCCTTGGGCGTGGTCAATTGATCTTCTTCTCGCGCCCCAGCCAATAAGGCTCGCGCAATTTGAATTTCTGCAGCTTGCCAGTTGCAGTGCGAGCGAGGCTGCTGCGGAACTCGACCCGCTTGGGACACTTGTACCCCGCTAACTTGGTGCGGGTGTAAGCGATGACATCGGCTTCCGTCAGCGTGGCACCGGGTGCCAACACCACCAGCGCCATGACCAGCTCGCCCCACTTTTCGTCGGGCACGCCAATCACCGCCACTTCGTCAATCTGCGGGTGACTGAAGATCGCGTCTTCGACTTCAATGGATGAGACGTTCTCGCCGCCGGTGATGATCACGTCCTTCTTGCGGTCGGCAATCGTCAAGCAAGACTGCGCATCCAGCGTGCCGCCGTCGCCGGTGTGGAACCAGGTGCGCTGATCCGCACCGGTGCGAATCGCCGCAGCGCTCTCATCGGGCTGTTCCCAGTAACCATGCATCACCACATTACCGCGCACCAGCACCTCCTGGTCGTGCGCCGTGGTGATCTCCACGCCGATAGCGGGAACGCCGGCGCGACCCAGGCGCTGCGCGCGCTCGGTTGGCGTCAGTGCGTCGTATTCGAGGCTGGCACGGTTCACCGTGAGCAGCGGCGCGGTTTCGGTGAGTCCATAAATCTGGATGAACTCCCAGCCCAGCTCAGACTCCACCCGCTCGATCGTGCGTGTCGGTGGCGGCGCACCCGCCACCACCACCCGCAGTTGTCCGCTACCCGGAATGGGGCCATCCCATGACTGCGCGGCCTCCAGCACCATATTGAGAACCGCCGGTGCGCCCGCCATCAAGGTCACGCCATGCTCGGCAATGCGGCGCAAGATTTCCGCACCATCAATTTTGCGCACGATGACGTGCTTGCCCCCCATGCCCGTCACCGCATAGGTCAGGCCCCAGCCGTTGCAATGGAACTGCGGCAGCGTGTGCAAATACACATCGCGGTCGCTCACACCCAGATGCCAGCCCATGGTGGCGGCGTTGATCCACAAATTGCGGTGGGTCAGCTGAACGCCCTTGGGGCGCGCCGTGGTGCCACTGGTGTAGTTGATGGTAGCCGTGGCATCCTCGTCCGGCTCCCAGGGCTGGGGCTGCCGGTCGAAGCGCAAAAGCTGCGCATCCGACTGCGCGCCGATGATGAATTTATGTTCACAGCGCACACCGGACAGCGCTGCCTCCAGCTCCGGGTCGATCAGCAGAACCCGCGCGCCGCAGTGGTCCACGATGTATTGAACTTCTTCAGCCACCAGCCGGAAGTTGATGGGCACCAGAATGCGCCCCCAACCGCTGACACCAAAAAATGCGGTCAACAGGCGCGCTGCGTTGTGGCTGACCATGGCAACGCGTTCGCCCACCCCGATTCGCAGCGCATCCAAACCGGCAGCCTGGGCGGTCGCGTGCGCCATCATCTCGCCGTAATTCAGCGTGCCCCAGTTGGCCGCTGGCTGCATGGGCTCATCCACGCAGCTGTGCGATGCGGGTAAACCTGGCTGGCACGGCGCAAATGGTCTGCAATGGTGAGCGCTACTTTCATGCTGAATCTCCGTCTGGTTGCGAATGGCCGACACCACCACCGTCATGAAATTGTAGGTCTGTCCCCTCGCTCCGGCCGCTGCGCCACAAAACGCCCCACCCGGCCAGAGCCACCGCCAGCACAATCCCAGGGAAGACGAGCGCCGGCGACCAATCCAATAAGGCCCCCGCGCTGGACGACGCGACCAAGGCACCTAGGGTGTAGGTCAGCACCAGAACGGAGGTGCTGTTGACCAGGGTGATGCCCCGCTCGCGGCTGCCAATGTCCAGCATGGTCAGGGTGTACAGCGTGCCACCGGCGGCGCCCCATGCCAGCGCGATAGGCCACACCAGCGCAGGCCAGGCCGGAACCGCAAAACCTCCGGCAGACGCGACGACCAACAAGCCCAGCAGCCACAGCATCAGTCGACGCCGTCCGCGCGCCGGATCGGCAAAGCGATCGGCCAGCATGCCAGCCGGAATGGCGAATACGGTGCCACCGGTGCCACTGACCGACAACAACAAGGCTGCCGCACCGGCTGCCAGACCTACACTCAGCCCATACAGCGGCAATACCGAGCCCAAGCCCAACTCGAAAAAGCCGGCAACAAAACCCGCCAGCATCACCACCGGATGCGCGGCAATGGCATGCCATAAACCGTGCAAGCCCACGCTGGCGCTTTCGGCGTCGTGGGCCACCGGCGTGCGTGGGATCAACAAGGTCCAGCTCAGCCCAAGCACCAGCATGGCCAGCACCGTCCACAAACCGTGGGGGCTGTCTACCCCCATCCAAGCGACCAGCGCCGGTCCGATCACCATGGTCAGGCCGATCAGGGTGGCGTACGCACCGATGAGGCGACCGCGCTGTTGCGCAGGCGCAAACTCGGCAATGAACGATTCGGCCAACACCCATCGCAAGCCTCCGGCCATGCTGGCCAGCAACTCCAGACCAAACCAGACCGGCAGGCTGCGGGTGAGTGCTCGCGCAGCGGATGAAAGTGGATTTTGGGAAAGCGCTCTTGGGCCAAGCGCACGTCATAGGGGCTGGTACACAAAAATGCCAGCGTGTCGGCCGCGTCTTTGGCCATGCGCTGGGGGTAGGCGTTGACAAACTCACGCAACTCGGCGGGCGTGTCGGCGGTGATCCAACGCGCGCCGGTGTACTGGCTGCCCTCCAGGCGGATATCGGCGTCGTACTCGCCTTTGAGCCGGTGCTGCACCACTTCAAACTGCAGCTGCCCCACGGCGCCGAGCAGCATGTTGCCGCCGACCTCGGGCTTGAAGACCTGGATCGCACCCTCCTCACCCAGCTGGGCCAGGCCTTGCTGCAACTGCTTGGTGCGCAAGGGGTTTTTCAGCACCACGGTCATGAACAGCTCGGGCGCGAAAAACGGCAGACCGGTGTATTGCAGATTGATGCTGCCATCGGTAATCGTGTCGCCCAGCTGCACGCCGCCGTGGGTGGTGAAGCCCACGATGTCGCCTGCAAACGCCTCCTCCACCGCCTCGCGGCGCTGGCTCATAAAGGTCACCACGCTGGTGGGACGCAGCTCTTTGGCAGTACGCATCACCTTGAGCTTCATGCCCGGCGTGTACTTGCCCGAGGCCATGCGCACAAAGGCGATGCGGTCGCGGTGGTTGGCGTCCATATTGGCCTGCACCTTGAATACCACGCCGCTGAAGGGCGTGTCCTCAGGCTGCATGACCTGGGTGTGCGGCTGGCGGTTGACCAGCGTGGTGCTGGTGC
>RFRO01000180.1 GCA_009924455.1 Betaproteobacteria bacterium
ATGACAAAGCCAAATACGGCGCAAACGGCCCCAAGACACTGGAAGACTTCTTCAACGTCACCAAATTCCCCGGCAAGCGCGGTCTGAAAAAAGACCCCAGCGTGACCCTGGAGTGGGCGTTGATGGCTGACGGCGTTGCCGTGAACGACGTCTACAAAGTCCTGGGCACACCCGCTGGTGTGGACCGCGCGTTCAAAAAGCTCGACACCATCAAGAGCAGCATCGTCTGGTGGACCGCCGGCGCGCAGCCGCCCCAACTGCTGGCTTCGGGTGAAGTCGTGATGACCCACTCCTGGCACGGCCGTATCGTGGACGCCAACGTGAAAGAGAAAAAAGACTTCGCGCTCCGGCATCCAACCCGAACAAAGCCTACCTGCCGAACGCCGGTCATCCTGGCCGCTCCATGTCCACGAACTCGCAGTTCTGGATGGAGAACCAAGACGACTTGAACAAGAAGTTCGCCGCCTGGTTGGCCAAGTAAGAACATGGTCGCCGACAGCACAACCGCCCTGGGGCAGCGCCTGCGCAAAGCAGAGCGGCGCGGCCACTTCTGGGCTTATGTGCTGATCGCGCCCCTGTTCCTGTTTGTTGCGCTGAGCTTTATCGTGCCTCTGGGCACGGTATTGCTCAACAGCGTGTATGACCCGATCATTCCGGACAACCTGCCGCGCACCTTGCGTGCGCTGGATGCCTGGAATGGTCCCCGTGACCAAATTCCCCCTGAGCCCGTGTTTGCCGCTTTGGCGCAAGACCTCAAAGTCGCCGTGCAAGAGCAAAAGGCCGGCGCCATTGCCAACCGGTTGAACATTGAAGAATCCGGCCTGCGCACCATATTCATGCGCGCCGCACGCCGCGTCGCCGCCCAGGAAGAAGGCCCCTGGACCCCGTTTTTTGAAGCCGCCGACCCCGCCTGGGTCCAGCCGCTGATGTGGGGCAATATCCGCAACCTGGCTGCCCCCACCCATTCCCTGTTTTTCCTCTCCGCGCTGGATTCCCGGCGTCTGGCCGACGCCAGCGTCGCCCAGCAACCCGAAGACCAGCGCATCCACATCACGATTTACCTGCGCACGCTGGGCGTTGCGCTCACCGTCACGCTGGCGTGTTTGGCACTGGGCTTCCCCCTGGCATACCTGTTGGCACACTTGCGCGACAAGACGGCCAACCTGCTACTGATCCTGGTGCTGCTGCCGTTCTGGACTTCGCTCTTGGTGCGCACCACCGCATGGATGGTGGTGCTGCAAAAAGAAGGCGTCATCAACTCGCTGCTGCAAGCGCTGGGGCTGATCGCCGAGCCGCTGCCGCTGGTGTTCAACCGCTTTGGCGTGGTGACGGCGATGACGCACATCCTGCTGCCCTTCATGATCCTGCCGATGTACTCGGTGATGCGGCAAATCCCCGCCTCGTATGTGCGGGCAGCCCGCTCGCTGGGGGCCAGCCCCACTACCGCATTCCTGCGGGTGTATTTGCCCCAGTGCATTCCGGGCATCGGTGCCGGTGCATTGCTGGTGTTCATCCTGGCGTTGGGTTACTACATCACACCGGCACTGCTGGGTGGATCGACCGACCAGATGATCAGCTACTTTGTAGCCGACAACATGGGGCGCTCGCTGAACTGGGGCCTGGCCTCGGCCTTGGCGGCGATTTTGCTGGCAGCGGTGCTGGCGCTGTACGCGATCTATGACCGGATTGCCGGCCCTGGCAACCTGAAACTGGGATGAGCGCCGCCCTGCCCCTCTACACCACCCCGATGCAGCGCATCGGTCACTGGGTGCTATGGATTTTCTGTGCCGCTGTTTTGATTTTTTTGATTGCCCCCGTGCTGGTCGTAGCACCGCTGGCTTTTAACAACGAGCCCTATTTCCATTTCCCGGTCAAGGAATACAGCCTGCGCTGGTTCCATGAGCTTTTCACCAACCCGGCATGGCTGCACGCGATTTACAACAGCGTGGTCACCGCCGTGCTGGCCACGCTGCTGGCCACCACCCTGGGCACGCTGGCCGCTGTCGGCCTGAACCACCACAACCTGCCCGGCAAGCGTTTGCTCATGGCGGTGCTGGTCTCGCCCATGATCGTCCCCGTGGTGGTGCTGGCCGTGGGTTCGTACTTCTTCTTCTCCAAACTCGGCATCGCCAACAGCCTGCTGGGCATCGTGCTGGTCCACGCTGTGCTGGGTATGCCCTTTGTGGTCATCACCGTCACCGCCACGCTGGGCGGATTTGATATGAACCTGATGCGCGCTGCGCGTGGCCTGGGCGCATCGCAGCTCACCGCCTTCCGCCGCGTCATGCTGCCCATCGTCTGGCCCGGCGTGCTCTCGGGTGCGCTGTTTGCCTTCGCCACCTCGTTTGACGAAGTGGTCGTGGTGCTCTTCCTGGGTGGGCCGGAGCAAACCACGCTGCCCCGACAGATGTGGACCGGCCTGCGCGAACAACTCTCGCCCACCATCTTGTCCGCGGCCTTTATGCTGATTTTGTTTGCCATCAGCATGCTGCTCTTGCTGGAGTTGCTGCGCCGACGCAGCGTGGCCTTGCGCGGCGTCGTGGAATAAAACGGGCCGCGACCCCACCGGGGTATCTGGATTGAGCGACTCAAGTTATTCGGATCCGTGCCGATATACAGAGTTCAACTACCAGGATTTGAAAATGTCCAGCATCACAGCAACTCCCCCCGCTCGCGTTTCCGCACCGAAGCCAGCGCCCGTTCGACATGCAGACGCTGCCAGCGACAAGCCGGTTGCCCATGACACGAAGCCATCCAAGCCGGTCGCTGGCGTGCAGTCCGTTTCTCCAACGCCGACCCACGCCGCGAAAGGCAATAAGGTCGACAACCTGGCGTAAATTCAAGGCGCCGATCGCCAGACTAGCTCCGATACGGCGTTTGCTACACTCCTGCGCCGTTGTCAGGCGGGGTGTAGCTTAGTCTGGTAAAGCGCTACGTTCGGGACGTAGAGACCGGAGGTTCGAATCCTCTCACCCCGACCAGATTTCGGTCGGCAAAGCCCACTTCTGTGTATGGAAGTTGGGCTTTTTTGTTGCCCGCGCGCGGAGGGTCAGTGCCTTCAGTGGCCGTGCTTAGGCGCAACGGTGATTTGTCCCACCATGCCGGCCTCAAAGTGACCTGGCTGAAAACACGCCATGCCCCAGGTACCGGGAGTTTTAAAAGACCATCGCACAACGACGGCCTGCCCGGGCTCCACCGAGACGGCGTTATCACTGTGGTGATGGCCTTGAGGCGCCTCGCGCATGAGTTTGGCGTGCTCAGCCAGCTCTTTTTCCTGTCCGATCACCAATTCGTGACGCACTTTGCCCGAGTTGATCACCACCAAGCGCAAGGCCTCGCCCTCTGTGGCGTTCCATTGCGCGGGGGCAAAGCGAAAGCTGTCGTCCATATCGATGACCACGGTCCGC
>RFRO01000019.1 GCA_009924455.1 Betaproteobacteria bacterium
GTGCGGCCCATGATGTTGCCCGCAACGCTGTCCAGCAACTCCAAATCACTGGCGCGACCGTGGCCGTTTTCGATACGGTCCACCATGCGCCACAGCCAGCCGGTGCCTTCCCGGCACGGCGTGCACTGCCCGCAGGATTCATGCGAGTAAAAATAAGACAGACGCTGCAAAGACTTGACCATGCAGCGGGTGTCATCCATCACGATTACCGCGCCCGAACCCAGCATGGAACCGGCCTTGGCAATAGCGTCGTAGTCCATGGTGATGTCCATCATCATCGCGGCGGGCAACACCGGTGCCGAAGAACCGCCGGGGATCACCGCCTTGAGCGTGCGCCCGGGTCGCATACCGCCTGCCAATTCCAGCAACACCGGAAATGGCGTTCCCATCGGAACCTCGAAATTACCGGGGCGCTGCACATCACCGCTGACCGAAAAGATTTTGGTGCCACCGTTATTGGGCTTGCCACAGGCCAGATACGCCGCGCCGCCGTTGCGAATGATCCACGGCACTGCCGCGAAAGTTTCGGTGTTATTGATCGTTGTCGGCTTGCCGTACAAGCCAAAGCTGGCCGGGAATGGCGGCTTGAACCGCGGCTGGCCCTTCTTGCCCTCTAAGGACTCCAAAAGCGCTGTCTCTTCACCACAGATGTAGGCGCCAAAACCATGGGTTGCATGCAATTGGAAATTGAACGCGCTACCCAGGATTTTGTTACCCAGGTAGCCGGCTGCACGCGCCTCTTCGAGCGCCGCTTCAAAGCGCTCATAGGTCTGAAAAATTTCACCGTGGATGTAGTTGTAACCCGCACTGATACCCATAGCGTAGGCGGCAATCGCCATGCCCTCTATGACCGCATGCGGATTGAACTGCATGATGTCGCGGTCTTTGCAGGTACCGGGCTCGCCTTCGTCCGAATTGCAGACCAGGTACTTTTGCCCCGGGAACTGGCGCGGCATGAAGCTCCACTTCAAGCCGGTAGGGAAACCCGCACCGCCGCGGCCGCGCAAGCCCGACTCTTTGACCGTGGCAATCACCTGGTCCTGCGTCAAACCTTCACCGCCATCCGCTGCCAATATCTTGCGCAAAGCCTCGTAGCCACCACGCGCTTCGTAGGCTGCCAGGCCCCAGTTGCTGCCGTCCAAACCGGCCAGTATTTGGGGTTGGATGTGGCGGCCGTGGAACGAACTCTCGGCCCCCGTAGCGGCAAATTTGGCCAGCAGTTGTTCAACGCTCATGCCGCGCCTCCTTGGGCACGCAGGCCATCAACCAAAGCATCCAAGCGCTCGTGGCTCATGAAGCTGCACATCGTGCGGTCGTTCACGAGCAACACCGGCGCATCTGCGCACGCACCCTGGCATTCGCTCTGCTGCAGAGTGATCAAGCCGTCAGGCGTCGTTTCGCCGCTCTGGATCCCCAGCTTGGCTTCCAGGTGTTGCAAGGCCTGCGCGCCGCCGCGCAACTGGCAGGGCAAATTGGTGCACACATTGAGCTTGTAGGTACCCAGCGGCTTCTGGTTGTACATGTTGTAGAAGGTCGTGATCTCATGCACCGCGATTGGTGCCATGCCCAGATGCTCAGCCACCGCACGCTCGCTGTCGGAACTGACCCAACCCTGCTCCTGCTGAACGATCGCCAGGCAGGCCATCACCGCAGACTGCGCCTGATCGGGCGGGTACTTGGCAACTTCGCGGTCAAAGCGCGCTTTGGTAGCATCCGAGATCATCGGTCAATCTCTCCAAAAACAATGTCCATGGTGCCAATGATGGAAACCGCATCGGCAATCATGTGCCCCCGCGCCATTTCGTTAAGGCCCGCCAGGTGCACAAACCCCGGGGGACGGATCTTCAATCGGTAGGGCTTGTTCGCACCGTCGCTGATCAGATAAATACCGAACTCGCCCTTGGGGTGCTCCACCGAGGCATAGGCCTCCCCGGCGGGCACATGGAAACCTTCGGTGAAGAGCTTGAAGTGGTGGATCAGCTCTTCCATATTGGTCTTCATGGCCTCGCGCGCGGGAGCCGCAACCTTGTGGTTATCGGTGATCACGGGGCCGGGGTTGGCTTTGAGCCACTGCACGCATTGGGCGATGATGCGGTTGGACTGCTTCATCTCTTCCATGCGAACCAGGTACCGGTCATACACATCCCCGGTATGCCCCACAGGGATATCGAAATCAAGCTGGTCGTACACCTCATAAGGCTGCTTTTTGCGCAGATCCCACGCGATGCCCGAGCCGCGCAGCATGGGGCCGGTGAAGCCCATGTTTAACGCACGCTCGGGAGTGACGATACCGATATTCACGGTGCGCTGCTTCCAAATACGGTTGTCGGTCAGCAGCGTGTGGTATTCGTCCAGGCAACGCGGGAAGCGCTGCGTGAAATTTTCAATGAAGTCCAACATCGAACCCTGGCGGTTCGCGTTGAGGTCGGCAATACCTTGGGCATTGCGCACCTTGCTGGCCTTGAACTGGGGCATGCTGTCAGGCAGATCACGGTACACGCCACCCGGACGGAAATACGCGGCATGCATGCGCGCGCCGCTGACCGCCTCGTACATGTCGAACAGGTCTTCGCGCTCACGAAAGGTGTAAATCAAGATCGTCGAACTGCCGCAATCATTCCCATGCGATCCCAGCCACATCAAATGGTTGAGCAGGCGGGTGATTTCCGCAAACATCACCCGGATGTACTGGGCGCGCACCGGCACATCCAGGCCCAGCAGCTTTTCAATCGCCAGGCAGTAGGCGTGCTCATTGCACATCATGGACACATAGTCCAGGCGGTCCATGTAGGGCAAAGACTGGATAAAAGTTTTGCTCTCCGCCAGCTTTTCAGTAGCGCGGTGCAACAAACCAATATGCGGATCGGCGCGCTGTACCACTTCGCCATCGAGCTCCAGCACCAGGCGCAAAACCCCGTGCGCAGCAGGATGCTGGGGACCGAAGTTCAGGGTGTAATTTTTGATATCAGCCATGTCGGCACACGCTCAATGCAGGCCCCCGTAGTTGTCTTCGCGAATGATGCGCGGCGTGATCTCGCGCGGCTCAATCGAGACAGGCTGGTACACCACGCGGCGCTGCTCGGCGTCGTAGCGCATTTCCACATGACCGGAGACCGGGAAATCTTTGCGAAACGGGTGACCGATAAAACCATAGTCGGTCAACAAACGGCGCAAATCATTGTGCCCTTCAAAGATCACGCCGAACAAATCAAAGGCCTCACGCTCGAACCAATTCGCTGAATTCCACACCGTCGTGAGCGACTCGACCATGGGCATTTCATCATCGGGGGCAAAGACCTTTAAACGAACCCGCTGGTTCAGGCTAACCGACAACAAGTGGCTGACCACGCAGAAACGCCGGCCCTCGTACGCACCGTCGCCGTAGGTGGAATAGTCCACAGCACATAAGTCCAGTAACTGCTCAAAGCGGCAGCCCGCGTCATCACGCAACAGCTGCGCAGCCTGCAGGTAGTGCGTGGCGTCAACGACCACCGTCACTTCGCCAAGGGCCAGGGAAATATGCTTCACGTTCGCACCCAATGCGGCTTCCACCGCGTGCAGCGTGGCCTCGGGATGAACAGAGTTTTCAGACATAAATGAAATCGCCTCAGGCACGGGCAATGGTTTGGGTACGGCGAATTTTTTGCTGAAGCTGCAAAATTCCGTATACCAAGGCCTCGGCGGTGGGCGGGCAACCGGGGACATAGACGTCAACTGGAACAATCCGGTCGCAACCCCGAACCACGGAATAGCTGTAGTGGTAATAGCCGCCGCCATTGGCGCACGAGCCCATGCTGATCACCCAGCGCGGCTCGGACATCTGGTCGTACACCTTGCGCAATGCCGGGGCCATTTTGTTACACAAGGTGCCCGCTACGATCATCACGTCCGACTGGCGTGGGCTGGCGCGAAAGACCTCGGAACCAAAACGACTGAGGTCGTAGCGCGAGGCTGCGGCATGCATCATCTCGACCGCACAGCAGGCCAGGCCAAAGGTCATGGGCCAGATTGAACCGGTCTTGGCCCAGTTCACCACGGAGTCGTAACTCGTCGTGGCAAATCCTTCTTTGAAAACGCCTTCAATCATGGTGCATCACTCCCAATCGAGAGCGCCTTTTTTCCACTCGTAGATAAAACCCACGACCAGAATAGACAGAAAAATCATCACGGTCCAAAACCCAACCGGGCCGATTTCCCGCAGCGAGACCGCCCACGGAAACAGAAATGCAATTTCCAGGTCGAACAGGATGAAAAGAATGGCGACCAGGTAGTAGCGGACGTCGAACTTCATGCGGGCGTCTTCAAACGCCTCAAAGCCGCATTCATAAGGGGAGTTCTTCGCAGGGTCTGGGCGATTAGGTCCGAGAAAGTAACCCAGAACCTGGGGAACGATGCCGATGCCTATGCCCACCAAAATAAAGACGAGTACCGGGAGGTAGTTTTCTAAATTCATGTCCAGGTTCAGGTCAACGATAAATAGTAATCCGCTCTGGTGCCGTCGGCGAGACTCGAACTCGCACAGCTTTCGCCACTACCCCCTCAAGATAGCGTGTCTACCAATTTCACCACGACGGCGGTCATGCTACTGCGGATGGCGTGAGGGGCCTTGCGACCTTTTGCTCTCCGGCAACGCAGCGAGTTTACCCCTATTTACCCGTCAATTAAGGTTGACAACCCCGGGCTGAAGCGACTTATTTGGCTGGAATTGCGGCAGCGCCGGAAGCTGGCAGAGCCGGCTCAGAAGCTGCGCTGGCGGCGGGTGCGGGAGCCGCCTGGGTTGCGGCTTGGCGTTCCAGCACGCTGGTTCCCGCGCTGGTGTGCAGGTTACCGAAATAAGCCAACGCCAGGGTCGCACTGAAAAACACAGTGGCCAAAACAGCCGTGCTGCGCGACAGAAAATTCGCACTGCCCGAGGCACCAAAAAGGCTACCCGAACCGCCGCTACCAAATGCGGCGCCCATGTCAGCACCTTTTCCGTGCTGCATGAGGATCAGACCGATCATCACAACAGCCGACAACATCTGAACCGTCAATAGTGCAGTAATCAAAAAATTCACATCAAACCCCTGATAAACCTGAAAGGCCCGGCGCTATGCGGCGCAGGCGACGATACCCAAAAAATCAGCCGCTTTCAGCGAAGCGCCGCCCACCAATCCACCATCGATATCGGCCTGGGCCAACAACTCAGCTGCATTGGCCGCATTCATGCTTCCGCCGTACAAAATCGGTACGCGCGCCGCAGCCGTGGTGGCCGCCAGCAACTGCGCCCGAAGCACCGCATGCACAGTCTGGGCCTGTGCAGGCGTCGCAGTCAAGCCCGTGCCAATGGCCCACACCGGCTCGTACGCCAGCACAATTTCACTCAAGCAATGGCCGTTGCGCTGCACCACGGCCGCCAATTGCCGGCGCACCACGGCCTCGGTTTCACCGGCCTCGCGCTGCACCAGGGTTTCACCGACGCACACCACCGGCGTGATGCCGCTGGCCAACGCGGCCTGCGCTTTGCGCGCCACCATCTCATCGCTCTCCCCATGGTACTGGCGGCGCTCAGAGTGCCCTACCAGCACATAGCGCACACCGAATTCGCGCAACATCGCACCCGACACTTCACCCGTGAAGGCGCCGCCCGCATGGGCAGATACGTCCTGCGCACCGATGGCAATGGGGCTGCCGACCAGCGCCGACTGCAATTGCGCCAGATAAGGCGCTGGCGCGCAGACTGCCACCTCGCAATCCGCATGTCCCAGGCCTTGCACCAGCGCATCCAAGAGCGCCGCGTTCCCTGCCAGCGAGCCATTCATTTTCCAGTTACCGAAGATGCGTTTTTTCACGCGCCCTCCCACTGCAAAACCACTTTGCCGATGTGATGACCCTCGTCCATCATGCGATGCGCCGCCGCGGCATCTGCCGCAGGAAGGACAGCATGGATCACCGTGCGAACCGTGTTACTTTCCAGCAGCGGCCACACATTGGCGTGCAATTCCGTAGCAATGGCGCCTTTGAACGCAATCGGTCGAATTCGCAAAGTTGAACCGGTGATTGTCAAGCGCTTACGCAGCACCAACCCGGCATTGACTTCGCTGTTGATACCGCCTTGGACCGCGATGATCACGATCCGACCGTCTTCGGCCAGACAACGCACCTCACGGGCCAGGTAGTCGCCAGCGACCATGTCCAGAATCACGTCGACCCCACGCTTGGCGGTGATTCGGGCGATCTCTTCCACGAAATCCTGGGTCCGGTAGTTAATCGCGTGGTCCGCGCCCAGCCCGATGCAGGCCGCGCATTTTTCATCGCTGCCCGCCGTGGTGATTACCGTCGCGCCAAATGCCTTGGCCAGTTGAATCGCCGTCACGCCGATACCGCTCGTGCCGCCCTGGATCAACAGGGTTTCACCCGCTTTGAGCTGACCCCTGTCAAACACATTACTCCACACGGTAAAAAAGGTCTCGGGAAGCGACGCCGCGTGCACGGCCGTCATACCCCGAGGCACCGGCAGGCACTGCGGAATCGGCGCTGCGCAGAACTGCGCGTAACCGCCTCCAGCAACCAAGGCACACACCATGTCACCAACTTGCAAGCCAGCCGCAGCCATGGCCTGCACGTCGCCGGAGACGATTTCGCCTGCAATCTCCAAGCCGGGAATATCGGAGACGCCGGGGGGTGGCGGATAGCCACCGGCGCGCTGCAATAAATCCGGCCGGTTTACACCGCTGGCATGCACCCGCAGCAAGACCTCGCCTGCAGCGGCGACCGGCATCGGGCGCTGCGTCAGACGAAGCACCTCCGGCCCGCCGAAGCTGGTGATCTCAATGGCTTGCATGCTGGCAGACATCAGTCAGCGCGGATAGTCAGGCTGAAATCAACCCTGATCCTGGTCGTGCGTGGGGCGATCCAGCAAAACCTTCATGGACAGCTTGATGCGGCCTTTTTCATCGGTTTCCATGACCTTGACTTTGACAACCTGGCCTTCGGTGAGGTAGTCGCTGACTTTCTCAACTCGCTCATGCGCGATCTGGCTGATGTGCAGCAGACCGTCCTTGCCAGGCAGCAAATTAACCAGTGCGCCGAAGTCCAAAATCTTGGTAATCGGGCCTTCGTAAATCTTGCCGATTTCGACTTCTGCAGTGATCTCCTGGATGCGGCGTTTGGCCTCCTCAGCCTTGACCGGGTCGCTCGATGCGATGGTGATCGTGCCGTCTTCCTCGATGTTGATTTGCGTACCGGTCTCTTCGGTCAGCGCGCGAATCACCGCGCCGCCCTTGCCGATCACGTCGCGGATCTTGTCGGGGTTGATCTTCATGGTGAACAGGCGGGGAGCGAAGTTGGAGACTTCGGTCTTGGCCTCGGCCATGGCTTCCTGCATCTTGCCCAGAATGTGCATGCGCGCCTCTTTGGCCTGGGCCAGCGCGACTTGCATGATTTCTTTGGTGATGCCCTGGATTTTGATGTCCATTTGCAGCGCGGTAATGCCGTCAGTGGTACCGGCCACTTTGAAATCCATATCGCCAAGGTGGTCTTCATCACCCAGGATGTCGGTCAAGACCGCGAAGCGGTTGTCTTCCTTGATCAAGCCCATCGCAATACCTGCCACGTGGGCTTTCATCGGCACACCCGCGTCCATCAAGGACAAGCAACCGCCGCAGACCGAAGCCATCGACGAAGAACCATTGGACTCAGTCACTTCAGAGACCACACGCATGGTGTAGGGGAAGTCTTCTTTGCTGGGCAAGCAGGCAACCAGCGCGCGCTTGGCCAAACGGCCGTGGCCGATTTCGCGGCGCTTAGGCGTTCCGACGCGCCCGGTCTCACCGGTGGCAAACGGAGGCATGTTGTAGTGCAGCATGAAGCGGTCTTCATAGTCGCCGCTCAAAGCGTCGATGCGTTGGGCATCACGCTCGGTACCCAAGGTGGTGACCACCAGCGCCTGGGTTTCGCCACGCGTGAACAGCGCGGATCCGTGGGTCCGGGGCAGCACGCTGTTGCGGATTTCGATGGGGCGCACGGTGCGGGTATCGCGTCCGTCGATACGGGGCTCACCCGCCAGAATCTGGCTGCGCACCAGCTTGGCTTCGATGTCGAACAGCATGCCCTCAACGGCCACGCCGTCAAACGCCACGCCATCGGCTTTCAAGCCGTCCATCACCGCCATATAGGCCGCGCGGCAGGCTTTGGTGCGCAATTGCTTGTCGCGGATTTGGTAAGCGGCGGTCAATGGCTCCAAGGCCAGACCGCTGACTTTGGCGATCAGCTCTTCGTTCTTGGCAGCCGGCTTCCAATCCCAGACCGGTTTGCCTGCGTCACGCACCAGCTCGTGGATGGCGTTGATCGCAATCGCACCTTGGGTGTGGCCGAACACAATCGCGCCCAGCATGATTTCTTCGGAAAGCTGGAGTGCTTCGGATTCGACCATCAACACTGCTGATTCGGTACCGGCCACCACGAGATCCATCACCGAATCTTTGCGCGCGGTCTGACCGGGGTTGAGCACATATTCACCATTGACGTAACCCACTCGGGCAGCGCCAATCGGGCCGGCAAAGGGCACGCCGCTGACGCTCAGCGCCGCGCTGACCGCGATCATGGCGGCGATGTCTGCGTCCACTTCGGGGTTGAGCGACAAGGTGTGCACCACCACGTGCACTTCATTGAAGAAACCTTCAGGGAATAGCGGGCGGATCGGGCGGTCGATCAGGCGGCTGGTCAGCGTCTCGAATTCGCTGGGACGGCCTTCGCGCTTGAAAAAGCTACCGGGGATCTTGCCTGCAGCGTAGCTTTTCTCCAGGTAATCCACTGTCAGGGGGAAGAAATCCTGGCCGGCTTTGCCTTCGGTACGCGCGACCACGGTGGCCAAGACCACGGTGCCGTCCATATCGAGCACCACTGCGCCGGTGGACTGGCGGGCGATTTCGCCGGTTTCCATGGTGACCGTGTGCTGGCCCCACTGGAAGGTTTTACTAACTTTATGGAACATCGTCATTGAAATATCTCCGTTTGTACGGGAGGTGCAGGCCACCCCACCCAAGCCCGGAAACCACATCACAGAACACGATGCCATTCCAAAGAAACCCGGCACTGCGGCCAGATACATTGCCTTGGAATGACACAGCTTCGCTCCGTTTTTGCAGACTCCGAAGTAAAAAACGCCTGAGCTAGTGACCTAACCCAGGCGTTTGATGCATCCTGACGCCAATCTGCGAACCGCTTACTTGCGCAGACCCAGCGTGGCAATCAGCGCGGTATAGCGCTCGCCGTCTTTTTCTTTCAAATAGTCCAGCAGCTTGCGGCGGCGGCTGACCATGCGCAACAGACCGCGCCGACCATGGTGGTCTTTGGCATGGGTCTTGAAATGGGGGGTGAGTTCGTTGATGCGGGCTGTGAGCAGCGCCACTTGAACTTCAGGGCTGCCGGTGTCGCCGGCGCTGCGAGCGTGCGCTTTTACGACCTCGGCTTTGATGCTGGAAGCAATCATGGTTTCATTTCCTGTGTAGATTTTGTAACTTGCGCCAGCGGCTGGAACTGCTGCTGGCGTGCGCCCCGCCAAAACCGGCGAAGCCCTCGATTATAGGGGGCGAACCATTTTGCAGGTAGTGGCCTGCTCCGCCTGCGCCGACGTGAGGGTCTTGATGACCTTGAAACCAAAACCCGAGCCCTCCACATCAAAGCGCACGCCGGGCGCGCCCTGGCGCTCCATCTGACCCACCACCAACGCTTGTTGGAACTGGTGGTCGGAGGCCCGCATGGCCCCACTCTGCCCGCCCAGCGACACGCGGGCGCGCTCCAGCTCCAGCGCGACGGCTTGCAGGTCCGGCATCCCTGCCGCGGCCGGATTGGCTTTGGCTGCAGCCTCGACCGACTGCGCCAGCGCTTCCACCATCAGTTGCATACGCATGTGCACGTAATCGTCGTCAGCCCGGGGGAAGCGGGTGCGGAAGGATTTGTAAAACGCTTCCGATGCTGCGCCTTGGACATTGGGCAACCAGTCGGCAACAGCCAGCACTTTGCCCACGCCCGCCTCGCCCAAAGCAGCCGGCGCACCCAGCGCATTACCGTAAAAGGTGTAGAACTTGCCCTCAAAGCTGCACTTCTCATTCGTCAGGGCCGGATCCACAGCCGAATAATTGAGGAATACAACCCGCTTACCCGGCTCGCGTTCGTTGTGTTTGTTGACCGCCTCTATCAGCGCACTGGCGGTAGCCGAGGAGTTGCCTTGCAAGATGAAGCGTGCTCCGCTGTCAATGGCGGCGCGCAAAGAAGACAGCGCCTCTTCGGTCTGCCCCTTGCTGTCGTAGCGCTCCAGCACCATGGGAACCGCCGCACCACCAGCAAGCTTGACACCCCCGCGCGCGTTAACCCGCTCCACAGCCCACAAGATGTTGCGGTACACCGCTTCCCCGCCGTTGGCGTTTGCGCCGCTCAGGCCTTCGATCAACGCCAGTTTCACAGGCGGTGCAGTCTGGGCAAAACCCGCCGCAGTGGCTAGCAACATCCATAGCGTCACCCACATTTTCACCAACATCAATCTGTCCTCTCAGTCATGCGGCACTGCTAACCGGCATCGTTGTGTGCAAAGGCCAGCGTGGCTTCACATCAAAAGCGTAATCGCGATGTGCCGCCTCCGTACCGCTTTGCAGGCGCATGGCCGCTGCCAACGCAATCATGGCGCCGTTGTCGGTACACAGTGCGAGTTCCGGGTAATGCACCCGCACACCGCGCCCCGCACAGGCGGCGTTGAGCTGCGCGCGCAGCCGCTTGTTGGCACCCACGCCGCCGGCCACCACCAGCCGCCTCAAACCCGTTTGCGCCAATGCGGTCATGGACTTTTTCACCAAGACATCGGCAATCGCCGCCTGGGTGGATGCCGCCAAATCGGCGCGCTGGCTTGCGGGCAGCGCATCAAAACCCGGCGTCGCGCCCGACGCCAAAGTCGCGCCAGCGTGCACGGCTGTGGCATCTGCCCGGTGCGCCGCCACCATTTTTTGAGACTGCACCAGCACCGCCGTCTTCAGGCCGGCAAATGAGAAATCGAGATTTGCGCTGCGCAGCAAAGGGCGTGGCAGCGCGTAGGCATCCGCCCTTCCCTGCTCGGCCAGCGCAGCCAGCGCCGGCCCGCCCGGATAGCCCAGGCCCATGAGCTTGGCCGACTTGTCAAAAGCCTCGCCCGCCGCATCGTCAATCGTCTCGCCCAGCAAGGCGTATTGCCCAACCCCATCGACCCGCATCAACTGCGTGTGCCCGCCGGAGACGAGCAGGGCCACGAAAGGAAAGGCCGGCGGATCGGCGCTCAGAAAAGGCGAAAGCAAATGGCCTTCCAAGTGGTGGATGCCGATGACCGGCTTATCCAACGCCGCCGCCAATGCGCAGGCCGCGCCCGCGCCCACCAACAAAGCCCCGGCAAGCCCCGGTCCGCGGGTGAAAGCCACCACGTCCACGTCGCCCAAGCTGCGCCCTGCCTGCTCCAGCACCTGGCGCGTCAAGGGAACGACGCGGCGAATGTGGTCGCGGCTGGCCAATTCGGGGACCACGCCGCCAAAAGCCTGGTGCATCTCCACCTGGCTGTACAAAGCGTGGGCCAGCAATTGGGGCATTGCATCTCCCGCCAGCTGAACCAGCGCGACACCGGTCTCGTCGCATGACGACTCAAAGCCCAACACCAGGGCCTCGGGTTGGGCGGGAATGGCAGTGACAGCAGGCATAAGCAAGCGAGTTTAGGCGCTGTGCATAAGCTCATTCCAAGGCACCGCCTTGCATCTAAGACAATCCGGACATGGGCATCGGCGCATACATCAGAGAAATCGGACGCGGCAAAGACGGCGCGCGTCCGCTGGATCGCGCGCAGGCCGCCGACCTGTTCGGCCAGGTTTTGGACGGCGGTTTGAGCGACTTGGAGGTCGGCGCGTTTTGCCTGGCCATGCGTATCAAAGGGGAAACTGCGCAAGAGATGGCCGGTTTTTTAGACGCCACGCATTCCCGCCTGCACACCATCGCCGCCGGCGCCGACAACGCGCCGCCCACCATCGTCATCCCCAGCTACAACGGCGCGCGCAAGCTGCCGGTGCTCACGCCGCTGCTGGCGCTGCTACTGGCGCGCGCCGGTCTGCCCGTGCTGGTGCATGGCGCAGCAACCGAGGACAAGCGCGTATTTAGTGGCGCGGTGTTTGCGGCGCTGGGCATTCCAGCGATGGAGCAGGCAAGCCCCATTGCGCCCGGTAGCGTGGCATTCGCGCCCACCGCCCTGCTCTGCCCCGGTTTGCAGCGACTGCTGGAGGTGCGCCGGGTGGTGCATTTGCGCAATTCGGCGCACAGCGTGGTCAAGTTGATGAACCCCTGCCCGGACCGCAGCCTTCTGGTGAGCAGCTACACCCACCCCGAATACGCGCATTCCATGGCAGAGACTTTCGCCCTGATGCAATCCAGCGGCCTACTGCTGCGCGGTACCGAAGGCGAAGCCGTGGCCGACGCCCGCCGCGCGCCACGCTGGCAGGCGTTTGTCAAAGGCAAGGCCCTTGAACTCCAGGAAGGCCAAAGCGGCAGCCTGAGCAGCCTGCCGGACTTACCGGTAGCGATTGATGCGGCGAGCACCGCCGCCTACATCCGCGCGGTGCTCGATGGCGCGCAGCCGCTGCCCGAACCAATTGCGCTGCAAGTGCAGCACCTGGTTGAACTGAGCACACAGATATGAAAGCCCCACACACAACTGGAGCCGTGACCCTGGTCGGCGCCGGACCCGGCGACCCGGACCTGCTGACCCTCAAAGCCGTCAAGGCCATTGCCGCCGCCACCGTGCTGCTGGTGGACGACCTGGTGAATGAGGAGGTGCTGCAGCAGGAACTTGAAAGTCTCCATGACCCACAGGGATTACGCCCATGGCGTGGTGTTTGTGACCGGCCACGCCAAGCCGGGTAACGCGGGCACCGACTGGGCCGCACTGGCCCACACCGCCCTCCAGGCCAGGCTCACGCTGGTCATTTACATGGGGATACGCGGGGCGGCGGCTATTCAAGAGGGGCTGCTGCAAGGCCTTCCCGCATCTACACCCGCAGCGATTGTGGAAAACGCCAGCCTGTCCACGCAACGCCATGCGGTTTGCACGCTGGGTTCCTTGCATGCGACGCTGCAAAACGAACAACTCGCCAGCCCCAGTGTGCTGGTGGTCGGCGATGTGCTGCAGGGCTTGCAGGCCGCGCAATCGGATGCCAAAGCCCGGCCGGGCTTTCGCGACACAGCTTGATCCGCATCAAGGCTGGTGCGGCCACTTTGAGGGGCTGCGCCTACACTCGCGCACATGGAGACCTTTGATGCGGTGATTGTGGGTGCCGGTGCCGCAGGCCTGTTCTGCGCCGGGGTCGCCGGGCAACTGGGCGTGCGGGTTTTGGTGATCGATCACGCCGAGAAAGTCGCCGAAAAAATCCGTATCTCCGGCGGCGGGCGCTGCAACTTCACCAACCGCGACACCACGCCGGCCAACTTCATCTCGCAGAACCCGCGTTTTTGCCGTTCGGCGCTGGCGCGCTATACGCCGCAGGACTTTGTGCAACTGCTGCAGCGCCACGGCGTGGCCTTCCATGAAAAGCACAAAGGGCAACTGTTTTGCGACCATTCGGCGCAGAACATCATCGATGTGCTGCTGGCCGAATGTGCAGCAGGCGGAGTGACCCGCTGGCAGCCTTGCGCGGTGCAATCTGTCAGCCACAGCGATGCAAGCGGCTACACCTTGCAAACCAGCCGTGGGCCGGTACAGGCGGGCGCATTGGTGATTGCCACCGGTGGTTTGTCGATTCCGGCCATCGGCGCCACCGATTGGGGCTACCGCACCGCGCAGCAGTTCGGGCTGCCCATGGTGGCAACACGTCCTGCACTGGTACCACTGACCTTTGACAGCACGGCCTGGGCTCCGTTTGCCGCGCTATCGGGCCTGTCGCTGCCGGTGCAGATTGCCACCGGCGACAAAAAATCCAACATGGCTTTTGCCGAGGATTTGCTTTTCACCCACCGGGGCTTGAGCGGGCCGGGCGTGTTGCAAATTTCGAGCTACTGGCGCAGCGGCACTGCGATCCGCCTGAACCTGCTGCCGCAGCAGGACACGGCGGAGGCGTTGCTGGAGCGCAAAGCGGCCTCACGCAAACGCGTGGCCAATGAACTGGCCGCATGGGTTCCAGCCCGCCTCGCGGACGCCTGGGTTGGCATGGGCGCGGCCTGGGGCCACAACTGGGAACGCCCGATCAACGAGGTGCCAGACAAGGCCCTGAACGCGCTGGCTGAGCGCCTGAGCCGTTGGGAATTGCTGCCCACCGGCACGGAGGGCTACCGCAAAGCCGAGGTCACCGCTGGCGGCGTAGACACTTCCGCGCTATCGAGCCAGACCATGGAATCGCGCCACAGCGGGCTGTATTGCATCGGCGAGGTGGTCGACGTCACCGGCTGGTTGGGGGGCTACAACTTCCAGTGGGCCTGGGCCAGCGCCTTTGCCTGTGCCCAGGGCCTGCGTGCCCGTCTATAATCGCGCTCTTTTGCGGCAAAGCCCCGCTGCCCGATCCACAAACCTGCGGGGATCAATCGTTTCACATGGTGCACAGAGCCCGATCTTCTCTGCGTAACCGCCGTGGACACATTTTGGACAATATGACGTAATGACAACGATCCGTGTGAAAGAAAATGAGCCGTTTGAAGTTGCCCTTCGCCGCTTCAAGCGCACTATTGAAAAACTGGGTTTGCTGACCGACTTGCGCGCCCGAGAGTTTTACGAAAAACCAACTGCCATCCGCAAGCGCAAAAAAGCCGCTGCGGTGAAACGCAATTACAAGCGCATCCGCAGCATGCAATTGCCCAAGAAGATGTTCTAAAGAGCGTTTTCCACACACTGCAAAGCCTGCCAAAGACAACTTTGGCAGGCTTTTTTCATGCCACCACCCAAATAGCACCCCACCAGGAGTCCGTCTGCCATGACCCTCAAAGAACAGATCACCGAAGACATGAAAACCGCCATGCGCGCCAAAGACAGCGAGCGCCTGGGCACGATCCGGCTGCTGCTGGCGGCTTGCAAACAACGCGAGGTGGATGAGCGCATCGTGCTGGACGACGCGGCCGTGGTCGCGCTGGTGGACAAGCTGATCAAGCAGCGCAAGGATTCGGTTGCCGCCTACCTGCAAGCGCAGCGCCAGGACCTGGCCGACAAGGAGAGTGCGGAGATCAAGGTGCTGGAGGGCTATTTGCCCCAGCGCATGGGCGCAGCTGAGATTGCGCTGGCCGTGCGGGCTATCGTGACCGAACTCGGCGCCAGCGGCCCTGGCGACATGGGCAAGGTCATGGGTCTTGTAAAAACCCGGCTGGCAGGAAAGGCCGAAATGGGATTGGTCTCCGCTGCGGTCAAAGCGGCGCTGGCCAGTTAACTGCCTGCGACCTTCATCCGGTTCACGAGGATGGAGCCTACCGATTTCGCACCGTACTCGTACACATCCGAGCCCACCGCGCCGATGTCTTTGAACATGGTTTTCATGTTGCCGGCGATGGTGATTTCCTGCACCGGGAACGCGATACGTCCGCCCTCGACCCAAAAGCCGCTGGCACCGCGCGAATAGTCACCGGTCACGTAATTGACGCCCTGCCCCATCAGCTCGGTCACAAACAAACCGGTGCCCAGTTTCTGCAACATGGCCTCCAAATCGTCGCCGGGCCGGGTCTGGCGCGAGCGCAAGACCAGGTTGTGCGAGCCACCGGCGTTACCGGTGGTGGCCATGCCCAACTTGCGCGCGGTGTAGCTGCTCAGAAAGTAGCCCTGTACGCGTCCAGCCTCGATCACCTGGCGTGGCCGCACCCGCACGCCCTCGTCGTCAAACGGCGAGCTGCCCTTGCCGCCGATAACAAAAGGGTCTTCCATCAAATCAATGTGCGCGGGCAAAACCCGCTTGCCCAAAGAATCGAGCAAAAACGAACTCTTGCGGTACAGCGCGCCGCCGCTGAGCGCCTGCACCAGCGTCCCCACCAAGCCCGCAGCCAGCGGCGACTCAAACAACACCGGGCATTGGGTGGTGGGAATCTTGCGCGCGTTCAGGCGCGAGAGCGCACGCTCGGCCGCGTAACGTCCCACGGCCTGCGGCGAAGATAAATCTTCCGCACGGCGCATCGAGCTGTACCAGCCGTCGCGCTGCATCTTGCTGCCTTTGCCGGCGATGGGGGATACCGAAATGGAATGGCGCGAGCTGGCAAAGCCGCCGCGAAATCCGCGCGAATGGGCGCTGAAAAAATGCGACTGCTGGGCCGATACCGCACCGCCTTCGCTGTTGGTGATGCGCTTGTCCACCGACAAGGCCGCCGCCTCACACTCCAGGGCGATCTGCGTGGCGGTTTCGCTGTCCAGATCCCAGGGGTAAAACAATTCCAGGTCCCGGCTACGCTCGGGTTCCGGGCAAATATCTGCCGCGTCAGGCAGGCTGGCAAAAGGGTCTTCGGCGGTGAAACGCGCGATGTCGTAGGCTGCGCGCACGGTCTGCTGGATTGCGGTGTCTGAAAAATCCGAGGTGCTGGCATTGCCACGGCGCTGGCCGCAATACACAGTGACACTCAAGCCCTTGTCACGGTTGCGCTCCACGTTTTCCAAGGAGCCATTGCGCACCGAGACGCTCAGGCCACAGGCTTCCGATACCTCGGCGGCTGCATCGGTGGCACCCAGCTTCTTGGCGGCCTTCAAGGCTGCGTCGACACGCGACTCAAAAAAAGCCCGGCAATATGCAAAGCCTTCCAGCGGCTTGGCACTGCTGCGCGGGCGCTTCTGAGATAGTGCGGGGAAGGTTGAGTGGGATGGGCCGGTCTTGGAGGCCGCTGAGGCGGCGCGTGGGGTGTTCTTCATAGCGAGGGCTATGATACTTGGCTATGTCGAGAAAACTGAAAAAGGGCTACTACGTCAAAGGCCACTTCGTAGCCGAGGGCAGCGCATTGGATCTGGAATACAAGCGCGAACTCAAAGGAACGGACGAGCCCACGCGCACCGACCTCAAGCGCGAAAGCCTGGAAATCCAAAAACTCGGCGAAGACCTGCTGACGCTGCGCAGCGAATTGTTTGAACGTCTGGGCCTGCCCGACAAACTCAGCGATGCCGTCGCCGAGGCCAAGCGCATCACCAACTTTGAGGGCAAGCGCCGCCAGATGCAGTTCATCGGCAAGCTGATGCGCTTGCTGCCCGAAGAACAGCACGCCGCGATCCGCCAAGCGCTGGTGGAGCAGCACACGCCGTCTGCCCTGCAAACCCAGACCCTGCATGCCGCTGAAGATTGGCGCACCCGCTTGGTGGCAGACGACGACGCGTTGGGCCAGTGGATCAACCTCAGCCCGCGCACCGACAGCCAGCAACTGCGCGCGCTCGTGCGGCAGGCCCGCAAAGATGCCCAACCCGAAAAGCGCGGTGCGGCACCCCGCCACGGCCGCGCCTACCGCGACATATTCCAATTGGTGCATGCCGAACTGTCCGGCGAAAACCAGCTCGATGCGCACACGCTGGCCGACACTGCACCGCCCACCAACCCCGGCTTCGACGCCTGAGCCCGCCATGCACGACCCCGTCACCATCGGCATCGTCTCCATCAGCGACCGCGCCAGCAGCGGCATCTATGAAGACAAAGGCCTGCCCGCGCTGAAAGACTGGCTGGGCCGCGCGCTGCGCAACCCCATTCGCTGGGAAGCGCGCCTGATTCCCGATGAGCAATCGCTCATCACCCAAACCCTGATCGAACTGGTGGACGCCGGTTGCTGCCTGGTGCTGACCACGGGCGGCACGGGCCCGGCGCTGCGCGACGTAACGCCCGAGGCCACCCTGGCGGTGGCGCACAAGGAAATGCCGGGCTTTGGTGAACAAATGCGCCACATCAGCCTGCAGTTTGTGCCCACGGCCATTCTGTCGCGCCAGGTAGCAGTGGTGCGGGACAAGGCTTTGATACTGAACCTGCCCGGCCAGCCCAAGGCCATTGCCCAAACCTTGGAAGGCCTGAAGCACGCGGACGGCAGCGTACAAGTGCCCGGCATATTCGCGGCAGTGCCCTACTGCATCGACCTGATCGGGGGGCCTTACTTGGAAACTGATGAGGCGGTGTGCAAGGCATTCCGTCCTGCCAGTGCGGTCCGCGCCAGCCCTTGACACAAGCGCCCCGCTGCGGCGCTACTTCCCCACAATCTGGTTCAATTTGTCCGCCTCGAAGCATTCGATGCGGGCGGCGTCCGCGGGCAGCGCGAGTTGCTGCCGCTTGCAGACTTGGTCCAGTGCCTGCCACAGCAGTGCAATCTGTTTGTCCTGGGTGGAGGCGCTGTCGATCAGGCCGCGCAGGGCCTGGCTGACGGGGTCATCTTCCTGGGTGATGCCGTAGGCGCTGAACTTGGGTTGCTGGGCCGCTACATCGGCGCTCTCGCCCGCTTTGCTTTGGATGATGCGCGCCGGAATACCGACCGCCGTGGCACCGGCGGGAACGGGTTTGATGACCACCGCGTTGCTGCCGATCTTGGCGCCGTCGCCCACCTCAAAGCCGCCCAGAATCTTGGCCCCGGCGCTCACCACCACGTCTTTGCCCAATGTCGGGTGGCGTTTGGCGCCTTTATAGAGCGAGGTACCGCCCAGTGTGACGCCCTGGTAAATCGTGCAGCCGTCGCCGATCTCTGCGGTTTCACCCACCACCGTGCCCATGGCGTGGTCGAAAAACACGCGCTCGCCAATCGTGGCGCCGGGGTGGATTTCAATGCCGGTCAAAAAACGGGCGATGTGCGAAGTAAATCGGCCCAGCCATTTGAAGCCGTGGGTCCAGAACCAGTGCGCGGGACGGTGCAAAACAACGGCATGCAGGCCGGGGTAGCAGGTGATGACCTCCCAGGTGCTGCGGGCTGCGGGGTCGCGATCCAGAATGCACTGGATATCAGAGCGGATGCGGGAAAACATGCCGCAGAGTCTATCCCTTGGTGTCGCCCGAAGCGTCCGGCGGGGTTGTTGCGGCCCGCAGGCGCGCGCGCTGCTGCAACACCGCCTTGGCGATGCCTCGGACGATGTGGACTTCTTCCTGCGTGACGGCGGCGCGGTTGAAGAGCGCGTTCAGGCGCGGCATGAGCTTTTTGGGGGCCGCCGGGTCCAGGTATTCCAGGGCGACCAGGCTTTCCTCCAGGTGCGCCAACATGCCCGCGACCTGGGCCGCGTCGGCCGCATTCCCTGCCGCAGCGGTCGGGCTCAATGGCGCATCAAAGCCCCCCAACGCCAGCCGCCATTCATACGCAATCACCTGCAGCGCCGCGCCGATATTGAGCGAGCCGAATTGCGGGTTGCTGGGAATGCTCAGCGCCACGTGGCAGCGGTACACATCCTCGTTGCGCATGCCAAAGCGCTCGGAGCCGAACAAAAATGCGGTGTCCGGTAGCGTTGCCGCAGCCTGACCCGGCGCTTGGGCCAGCAGCTGCGCAAAATGCGCGCGCGGGCTGCGCGTGGGCGGACCGAAATCACGTGGCGTCATGGCCGTGGCGCACAGGTGGGTGACGCCGTCCAGCGCCTCATCCAGGGTGTCCACGATGCGGCACTTTTCCAGCACATCGAGCGCACCGCTGGCGCGCTGAATGGTTTCCTCGCGGCGCAGCACATTGAGCCAGCGCGGGGCCACCAGCACCAGGTCATCAAAGCCCATAGTCTTCATGGCGCGGGCGGCCGCGCCTACATTTCCGGCGTGGCTGGTGTGAATCAGGATGAAGCGGGTCTGCACGGTGCGGGGCGCGGTGGAGCGGGGAATAGAATCGTCGCCATTGTCGCCGCCCCGTGCGGCTTGTTCCCGCGCCCGGCATAGCCCCGGCGCGTCACTGCGTTCTTCATCACCATCTATGTCACCCAATCTGCACCCCATGGTCAATGTGGCCGTCAAAGCGGCCCGCCTGGCCGGCAACATCATCAACCGCGCGGCACTGGACGTGGAGGCGGTGCGGATCTCGCAAAAGCAGGTGAATGACTTTGTCACCGAGGTCGACCAAGCCGCCGAGCAGGTGATCATCGAAACCCTGCTGGCCGCCTACCCCGGCCACGGCATCATGGCCGAGGAATCGGGCGGCGAACACGGAGCCAAAGATTCCGAATACGTGTGGATCATCGACCCACTGGACGGCACCACCAATTTCATCCATGGCTTCCCCAGCTACTGCGTGAGCATCGGCCTGGCCGTGCGCGGCAAAATTGAGCAGGCTGTGGTGTACGACCCCACACGCAACGATTTGTTCACCGCGACCAAAGGCCGGGGCGCGTTCCTGAACGACCGGCGTATCCGCGTCTCCAAGCGCACCGAACTCACCGGCACGCTGCTGTCCACCGGCTTCCCCTTCCGCAAGGGCGACAACTTCCCACGCTACCTGGCCATGCTGGCTGACATCATGCCCCGCACGGCGGGCCTGCGCCGCCCGGGTGCCGCCGCGCTGGACCTGGCGTATGTGGCGGCCGGACGCACCGACGGGTTTTTTGAGTCCGGCCTCAAACCCTGGGACATTGCGGCCGGTTCGCTGCTGGTGACCGAGGCCGGGGGACTGATCGGCAACTTCACCGGTGAGGCGGACTACCTGGAACATGGTGAGTGCATTGCTGCACCCCCCCGCATTTACGGCCAACTGGTCTCTATCCTGGCCCGCTACAGCCAGTTTGCGCCAGCCCATGACAAGTCGCTGGCCAGCGATCGCATCCGCGAGGTGCAGGAACAAGTCCAGGCGGAACACGCGACCCCCGCATCGTCGCCGGCAGACCCGGACTAAAACCCCCAGCTTTGTGCCCACGGTCTGTGGGTTACAGTTTGCCGTCGCACGTGGTGTGAACCAACCCTTGTATCTTCATCAGGAGCTTTCCATGCAACAGTTTCTTCGCAATTCCCGTTCTATCGCCGGTGCTGCCGCGCTGGCCGCCGCCGCGCTCGGCGCCTCCCCGGCCGCGCAAGCCGCAGAGCCGGCCTCTTGCCAGGCGGTGCGCTTCGCCGATGTGGGCTGGACCGACATCACCGCCACCACGGCCGTGGTCTCCGAGATCCTCAAAGGCATTGGCTACAAGCCCAGCGCGCAAGTGCTGTCGGTCCCTGTGACCTACCGCAGCATGAAAGACAAAAAGATTGACGTGTTCCTGGGCAACTGGATGCCCTCCATGGAAGGCGACATCAAGCCCTACGCAGCCGACGGCTCGGTGGAAACCATCGGCGCCAACCTCGAAGGCGCGAAATACACCCTGGCCGTGCCGGATTACGTGGCGGAAGCCGGTGTCAAAACCTTTGCCGACATTGCCAAGAACGCCGACAAGTTTCACAAAAAAATCTACGGCATCGAGCCGGGCAACGACGGCAACCGCCTGATCCTGGACATGATCAAGAAAAAGGCCTTCGATCTGGGCGGCTTCAAGCTGGTCGAGTCCAGCGAAGCCGGTATGGTTTCGCAGGTCATGCGCGCCGTGCCCAAGCAAGAGTGGGTGGTTTTCCTGGGCTGGGCTCCCCACCCCATGAACACCAAAATCAAAATGGTCTACCTCAGCGGCGGTGACGACTACTTCGGACCCAACTTCGGTGGCGCAACCGTTTACACCAACACCCGCAAAGGCTATTCCGCCGAATGCCCCAACGTGGGCGCGCTGCTGAAGAACACCAAGTTCAGCCTGGAAGCCGAAAACGAAATCATGTCCTCCATCCTGGACAAGAAGATGAAGCCCGCTGCTGCCGCGCAAACATGGCTCAAGGCCAACGCCTCGACCTGGGGCAACTGGCTGGCCGGCGTCAAAACCTTTGAAGGCAAAGACGTCACCCCGGCGATGATCGTCAAGTAAAACCATGCTGGGAGGCTTGGACGCCGCGCTGGAGTGGCTCACCGGGAACAAGGTTCCTTTAGGAGAGTTCATTTCAGGCGTGGTGGACCAGATCACGCAGGGCGCGCCCTGGTTGTTTGACCTGATCTCCGGCGTGCTGGGCGCGCTGGTGCTGGGGTTTACCGGGGCGCTGCAGTGGGTGCATCCGCTGCTCATGGTCGGGCTGGTCTGTGCGCTGGCCTGGTACCTGCAGCGCTCGGCCAAGCTCACGGTGTTCGTGGGTGCGGCGCTGCTGCTGATCATCAATATGGGTTACTGGGGTGAAACCATGGAGACGCTCTCCATGGTGGTCTTTGCCACCCTCACCTGCGTGCTCATTGGCGTGCCCATTGGCATTGCAGCCGCACACCGTCCCTGGCTGGAAGCCACCCTGCGCCCCCTGCTGGATTTGATGCAAACCATCCCGACTTTCGTC
>RFRO01000181.1 GCA_009924455.1 Betaproteobacteria bacterium
CAAACCTCTTTGCCGATCACAAACTGGCGGTTACCCAGCTCGGGGTGGTGGGGGTGGACGGGCGCGCTGCACGGGTCTAGTGTGCCCGCGCCCATGACTTCGTCCCAGTTGGTCAACACCAGTTTCACCGGGTCCAGCACCGCCATGGCGCGCGCCGCACTTCCGTCCAGGGTTTCGCGCAGGCAGCCCTCCAGGGTGGAATAGTCAATCCAGCTGTCGCTCTTGGTCACGCCGATGCGTTCGGCAAACAGTTGCAGGCTCTCGGGCGTGTAGCCCCGGCGGCGCAGGCCAACGATGGTGGGCATGCGCGGGTCGTCCCAGCCGTTGACTTTGTGCTCGTTCACCAGCGCGGCAAGTTTGCGTTTGCTGGTGATCACGTAGGTGAGGTTGAGGCGCGCAAATTCGTATTGCTGAGGCAAGGGCTGCGCCAGCAGGCCACCTTCGGCCAGGCGCAGCAAGACCCAGTCGTAAAACGGACGCTGGTCTTCAAACTCCAGGGTGCAGATGCTGTGGGTGATCTGCTCCAGCGCGTCTTCCAGCGGGTGCGCGAAGGTGTACATCGGGTAGATGCACCAGGTGTCGCCGGTGTTGTGGTGGGTGGCGCGGCGGATGCGGTAGATGGCCGGGTCGCGCATGTTGATGTTGGGACTGGCCATGTCAATCTTGGCGCGCAAGACCATAGATCCGTCCGCATGCAGGCCATCGCGCATTTCGCGAAAGCGGGCCAGGTTTTCGGCGGGCGTGCGGCTGCGAAACGGGCTGTTGACGCCGGGCTTGCCAAAGTCACCCCGGTTGGCGCGCATTTCGTCGGGGCTTTGTTCATCGACATAGGCGTGGCCCGCTTGGATCAAATATTCGGCAGCGCGGTACATGAAGCCAAAGTAGTCGCTGGCCTGGAACAAATGCGACGTGCCGTTGGCGTCCCAGCCAAAGCCCAGCCAGCGCACCGCGTCCAAGATCGAGCTGACGTACTCGGTATCTTCTTTTTCCGGGTTGGTGTCGTCAAAGCGCATGTGGCAGACGCCGCCATAGTCCCGCGCCAGTCCGAAGTTCAGGCAAATACTTTTGGCGTGGCCCACATGCAAATAGCCATTGGGCTCGGGCGGGAAGCGGGTGCGGATTTTTGCTGGGTCGGGCGTGCCGGCAGCGTGGTGGGCTGCGTCGCCCGGGCTGCCGGCCCAGCGGCGGCTGGCATAGGTGCCGCGTGCCAGATCGCCTTCAATCACCTGGCGCAAAAAGTTGCTGGGTTTGGTGGTTTCGGGGGTTTTTGCGGGAGAGAGGGCAGTCATCAGGGGATTTTAGACGGGGGTCATACCCCCTTCCTACAATGCCCGCATGAAGAAAATTGTGTGGACAGGCGGCTTGTTGCTGCTGGCGGCGGCTTTGGCGCTCGCCTGGTGGTACCGGGGCGGGCCTGCGGGTGTGGAATACCGCAGCGCGCCGGTGACGCGGGGGGATTTGCAGGCCGTGGTGGCTGCAACCGGCGCCGTCAACCCGGTGGCGCTGGTCACCGTGGGCACGCAGGTCAGCGGGCAGATCCGCGATGTCTTGGTGGATTTCAATGACGAAGTGCAGGCCGGGCAGTTGCTGGCGCAAATCGATCCGCAGACCTTTGACTTCCGGGTGCGCGCTGCCCAGGCCGATCTGGAGGCGGCGCAAGCGGCGGTGTTAACGGCGCAGGCCAATGCGCTGGCGGCGCAAGCGCAGGTCTCGCGCGCGCAGGTGGATTTGCGTGAGGCGCAGCGCAACGATGCGCGCACGCAGGGCCTGGTGGACAAGCAGTTTGTGGCGCAGGCCGAGGGCGAGCGGGTGCGCGCTTTGGCCAGCACCAACGCTGAGGCATTGAAAGCGGTCCAGGCGCAGGTGGGTGTGGCGCAGGCGCAGGTCAAGCAGGCGCAGGCCACCGTGGCGCAGCGCCAGGCGGCGCTCGCCCAGGCGGTTATCGATTTGGGGCGCACGCGCATCACCTCACCGGTGGCGGGCATTGTGATCAAGCGGGCTATTGAGCGCGGCCAGACCGTGGCCAGCAGCTTGCAATCGCCCGAGCTGTTCATCATTGCCAAAAATCTCAGCGATATGCAGGTGGAGGCCGCAATTGACGAGAGCGATGTGGGTCGTCTGGCAGTCGGTCAAAAAGCCACTTTCACCGTCGACGCATTCCCGGGCCAGACCTTCAATGCCGAGGTGCGCCAGGTGCGCAAGGCCGCTCTCAACGTGGCCAACGTGGTCACCTATGTGGCCGTGCTCAGCTACGCGAACACCGACGGTCGACTGCTGCCGGGCATGACCGCCAACGTGCGCGTGGTCACACAGGAGCGGCCCGACGTGGTGCGCGTGCCCAATGGCGCCTTGCGGCTGCGCATTGCGGGCGTGGACCCTGCCGTCAAGGGCAAAGGCTTGGGCCGCGTGTATGTGCTGGATGCTGCCGGCAAGCCACGTGCTTTGGCCGTGCGAACCGGCATCAGCGACGGCAGCCTCACCGAACTGGTGGACGACCCGCAAGCGCCCTTGGGCGCCGAATTGGCGCCCGGCACCGAGGTGCTGGTAGCTGTCAAAAATCCGCCTGCGGCCGCTACCAAGCCCGCCGGCGCGCGCCCGAACTTCTAAGCGCCGTGCAAGCACCAAGCACTGCGCTGCCGCTCATCGTGCTGCGCGATGTCAGCAAGGTTTATTCGGCCGGGCAAGCTGTGCATGCGCTGCGCGGCGTGAATCTGGAAATTGCAGCGGGCGAGTTCGTCGCCATCATGGGCGCGTCGGGTTCGGGCAAGTCCACGCTGATGAACATCCTGGGTTGCCTCGATACGCCCAGCTCCGGCAGCTACTTGCTGGACGGTGTGCCGGTTCAAGACCGCGACCCCAATGCCCTGGCCGTGCTGCGCAACCGGCGCATGGGCTTTGTGTTCCAGCAGTTCAATTTGTTGCCGCGCACCTCGGCTTTGGAAAACGTGGAGCTGCCCTTGCTGTACGCCGGTGTTCGCCAGCCCGAGCGCAGCCGCCGCGCCTTGGCCGCGCTGGAGCGCGTGGGTCTTGGCGAGCGCAGCACCCACAGCCCGGCGCAGCTCTCTGGCGGCCAGCAGCAGCGGGTAGCGATTGCCCGGGCGCTGGTGAATGAGCCCGCGCTGATCCTGGCCGATGAGCCCACCGGCGCGCTCGATTCGGAGACCAGCGCAGAGGTCATGCAACTGCTCGACACGCTGAACCGCCAGGGCATCACGGTGATCTTGGTCACGCACGAGGCCGACATGGCAGAGTGGGCGCGGCGGCGTTTGCTGTTCAAAGATGGGCGCTTGGTTGACGATGAAAACAATCGGGATCTGACCCCGATTACGCCGATTACGGGGGAAGCCGCATGAGCGCGTGGGCTGCGTTTCGCAGCGCGTGGCGGGCGCT
>RFRO01000182.1 GCA_009924455.1 Betaproteobacteria bacterium
GCGCATCGGCGTAGTGGCCTGCGGCTACGCCGACGGCTACCCGCGCCATGCACCCACCGGCACGCCGGTTCTGGTGGGCGGCGTGCGCAGCAGGGTCGTGGGCCGGGTCAGCATGGACATGCTGACCGTGGACATATCCGACACGCCGCACGCAGGCATCGGAACCGAGGTCACGCTGTGGGGCCGCAGCACCGACGGGCGAGGGCTCAGCATCGACGAAGTCGCTGCAAGCGCCGGGACGGTGGGCTACGAATTGATGTGCGCGCTCGCGGCCCGGGTGCCGGTAGCCCTGGAGGCCGATTCCCTAGCCCATTGACAAAGCTGTTCATTTATCCAGTACCATGCCGGCATGGCCAAAGAAAAATCCCAGTTTGTCTGTTCCGATTGCGGCGGCACCAGCCCGAAGTGGTTGGGCAAGTGCCCTTCCTGCGGCGCCTGGAACAGCCTGGTGGAGGGTGTAGCTCCGCAGCAGGGTGAAACCAAAAACCGCTTCGCTGCGCTGAGCGCCACTGCCGAAGTGGCGGTGCTGGCCGATATCGAAGCCAACGAAGTCGACCGCAGCCCCACCGGCCACGAGGAGTTGGACCGGGTATTGGGCGGCGGCATCGTCGAAGGTGGGGTGGTGCTGATTGGCGGCGACCCGGGCATAGGCAAGTCCACGCTGCTGTTGCAGGCATTGGACTCGCTGCAACGGCAGGGCAAAAACACCTTGTATGTAACAGGCGAGGAAAGCAGCGCGCAAGTGGCACTGCGCTCACGCCGCTTGGGGCTGGATCGCTCGCAGGTGCGGGTATTGGCAGAAATTCAGCTGGAAAAAATTCTGGCCACACTGCAGGCGCACTCGCCCGATGTGGCGGTCATCGATTCGATCCAGACCGTGTATTCCGAGCAGCTCAGCTCAGCGCCCGGTTCTGTGGCGCAGGTTCGCGAATGCGCAGCGCATCTCACGCGGGCAGCGAAAGCCAGCGGGACCTGCATCGTGCTGGTGGGGCATGTCACCAAAGAAGGCGCGCTGGCCGGACCGCGGGTGCTGGAGCACATGGTGGACACGGTGCTGTAGCATGCTGAACCGGTGCCGGGCAGTTGCGTGATGGTGACGCTGGAGGGCACGCGCCCGCTGCTGGTGGAAATCCAGGCCTTGGTCGACAGCGGTGGCCCCTCGCCACGGCGCCTCAGCGTCGGCCTGGACCGGGACCGCCTGGCCATGCTGCTGGCGGTATTGCACCGGCACGCCGGCGTGGCCTGCATGGACCAGGATGTGTTTGTGAATGCGGTGGGCGGCGTGCGCATCAGTGAACCGGCGGCGGATTTGGCGGTGATGCTGTCGATTGCCTCGTCTTTGCGCGGCAAAGCCCTGCCCAAAGGTTTTTTGGCATTTGGCGAGGTAGGGTTGGCCGGCGAAGTGCGCCCGGCACCGCGCGGGCAGGAGCGTTTGAAAGAAGCGGCCAAGCTGGGCTTTACTGTGGCGCTGGTGCCGAAGGCCAATGCGCCGAAAAAGGCGATAGCCGGTTTGGAAGTTCATGCGGTGGAGCGCGTCGAAGAAGCTTTGAACCTGGTGCGCAGCTTGGGGTGACACGCCTCTGCCCCTAAAATGAGCGGCTGACCTTATCCCAGCAGCCTGTTCATAGAAAGACGCTCCCATGACCGCTATGCCGCCCTCCATGTCCGACCGCGACGGGAAAATCTGGATGGATGGCCGCATGGTCGAGTGGCGCGACGCCAAGATCCATGTGCTGACCCACACGCTGCACTATGGCTGCGGCGCTTTTGAGGGCGTACGCGCATACAACACGGCCAGCGGTACCGCCATCTTCCGTCTGCAGGAGCACACCGAGCGCCTCTTCAACAGCGCCAAGATCCTGCGCATGAACATCCCCTTCTCCAAAGAAGAGGTGATGCAAGCGCAAAAAGATGTGGTGCGCGAGAACAAGTTGGAGAGCTGCTACCTGCGCCCGCTGACCTGGATTGGCGATCGCAAGCTCGGCGTCTCGCCCAAAGGCAACACCATCCACCTGATGGTCGCCGCTTGGCCCTGGGGCGCATATCTGGGCGAGGAAGGCATGCAACGCGGCATCCGCGTGAAGATTTCCAGTTACACGCGCCACCACGTCAACATCACCATGACGCAAGCCAAGGCGGTGTCGAACTACACCAATTCCATACTCGCCAACATGGAAGCCACCGACGACGGCTACGACGAAGCCATGCTGCTCGATGCCAGCGGTTTTGTGTCGGAAGGCGCGGGCGAGAACCTGTTTGTCATCAAGGACGGCGTGGTCTACACCCCGGACCTGTCGGCCGGTGCACTCAACGGCATCACCCGCAACACCGTGTTCCACATCTGCAAAGACCTGGGGCTCGAATTGGTTCAAAAGCGCATCACACGCGACGAGGTGTACATCTGTGACGAGGCCTTCTTCACCGGCACCGCCGCAGAGGTTACGCCCATCCGCGAACTGGACCGCATCCCACTGGGCGCCGGTTCACGCGGCCCCATCACCGAGAAAATCCAGTCGGCATTTTTCGATATCGTCAACGGACGCAACCCGAAGTATGCGCACTGGCTCGCACACGTCTGACCCCAAGACCATGTCTAAACAAGCCCCTGTTATCGAGATCCTGGCGAAAGATCTCAATCCGCAAGGTGGCGTCTTTTGCCCCAGTCCCCTGGCTGGCATGAAGACCTGGAATACCCATCCCAAGGTCTACCTCGATATAGCCCGGGAAGGGCGTGGTAAGTGCCCGTATTGCGGCACCGTGTACCAGCTCAAAGCCGGGGAACATGTCGACGCCCACCACTGACCGACCTGCCACGCCGTCGCGTGCCAGGTACGCAGTGTGAAACCCGCTTTTCCCGCGCCTCCAGGCGCCGACACCCTGCTGATTGCCCCACAGTGGATTGGTGACGCCGTCATGACCCAGCCGCTGGTGGCGGCTCTGCACGCGCAAGGGCAGCGATTGACGATTGGCGCGCTCCCCTGGGTGGCGCCGGTGTACCGGGCGATGGCCGAGGTCCACCGGGTTATTGAATTTCCCTTTGCACACGGCCGCCTGCAGTTGGCTGAACGGCGCCAGTTGGCCAAGAGCCTGCGCGGGCAGTTCCAACGCGCAGTCATTTGCCCGAACTCATTGAAAAGTGCGCTGCTGCCTTGGCTGGCCGGCATAGCGCTTGACGGTTCAGGCATCCTGGCGCGCATGCAGGAGCAAGCGCCAAGCTGCGCCAGCCGACTGACACTGTGGCACAACGTGTTGTATTTGATCGCGGAAAAACCCTGGACCGGGTGGGG
>RFRO01000183.1 GCA_009924455.1 Betaproteobacteria bacterium
CGACGACCTGCCCGAACTCGGCGGCGAAACCCCGTTGGAAACGGCACTCAGCGAGGGCAAAGAAATCGGCTACGCCGGTTTTGAGCTGGGTAATAAATTTGCCAAAGACGGTCCCGGCCTGAAGGCGCAGCTCGACGCCTACCAACTTGCCTGCGTGTCGGGTTGGTACTCGGGCTTTCTGGCCGAACTGGAACCCGGCCAGGACAACGCGCAGTCGGTAGCCGCAGAAATCGCCCGCTGCAAAGCGCACATGGAAAAGCTGCACTACAACGGCGTGAAGGTCGTGGTCTACGGCGAATGCGCGGGTACGGTGCAGGGGCAGATCGACACCCCGGTGGCGCGCCGTCCGCAGTTTGCCAATGCGGCGCTGTGGCAGGCTTATGCCGAGCGGCTGAACGCTTTTGGCGCGCACCTGATCGCGCAGTACGGCATCCGCCTGGCCTACCACCACCACATGGGCGCGTATGTGGAGTCGCCGCAGGACATCGACATGCTGATGCAGCTCACCGACCCGGCGAAAGTGTTCTTGCTGTTTGACACCGGTCACGCCTACTTCGGTGGCGCGTCCGACCCCAGCGTCGTGCTGCAAAAACACATCCACCGCGTGGTCCATGTGCATTGCAAAGACGTACGCACGCCGGTGATTGCCAAAGCCCGCAACGAAGGCTGGAGCTTTTTGAATGGCGTGCTCAACGGCGTCTTCACCGTGCCGGGCGACGGCAGCATTGACTTTGCCAAGGTGCTAGGCCTGTTGCGCGCATCCGGCTACGAAGGTTGGCTGGTCGTTGAGGCCGAGCAAGACCCGGCCGTTGCCCCCAGCTATGCGTACGCCAAAAAAGGGTTCGAGACCCTGCGCGACCTGGTCGCCAGTCACCACTAGGAGCCCGCCATGGTCAGCCCCCTTCTTGCCAAAGCCCAGCTGAGCGGGCGCGAGATCGTCGACGTAACGCCGCAGCGTGCGGGCTGGATACATGTGGGTTTTCGTGCCATCCGCCTGGCCGATGATGAAACCGAATCGTTGGAAACCGGTGCGCGCGAGTTATGCATCGTGGTGCTCAGCGGCAAGGTGGACATCACAGTGGCGGGTGTGCGCTACGCTGATTTAGGTACCCGCAGCAGCGTGTTTGACAAATTGTCGCCTGCGGCGGTTTACGTGCCTGCCGGTCATGCAGTCAGCATCACCGGCTTGGTGGGTGGCGCAGAAATCGGCCTGTGCACAGCACCTGCCGGAGCCAACCCGCAAGCACGCACGGTCAAGGTCTTAGACCCCGCCAGCATGCGCCGCAGCGTGCGCGGCAAAGGCAGCAACACGCGCTACATCTGCGACATCCTGCCCCATGACGACCCGACCGCTGCGCACCTTCTGGTGGTTGAGGTTCTGACGCCAGCCGGGCATTCGTCGAGCTACCCGCCGCACAAGCATGACCTGGAACAACCCCCGCTGGAAACCCAGCTCGAAGAAACCTATTACCACCGCCTGAACCCACCACAGGGCTTTGCGTTCCAGCGCGTTTACACCGACGACCGCAGCCTGGACGAAGCGTGCGCCGTGGAAGACCACGACGTCGTCATGGTGCCGCGCGGTTACCACCCGGTTGTCGCGCCGCACGGCTATGACTTGTACTACCTGAACGTCATGGCCGGGCCCAACCGGTTCTGGGTGTTCAAGAACGACCCCGCACACGAATGGATGCTCGCGCCGCAGTGAGCCGCCCAGGGCCTGCGGTGACGCGCCGCGCATTGCTCGCGCTGTCAGCGGCTGCTACGGGCTTTTCGGCAACCCTCGCCGATACACCCCAGCCACAGCCCTGGCCACGCAACAAGCCGCAACCCACCCTGGCCCTGCCCACGCTGGACGGCGAGCCGTGGAAGCTGACCGATCAAGCCAGGCAAGTCGTTTTGTTGAACTTCTGGGCCAGCTGGTGCGAACCCTGCCGGGCCGAGATGCCCGCGCTGCAGCGCCTGTCCGAGCGCTACGTGCAGGCGGGTTTGCGGGTGTGGGCCGTGAACTACCGCGAGCCTGCGGATACCGTGCGCCGCTTCGTCACGACCACCGGCATGACACTGCCGGTGCTGCTGGACGCGGATGGCTCGGTGGCGAAGTCACTGGGGATTGGCATCTTCCCGACGACAGTCATTTTGGATCGGCGAGGTCGCATCCGGTGGACGGTGACCGGTGACTGCGCGTGGGATCGGGAGCCAGCGATCCGCTGGCTGCGCGACGTCCTTCAGTCCGCCTGAAACGAGGGATAACCCGCTGCGTCGGTGGCCTGGGTCAGCGCCTGGACAGTGGTTTTTTCATCGTCAAAAGTAACCTTGGCCGTGCGCCGGGCGTAGCTGACCACCGCTTTTTTCACGCCGGGAACTTTCATCAAAGCCACTTTGATGGTGACCGGGCAGGTGGCGCAGTCCATGGTGGGCACGGTGAGCGTGACCTGCTGCATGGCGGCAAAAACCGGGCACACGCAGAACCAGATCACACAGGTGGTAAAAAATTGGATCAACCGCATGTGCAACGCCCCCATCAGTAAAACCACGGGGCCGCCAGCGGCACCAACAAAGGCACCAGCGTGATCACCACAACCAGCCAGAACCAGGTGCGAACCTGGTGGTTGACCGGCCGGCACGCTGCGTCCGTCTCGCACACCGATGGGGCCTGCCCCGACCTGCCGTAAATGCGCCAAGCAGCCCATGCCAAAGCGCAGAAGGCCAAGGCCAGCAGCCCATCGGAATAGGGCTCCATCACGCGCAGTTGGCTGATCCAGGCACCTGAAATTCCAGCCAAGGCCAAAGCCAACGGCAGCACGCAGCAACTCGAGGCCAGCAAGGCTGCCAAACCCGCAAGCGCCAGGGCTGGTGCAGGCGGGCCGGCATCACCGGCCGGTGGCGTTTCCAGGTCCGAGGCTGTTGCCATGCGGTCTATCCATCGGCCATTCAAGCGGTGATTTCACGCGCCGTGATCTGGTACGCGAACGCGTCCGGGTCATACGGGTCGCGCAGACCCGCAGCAGTTTGCGCCTGCGGGTACATGAAGAACGGCAATTTCTTGTTCTCGGACTGGGGCAGCGCCAAGTCACTGGCGGTGTTGTAGCCCATCCAGTTGCCTTCCCAGCTACCGAACAAAGCTTTGCGCACTGGCGTCACGATCGGGTGGCCCGCATCTTTGATCCATTCGCTGGTTTCCTGGCGCATGACCTTGGTCACATCCGCCGGGTCCATCGCCACCCAGCCTTGGGCCTGTAAATACACCTCGG
>RFRO01000184.1 GCA_009924455.1 Betaproteobacteria bacterium
GATCAACGTGAACCAGGCGGTCAGCTGGAGCGCCAATACCTTGACGCTCAACGCCAAGGCCAACATCAACGTCAACGCGGCCATGACCGGCAGCGGCACCGCCAAGCTGGCGTTCCAGTACGGGCAAAGCGCGGTCTCCAGCGGCAACTCCAGCACCTACAACATCAGCGCTGCCGTCAGCCTGCCCTCGGGCAGCAACTTCAGCACGCAGCTGGGCACCGACGGCACGGTGAAGAGCTACACCGTGATCACCAGCCTGGGCAGCGCGGGGGATCAAAGCCTATTGAGCGCAACCAACAGCTTGCAGGGCCTGGGCTACAGCACCCGCTTGAGTGGCAACTACGTGCTGGGCGCAGACATCGCGGCCAGTGGGACTTCTACGTGGAATAGCAACACGGGCTTCTCGCCCATCGGTTCCTCTACCACCAGCTTCACCGGTACCTTTGACGGGCTGGGGCACACGATCACCGGCTTGACGCTCAGCCGGTCGACCACCTCAAACGCTTCCACGAATTTTTATGTGGGACTTTTTGGCTATGTGGGCACTGCGGGCGTTGTGAAAAATGTTGGCATGTTGAGCGGTAGCGCCACGGGCTATTCATCCGTCGGCGGTTTGGCGGGCCGAAGCGATGGCACGATCAGTAACAGTTACGCCACGGGCAGCGTCAGTGGCTACACCCGAGTCGGTGGCTTGGTGGGTCGCAGCGATGGCTACATCACCAGCAGTTATGCCACGGGGACCGCAGAAGCGTCGTCGGCTTATGTTGGCGGCCTCGTTGGCAGCATGGCCACAGGCACCATCAGCAGCAGCTTCGCCACCGGGGCGGTCACGGGCCCGACAGCAGGCGGGTTGGTGGGCTTACAAGACTCGGGAACTATCAGCTCCAGTTATGCCACCGGCGCGGTCACCGGTAACCTGAGCGGCACTTATTACACGGGTGGACTGGTGGGTAAAGCCGGTGGTTCTAGCGCTAGCACCATCACCAGCAGCTACGCCACCGGTGCGGTCAGCGCCATCGGTAGCTACACCGGCGGCTTGGTGGGCGGCTTTGCGGTCGGCGGTTCGGTATCCACCAGCTATGCAACGGGCGCGGTGACGGGAACCGGCACCTACAGCGGTGGCTTGGTGGGCGCTTTCGTCTTGGGAGCGGGCACGATTTCCAACAGCTATGCCACGGGTGCGGTCAGCGGGGGAACCTACCGGGGTGGCTTGATGGGCGGGGTCGCAACCGGCACTTATGCGATCTCTAACAGCTACGCTACCGGGGTGGTGAGTTCAAGTGGAGCCACCTATTCGGGCGGCTTGGTGGGGTATCTGTCGTCGTCGGCTTCCGGCAGCGTCAGCAGCAGCTTCTGGAATTCAGACAACACGTCCTCCTCAGGTTATGGCAGCGCGGGAACCGGCTTGAGTTCCACGGCCATGAAAACCGCCTCCAATTTCTCGGCCTGGTCTATTTCATCCTCGGGCGGCAGCAGCGGTATCTGGCGTATTTACGCGGGCTCAACCTCGCCCTTGTTGCGCACATTTTTGACCTCCTTGGCGGTGGCAGATGTGAGCACCACCTACACCGGATCTGTCCAAACCGGCACCAGCTTTAGCCTGTCCAATATCTTTGGCTCGGCGGCGAGCGGGACCAATGCAGGCACTTATTCAAATAGCTTTTATTCCAACCAACAGGGCTATGACCTCAGCGGGACGGGCACCCTCACCATCGCCAAAGCCCCCTTAACCATCACCGGCTCCAGCGCCAGCACCACCTACACCGGCGTGGCCCAAACCTTAAGCGGCTACACGGTCAGCGGCCTGGTGGGCAGCGACACCACCGCCAGCCTGAGCGGCGTGAGCGCCAGCGTGAGCGGCACCAACGCGGGCAGCTACACCAACACCGTCACCGCATCCACCCAGACCAACTACAGCGTGACCACAGCAGATGGCACCCTGACCATCGCCAAAGCCCCCTTGACCATCACCGGCTCCAGCGCCAGCACCACCTACACCGGCGTGGCCCAAACCTTAAGCGGCTACACGGTCAGCGGCCTGGTGGGCAGCGACACCACATCGAGTCTCAGCGGCGTGAGCGCCAGCGTGAGCGGCACCAAAGTGGGCAGCTACACGAACTCGGTTACTGCGGCAACGCAGACCAACTACACAGTAACTACTGCAGACGGCACACTCACCATTTCTGCCCCAACCAGCAGTTCGGTTGGCTCGACCACCACTGTGCTAGAGCCGGATTCGAAGACCTTCCGCCTGCCCAGGCGGATGCTTGCGGCGGTGTTGGTGGAGGCGGATGGTGCCGACGAAGGGGAAGCGGACGCATCTACGCCTGAGTTGCGCCTGGCTTGGGGCCGTTGAGTCGGGCGTGTGGGCCTTGGCGATTAACCATGCCAAATTAATCAGCGAAGTGCTTAACTGTGATTCAATGCGGCTATGAAAACCGACGTCCTCAAAATAGCTTGTTCGAATTGCAATTTGCGCGAGTTATGCATGCCGATTGGCATGGACGCAGCCGAAAGCTTGCGGGTCGATAGCCTGGTCGACGGGCGGCGCAAAATTGCCAAAGGCCAAATCCTGTTCCGCAACGGCATGCCCTTTGAGAGCCTGTTTGCCATCCGCTCCGGCGTGTTCAAAACCATCATCCTGCACGAAGACGGCCGCGAGCAGGTCACCGGTTTCCAGATGTCGGGCGAGATCATCGGCTTGGACGGCATCGTCGAAGACAAACACCGCTGCGACTCCGTGGCATTGGAAGACGCCGAAGTCTGCGTCATTCCCTTTGACAGCGTGGAACACATGTCACGCGAAATTCCGGCCGTGCAACACCATGTGCACCGCATCATGAGCCGCGAAATCGTGCGCGAAAACTCGGTCATGCTGCTGCTGGGTAATGCGCAGGCCGAAGAGCGGCTGGCGGCATTTTTTGTGAACTGGGGCCAGCGCCTGCAAGCGCGCGGCTTCTCGGCCACCGAGCTGGTGTTGCGCATGACCCGCCAAGATCTGGGCAATTACCTGGGCCTGAAAATTGAAACCGTCAGCCGCACCCTGACCAAGCTCGCCGGGCGCGGCATTCTGTCGGTGGCGGGCCGCGAAATCCATATCCTCGATATGGCCGCCTTGCGCGCTGTCGCAAGCGGCGAAGACACCCAGTAGCGCCGGAAGGCTGGTACCCTCCCGGTACAAACTTTCGAGGTGTGCTGACATCCTCATTGCAGTTCACATGGAGCGTCCTATGGCCCCG
>RFRO01000185.1 GCA_009924455.1 Betaproteobacteria bacterium
GCGGTGATGGGCATCCAGTTCATGAACCAGGTGGGCGTCTGTGCGGCCTCTGGTGCACTGGTACGCTGGGTCACGGTGTTGCCCTGCGGGTCCAGAATCCGGATCTCCTCGTAGTGCCCGCTGTCAAAAAGAGATGCCACCACCAGCGCGGTCTTCACAGCATCGGGCTTTTCCAGTCCCAGCACCAGGGCCAGTGCGACCGCGTTGTCGTGGTTTTTCAGGGCCAGTTGCGATTCCATGTAGTGGCGCGCTCCCAGCATGGAGGCCAGCAAAGCGCCCCCCAGCGCGAGCGCCATGCTGGCAATCGCAGCCAGCCATAACTGGCGGTAAATCGACATGGTTTCCCCCTGCGCAGTGCGCTGTCCTAGAACCCCTCGTTCGTTACCCGCACAAGAAGGTCTTCCCAGCGCGATAACCGTGTACCCCGGCTCATCGCGGTCCGCAAAACCCCCTGGAAGTAGCCTTCTTTGTTGAAGCTGTAAACCGGGGTCAAATCGCTGCGTTGCGACGCGGAACCAATAATACTTGTTAAATTGTCCAGAACCAGAGGCTCAGCGGTGGCGGTCTTGTAATAGGCCAGCACCATGTGCGGTTCCACGCGCAACGCCCGGTCTTGCTGAACCAGGGCCCGCACATAAACGAAGCGCAGCTTCGTATCCGGCACCCCCAGCGCCAGGAGCGAAAAATACTTGGCAATCGCAAAGTCCTCGCAATCACCCGCGCCACGGCCCAGCGTTTCCAGGGGCGTGGCCCAGTAGTCCTCCTGCTGCCAGATTTCCAGGTCCGTGCCGAAGCGGATGGTTTTGTTGAAAAACGCATTCACCAAGGCCAGACGGTCCAATTCAGAGCTGTCGGGCCGCGAGCCCGCTTGCACCATGCTCTGCCAGCCCTTGAACCGGTCCGCCCCCGCCGGGCCCCAACGCTGTGTGATGGCCTCTGCCATCGCCGGGTAGTCCAGCGCACAGCCCGGTTGCCAGGTCAACAGTCCCGCCAGCAGCACACTGAAGAACCGCGCCCTGCTGCTTGCGGCTCTGAGGGATACCGGACGCATGGATAGCCCCTTGCAGCAGGCCAGTCCGGTGCTGCTTTAGAACGGAATATCGTCGTCCATGTCATCAAAGCCGCTGGCCGGGCGCGCGGCCGGGGCCTGGCGGCTGGCCGGTGCCGGGGCTGCAGCCACTGGCGCGCGGCGGGGCGCGCTGGAACCTTCAGACGGCGGCTCGCCCCGTCCTTCGCGTCCGCCGAGTAACTGGAGTTCGCTGACGATGATGTCGGTGGTGTATTTCTCCACGCCGGACTGGTCGGTGTATTTGCCGTACTTCAGGCGGCCTTCTACATACAGCGGCGTGCCCTTTTTGACGTATTCGCCCACGATCTCAGCGAGCCGGTCGTAAAACGTGACGCGGTGCCACTGCGTGTCTTCCACCGACTCGCCGGTGTTTTTGTCTTTGCGGCGGGTGCTGGTGGCAATGCTCAGGCTCGCAATCGCCTGGCCCGAGGGCAGATAACGGATTTCCGGGTCGCGCCCGCAGTTGCCCAGCAGAATGACCTTGTTCACGGATGCCATGGTTTTCTCCAAGTTGTAAATCGATTATGCAACCTGCGCAGCCGCGTCTTGCTGCGTGGCGGTGCGCGCACGCACAACCTCAAAAACATCGACCTCGATATCCCGCGCAACCAGTTGGTGGTGATCACCGGTTTGAGCGGATCGGGCAAGTCCAGCCTGGCCTTTGACACCTTGTATGCCGAAGGCCAGCGCCGTTATGTGGAAAGCCTGTCCACCTACGCGCGCCAGTTTTTGCAGCTGATGGACAAGCCCGATGTGGACCTGATCGAGGGCTTGTCGCCTGCCATTTCCATCGAGCAAAAAGCCGCCTCGCACAACCCGCGTTCCACGGTCGGCACGGTCACCGAAATCCACGACTACCTGCGCCTGCTGTTTGCCCGCGCCGGCACACCGTTTTGCCCCGATCACGGCCTGGCCTTGCAGGCGCAAAGCGTCAGCCAAATGGTCGACACCGTGCTGGCCTGGCCGGCCGATACGCGCTTGATGGTGCTGGCCCCCGTGGCGCGTGAAAAAAAAGGCGAATTCACCGAGCTGTTTGCGCAGATGCAGGCGCAGGGCTTTGTGCGCTTCCGCCTGAATGGCACGGTCTATGAAGGCCATGACCTGCCGGTGCTCAAAAAAACCGAGAAGCACGATCTGGACGTGGTGATTGACCGCCTCAAGGTGCGCGCTGCACCGCAAGAGGCCGCCGAGCAGTCTGAATACGACGCCTTCAAGCAGCGCCTGGCCGAGAGCTTTGAAGCCGCGCTGCGCCTGGCTGACGGGCGGGCGATTGTGGTGGAGATGGGCGCGGATGCGCCGGTCGAGCACATCTTTAACGCGCGCTTTGCCTGCCCGCTGTGCAGCTATGCGGTGGGCGAGTTGGAACCCAAGCTGTTCTCCTTCAATTCACCGGCCGGTGCCTGCCCCAGCTGCGACGGCCTGGGCGCGCAGGACCATTTCGACCCGGCGCGGGTGGTGGCTTTCCCAAGCCTGAGTTTGGCCAGCGGCGCCATCAAAGGCTGGGACCGGCGCAACGGCTATTACTTCGCGATGCTGGAAAGCTTGGCGCGGCATTACCGCTTTGACGTGGACACGCCCTTCGAGGCGCTGGACCCGCATGTGCGCCACGTCATTTTGTTTGGCTCGGGTACGGAGGACGTGAAGTTCAGCTACGTGCTCGATTCGGGTGACAACAAGGGCAAGCGGGTCAGCAAAAAACACCCGTTTGAGGGAATCATCCCCAACATGCAGCGGCGCTACCACGAGACCGACTCGGCGCTGGTGCGCGAAGAGCTGGGCCGCATGCGCGCGGTGCAGCTCTGCCCGGATTGCGGCGGCAGCCGCCTGCGCGCCGAAGCCCGCCATGTGCGCCTGGGCGAGGGTGCGCAAGCGCGGGCGATTTTTGAGATCAGCCGCGCCACGCTGGCCGAGGCGCAAGCCTATTTCGAGGACTTGCAGTTACGCGGAGCCAAGGCCGAGATTGCCGCCAAGGTGGTGCGCGAGATTGGCTTGCGTTTGAAGTTTTTGAACGATGTGGGCCTCAATTACTTGAGCCTGGACCGCAGCGCCGAAACGCTCAGCGGCGGCGAGTCGCAGCGCATCCGCTTAGCCAGCCAGATTGGCTCGGGCCTGACCGGCGTGATGTACGTCTTAGATGAGCCCAGCATCGGCCTGCACC
>RFRO01000186.1 GCA_009924455.1 Betaproteobacteria bacterium
TTGGCGTGCGCCAGCATGCCGGGCAAAAAGGCGCGGGTCATGCGGAACATGCTTTTGACGTTGAGCTCAAAGCTGTTGTCCCAATCCGCTTCGCTGCAGTCCAGCAGGCTGCCGTTGGCCACCATGCCGGCGCAGTTGAACAGCACATCCAAGGGGCCCAGCCGGTCGGCCAGTGCTTGCACGGCCGCCGCATCCCGCACATCCAGCAGCGCGGTCTGGATCCCGGGCGAGGCCTGGGCCAGCGACTGCAGCAGCTCGGCATGGATGTCGGTGGCGATGACCCGCGCACCCTCGGCGGCGCAGGCCAGGGCGCTGGCCCGCCCGATGCCCTGGGCCGCAGCCGTGATGAGCACCGTCTTGCCCTGCAAACGTCCTTGCGCCATGGTCTCCACCTTGCTTATTAAAATTCAAATATGAATAATTGATTCACCACTGAATGGGCATCATAATGAGGAATCTGCAATCCCCACTCAGTGCTTTCCCTAATTCAGTTTAGTTTATTTAGTCGATTCTAAGGCCATCTGAACATGCCTCCCGAAAGCCCCCAAAAGTCCCGAGGTCGTCCCCGCAAGGCCGCCGCCCAGCCCGGCGCACAGGTGGTGTACCGGGCGCCTGCGCTCGACAAAGGCTTGGACATCCTGGAATTGCTGGCGACCCAGCCCGAGGGGCTGACGCGGGCGCAGATCGTCAAGGACATGGCGCGCAGCCCCAACGAGATTTACCGCATGCTGGAGCGGCTGGTCGCGCGCCAGTACGTCAGCCGCAGCAGCAGCGGAGACCGGTATGCGCTCAGCCTGAAGCTCTTTGCCATGGCACATGCGCACCCGCCGCTGAATCGGCTGGTCAACCACGCGCTACCCGTGATGGACGACTTCGCCCGCCGGGCGGAGCAGTCGTGCCATATGGGTGTGTACGACCGAGGCAACGTGCTGATTGCCGCCCAGGTCAACAGCCCGCGTGGCTGGAGTTTTTCTGTTCAGCGCGGGGCCAGAGTCGGTTTGCTCGACACGGCGTCCGGTCACATCCTGCTGGCCTACACGGACTCGGAATTTCGCCAACGCATGCTGGCCGCGCACCAGCCCTTGGACGGTGAGGTGCCCGTCACGGCCGAAGGTCTGGCTCAGACGCTGGCCGCCATCCGCGCGCAAGGTTATGTGGAGCGGGACAGTGCGCAGTCCTTCGGCGTGGTCGATATTTCCTTCCCCGTGCTGGGCCCCGACAATACCGCCCTGGCAACCCTGACCTGCCCCTACATCCGCCGTATCGACAGCCATGTGGGGCCTGACTTGGCGGCGGTACGCGCCTGCTTGCGGGAGGCCAGTGTGGCTTTGTCTATAGCTCCAGGGCTCAGCGGGGTCGGTTCGCTTGGGGCGTGTTGAGTAGCAGTTAGTATGCTTTTCGTTTAGCCCCAAGCTCGGGCGTTTATTCCCAATCCACCTGTCGGTTGCCGGACCAATTAAAACCATTTGATTCAAAATAGGTCATGAACAGTAAGTACGACGAGAAAGACTTCTCCGCCTGTTTTGGTGACCTGGACCGCCGCGTGTATACGTCCAGGTTGCTCGGCCAGGATAAATCTCTGATCCTGCATGGAGGAGGCAACACGTCGGTCAAGACGACCCAGAAGAATGCCTTTGGCGAGGACGAGGAGATCCTGCTAGTTAAGGGCAGTGGCTGGGATTTGGAAAAAATCGAACCTGAAGGTTTTTCGCCGGTCAAGTTGGCGCATCTGAAGCGCTTGGCAACGCTGCCGGCCCTGCCGGACCCCGCCATGGTGAATGAGATGGTCACCCATATGACCCGCGCCTCTGCACCGGTACCGTCCGTCGAGGCTATCTTGCATGCCATCTTGCCTTTCAAATATGTGGACCACACGCACGCCGATGCGCTGTTGACCGTTAGTAACTCGGTTGATGGGGAGAAACGAATTCGCGCTATCTACGGAGATTTGGTGGTCGTCATTCCCTATGTGATGCCCGGCTTTGATTTGGCGCGCGCATGTGCCAAGGAATTTGTTTTGCAATCGCACCCCGGGACGATCGGGATGGTTTTGCTGAATCACGGGATTTTTTCCTTTGGCGATACCGCCCGAGAGTCGTACGAGCGGATGATTGCTCTGGTCGGTCGCGCCGAAGACTACTTGCGGGCTCAGGGTGCATGGGATATTCAGATTCCAAGCCACATATCGCCCGATGCTGCGTGTGGTTTGGAGTTGGCGGCGCTGCGTAAGGAGCTCTCGTCCGTGGCCGGATTTCCGGTGGTGATGGCGCGGCATACAGATTCCAAGTCCCTTGCTTTTACAAACCGGGAAGACCTAGCCACTGTCGCCCAGCAAGGTCCGGCGACGCCTGATCATGTGATCCGCACCAAGCGGGTGCCCCTGGTAGGGCGCGATGTGGCTGAGTATGCCCGCCGCTACCGCGCCTATTTCGAGCAATACGAGCCTCTAGCCAGGGAGCGCAAATCCATGCTGGACGCAGCGCCGCGCGTGGTGTTGGATCCCAGTACTGGGACCTGGAGCAAGCCAAACTGAAAAAAGGTGGCAAACCGGCGGCTTTCGCTGGAGAGATTGCGCTGGTAACTGGAGCCGCCTCGGGCATCGGCAAGGCCTGCGTCGACGCGCTGCTTTCCAGAGGTGCCGCGGTGGTGGGTCTCGACCTGAATCCGTCAATAGCTGGGATGTACCAGCGTCCGGATTTCCTGGGTATCACTTGCGACGTAGGATCGGAAGATCAATTGAGAAACGCCTTGCAACGCACGGCCGACGCCTTTGGTGGCTTGGACATGCTGGTTTTGAATGCGGGCATATTCCCAGCCGGCTGCCGCCTGCAATCCTTGGCGTCAGACCAGTGGCGCCGGGTGATGCAGATCAATTTGGATGCCAATTTCCATCTGATGCGTGAGGCACATGCGTACCTCAAATGCGCGCCTCGGGGCGGACGAGTGGCCATCATTGGTTCGAAAAACGTTCCCGCACCCGGACCCGGTGCGGCCGCCTATTCCGCATCCAAAGCCGCATTGAGTCAGCTGGCACGGGTGGCTGCGCTGGAGTGGGGGGCGGATGGTATTCGGGTCAATTCTGTCCATCCCAACGCGGTCTTCGACACCGGTCTGTGGACAGAAGAGGTTTTGGCCTCCCGCGCACAGCACTACGGCCTGAGCGTCGATGCCTACAAAAAAA
>RFRO01000187.1 GCA_009924455.1 Betaproteobacteria bacterium
ATAGCCATGCTTCTTCAGCAGCGCATGCTGCTTGGCTGCTGCCAGGTCATGGGCCACCATTTCGCTGCACATTTGCTGGGCGGTAATCTCCGGCACCCAACCGAGTTCGCGCTTGGCTTTGCTGGGGTCGCCCAGCAGGGTTTCGACCTCAGTCGGGCGGAAGTAGCGCGGGTCAATCCGCACCACCGCCTGCGCGCCGCTGTAGCCCACGGTATCCACGCCGCTGCCCTTCCAGCGCAGCGGCATGCCCAACTCGCGCGCGGTCCATTCGATGAAATCACGCACTGAATGCTGCACACCGGTAGCGATGACAAAGTCTTGCGGCTTGTCCTGCTGCAGCATCATCCACTGCATGCGGACATAGTCTTTGGCGTGGCCCCAGTCGCGCAGGGCGTCGATATTGCCCATGTACAGGCAATCCTCCAGCCCCTCATGGATATTGGCCAAGCCCCGGGTGATCTTGCGGGTCACAAAGGTCTCTCCCCGGCGCGGGCTCTCGTGGTTGAACAAGATGCCGTTGCAGGCGTACATGCCATAAGCCTCGCGGTAGTTCACCGTGATCCAGTAGGCGTACATCTTGGCCACTGCATACGGGCTGCGCGGGTAAAAAGGGGTGGTCTCTTTTTGCGGAATTTCCTGCACCAGCCCGTACACCACTGCATACGGGCTGCGCGGGTAAAAAGGGGTGGTCTCTTTTTGCGGAATTTCCTGCACCAGCCCGTACAGCTCGGATGTTGAGGCCTGGTAAAAGCGGGTCTTCTTCTCCAGCCCGAGGATGCGAATGGCTTCCAAGAGGCGCAGGGTGCCCATGGCGTCGACGTCGGCGGTGTATTCGGGGCTCTCAAAACTGACTGCCACATGGGACTGTGCGCCCAGGTTGTAAATCTCGTCGGGCTGCGTCTCTTGCACGATACGCACCAGGTTGCTCGTATCGCTCAGGTCACCGTAGTGCAGCTTGAAATTGGCGTTCTCAATGTGCGGGTCCTGATAAATATGGTCGACCCGCTGGGTATTGAAGGTGCTGGCGCGGCGCTTGATGCCGTGCACCACATAGCCTTTTTCCAGCAATAACTCCGCCAGATAGGACCCGTCCTGCCCGGTGATGCCAGTTATCAGTGCGACTTTGGCAGGAGTGCTGGAGCTTGTTTGGGGCATATGGGCGTTCAACGGGGCGATGACGGGTTTAGGCAGAAGCGGGGATTTTAGGCCGCCACGCCCTTGCACTATCCTCAGCGATCTATGCAGTTTGCAGCCCGCCCGCCCACACCGTCTATCCCCTGATGAAAAAAGAAAACCTGGGCCTCTTGCTCGGCCTGTTGGGTGTCACCGTCTTCGCCATCACCCTACCCATGACCCGCATGGCCACCGGCACGGCGGATGCGCCGCTGCTCTCGCCATGGTTTGTCACCTTTGCCCGGGCCGTATTGGCCGGTAGCTTGTCGATCATCGTGCTGCTCATGACCCGCTCTCCATTGCCGCAAGCAGGGCAGCGGACGCCATTAGCGATGGCGGTGCTGGGCAACGCCCTGGGTTTTCCGATCTTTTTGGGCTTTGCGTTGCGGCTGGTGCCATCGAGCCATGCGGCGGTTTTCACAGCGCTGCTGCCCCTGGCAACCGCCGCCGCCGCAGCTGTGGTACTCGGCCAACGCGCCCGCCTGGGTTTTTGGCTGTGCGCGGCCCTCGGGGCCGGGCTGGTCATGGTTTTTTCCGCGCTGCGCGCCTCGTCGCAAGGCCACAGCCTGGGTCTGGAATGGGCGGACGCCTTGCTACTGGGCGCCGTGCTGGCCGCCGCCATGGGCTATGTCTATGGCGCGAAAGTGACGCCCAGCCTCGGTGCGGAGCGCGTTATTTGCTGGGTCTGCGTAATGGCACTGCCGGTGACGATTCCTGGCACGCTGCTGACTTGGCCCGAGCAGCCGATACCGTTATCCGCCTGGATCGGGCTGGCGTATGTGGGTATTTTTTCGATGTGGGCCGGATTTTTTGCCTGGTTTCGCGGATTGGCGATGGGCGGTGCGCTGCGGGTCAGCCAGGTGCAACTCCTGCAACCTTTTATCTCCATCGTGGCCGGGTTTTTGATTTTGGGCGAAGGCTTTGAAGCGCTGACCCTGGGTTTTGCCTTCGCTGTGGTCCTCACGGTTTTTCTAGGCAGGCGCTTCACACAACCGCCTGCGTCCGCAAGCCCCGCCGCTACCGCTGATTCGACGCCGCCATGAACCATGACGTTCTGATCGCCGCGAGCCTGTTCTCGTTTGTCAGCTCGATCACGCCCGGGCCGAACAACATGATGATGCTGGCCTCCGGCGTGAATTTCGGCTTTCGCCGCAGCGTGCCGCACTGGCTGGGCATTTGCGGCGGCTTCACCTTCATGCTGTGCGCCGTGGGTCTGGGCTTGCACACGCTGCTGGCCGATCACCCTGCGCTCTACGACGTACTGCGCTACGCAGGGTCCGCCTACCTGGTCTGGATGGCCTGGCGGCTGGCTACGGCGACCGAGGCACCGGCTGTGCAGGACGAGGACGCGCATGCGAGCGAAGCCCGTCCCTTGGGCGTGTGGGGCGCTGCGGCCTTTCAGTGGGTGAACCCCAAAGCCTGGGTGATGGCCGTCACCGCCATGAGCGCCTACTTGCCGGCGCGGGCGCAAGCCATCGACGTTGTGACCCTGGCGCTGTTATTCGGCGTGATCAACCTGCCCTGCGTGGCCTGTTGGGCCGGTGGCGGGGCGGCGCTACGGCGCTTTCTGCAAGACCCGCTGCGCCTGCGCATCTTCAACATCAGCATGGCGCTAGCCTTGTTGGCCTCGCTGTATCCGATGCTGGTGACCTGAGCGCGGGGCGCCCTTGGCGCGCGCAAGCTACATGCTGCGCCGGTACTGCCCGCCCACCTCAAACAGCGCATTGGTAATCTGCCCCAGCGAACAGACGCGCACGGCGTCCATCAGCACCGCAAACACGTTGTCGTTGGCGATCACGGCCTGTTGCAGGCGCTCCAGCATCTGCGGCGCCTGTGTGGCGTGGGCGGCTTGGAAGGCATGCAGACGTGTGAGCTGACTTTGTTTTTCTTCGTCGGTGCTGCGGGCGAGTTCCAGCTTTTGCGGCACCGCATCGCCGTGCGGGTTGCGGAAGGTGTTGACGCCGATGATGGGCAGCTCTCCGGTGTGCTTGCGCATCTCGTAGTGCA
>RFRO01000188.1 GCA_009924455.1 Betaproteobacteria bacterium
GCGCAGGTCGCTGGGGCGGATGAAGCTGTTGACCATGAAGCCCGCCGCCCAGGCCACATCCGGCGGAAGCGCCTGCTCTTTGCTGCGGATTTTGTACTTCAGGCGTATGGTGCGAGCATCGGCAGGGTAGGGCTGCCCACGCAATTTGCGCGCACAGCGTAAAATTTTCCAGTATTCGCTGGGCGTATAGGCGCCGCGCGACTGCGCGTTGCCGCGCAGGTTCGGGAAGGTGGGGAGGACGTCGATCAAGCCCATGGCCAGCGCTTGCTTCAACACTTTGCGGATCACGACCAGGTACTGGTTGATGGTAGTAGTCGTGTGCTCCGCGCTCAGATCGTTCACGAAATCTTGCAACGCCTGGTAATTGATCGCCGAGCACAGGCTGCTGGCCCAGCGCGGCAGTACCAGTTTGTTCAGGCGGTTAATCAGCACCTGGTGGCTGCCGCGGCTCCACTCGCCTCGGCGTACGCGGGCAGATTCATTGGCTAGCATTTGCGTGGCAACGGTACCGAAACGCGGCACCGCCCGCATCTTTGCCTGCCCGTCCGCCAAGGCTTCAACGTCTGTTTGCGCCTCCCCCGTCTGGAGTTGCCGCAACACGGCCGCATGCATGTGCCGCGTGGAAGCGGCTTCAACCAGCCATTGCTCGTAGTAGCCACGCGCTGCGGCCATAGCGGTTGCCAATACCGTCGTCTTTGTGCTGCATTTGCGGGTTCGGCCCTCGACCCAGCACCGGACCTGCCAATAGGAGCTGGCAGCAATGCGGTACACCACCAGCTTGCTGGGGTAGCCGGGAATCCGCGTCATGGTGCTTGGAATGGGCACGCTGCGCTCGCGTTCGGCCCGTCCGGGACCCAGCATATCGTTGGCCGCGATTTCTCGGTCCACATTCAGGCGGTGCAGCATGGCTCGCTCGCTTGAGTGGGATAGTAAATTTGGCGCATAAAGGTACTTATTACTCGGAATCACGGGAATTGGAGTGGTAAAGCAACCACTTTCCTACTGAAATACCGACAAAAAGCGGTAGTCGTTTTGTATGTTGTTGTAATTGTTGGGAAATAACAATAGCAATTCGACAGTCATTACCAGCATGCGATATGCATTGGCTGCCGTTGCAGTCGCAGGCGGCGCTTTCGCTCAAGCCACCATGACCGGCGCTATCGCTTACGGCTTTGAGAGCGACACCTCTTCTTCTAACGTGACCACATCCGGTTTCGGTATGGAAGATGCCGAGATCAACTTCGCCGTAAGCGAAGACATCGAAGGCGTGGGCAAGCTGGGCGCTGGCTTGGGTGTGGCCTGGGGTGGCCGCTCGACTGCAGCTACCGCTAACGACTCTTACATCCAATTCGTTCTCGCCAACGGCGCGAAAATCAAGATGGCAAGTGAAAAAGGCGCTGAGTACCTGACCGGCGGTATCGCTGGCGCAGGCGCCAACTTCGAAGCCGACTTGACCTCCACCACCCTACTGTCGCGTACCACCAACGACACCGTTGCTGTGACCGTTCCTTTGACCGATGCTGTTTCTTTCACCTACAAGCATTCGGAAGCTGACGTTGTCATCGGTACCGGTAGCGCCTCTAACCTGAACACACCCGTTCAGCGTTACAACACCGGCGTGCTGGGCTACAAAGCCGGCGCTTTGGTAGCTGAAGGCCAGTTCCGCTCGTATGACAACCAAGTGTCAAACAGCACAACTTACGCTAACACCAAAAACCGCTTCTCTGCTTCCTACGACCTCGGCGTTGCCAAGATCGGCGCTGGTGTGGACCAAACCAACTACACCTATGGAAACACCAAGACAGCTACTTTGGTTGGTGCAACAGTTCCCGTTGGTTCTTTGACCCTGGGTGTGCAATTGTTGTCCGTCACTGCAGCCGGCAACTCCTCTGCGTCTAGCAACTACACCCGTACCGGTGCATTGGCTGGCGGTATGTACAAGCTGAGCAATCGTACCTATGTGACCGGCCAGTACTGGACCGGCGACACTGGCGGTACAAGCAACACGACCGGTTACCTGTTCTCGTTGTACAACACGTTCTAATTTCCCGCTGGCCTAGCGCCAGTGAGATTTAGACAGTCGAGAAACCCCCGCCATGGCAACATGGCGGGGGTTTTTTCATGCCCGCTTTGCCAGAACATGGACAATCACTCCCATGCACCCCACCCGCAGCTCCACCGCCCCCATAGACACCCTGATCAATACCGTGGACAACGCCCTGCGCACCCTGTTCGCCGCGCCGCACGCCAGCGCTGCCTGCGCCACACTGCCAGAAGCCCCCACGCAGCTGGCCGAGGCCGAGCGGCAACAGGCCGCCGGGCTGATGCGCGTCAACCACGTGGGTGAGATCTGCGCGCAGGCGCTCTATACGGCGCAGGCGCTGGCCACCCGCAACCCCTGCTTGCGCGCCCAGTACGAGGCGGCTTGCGCCGAAGAGGTGGACCACCTGGCTTGGACGGCGCAGCGGCTGGACGAGCTGGGTGCGCGGCCTTCGCTGCTGAACCCGCTGTGGTACGCGGGCGCATTCGGCCTGGGGCTCCTGGCGGGACGGCTGGGTGACGCCATCAGCCTGGGCTTTGTGGTGGAAACCGAGCGCCAGGTTGGCGCGCACTTGGAAAGCCATTTGGGCAGCGGGGCTGACGCCCTGCCGGCTGGCGACCACGCGTCACGCGCCATCGTGGCGCAAATGCACAGTGACGAACTCGCCCACGCCCGCGCTGCCGAAGTGGCCGGAGCAGCGCAGCTGCCACCGGCGGTGCAAGAGCTGATGCGCGGGGCCGCCAAGGTCATGACAACGGTGGCGCGGCGCATCTGAAGCCCCCGCACGGCTGAAGCACAAAAAGAAAGGGCGCTGCTAAGCGCCCACCCGAATACCGCCGCAACAGGCAGCGCCCTTAGCGCGACAGGCGGTACGGCTCCTCAAAATCCAAGAAGTCGTTTTCGCCCACCGCCCCGTCAACCCAGGCGCGTACGCCCGCCAAAGCCAAAACCCGGTCCACATACGCCTCCACCTGCGGCTGCATGGGCAGCGCGTAGGTGCGCAGGCGGGTGCACACGGGGGCAAAGTAAGCGTCCGCCGCCGTGAAGTGGTCAAACAACAGGGGGCCGCTGTGCTGCGCCAGGAGCTCGCTCCACATGGCGGTCAGGCGCGCCACGTCGGCGCGCACGCCGG
>RFRO01000189.1 GCA_009924455.1 Betaproteobacteria bacterium
GTCTGCCTATCACATGTCGCACAACCCGGTTGACCGTACCAGCAACACCGACGACGAACGCATCAAGGACATTACCGTGCTACCGCCTCCCGAACACCTGATCCGCTTTTTCCCCATCAGTGGCACGCCTGTTGAGGCGCTGATCTCCGATACCCGCCGCCGTATCCAGCAGATCATGGCGGGCAAGGACGACCGCTTGCTGGTGGTGATCGGGCCCTGCTCCATCCACGACCCGGCCGCCGCTGTGGAATACGCGCACCGTCTGATGGAGCAGCGCACGCGCTATGCCGACACGCTGGAAATCGTGATGCGGGTGTATTTCGAAAAACCCCGCACCACCGTGGGCTGGAAGGGCCTGATCAACGACCCCTACCTGGACGAGAGCTTTCGCATCGACGAAGGCCTGCGCATGGCGCGCCAGTTGCTGATCGAGATCAACCGCATGGGCTTGCCCGCCGGCAGCGAATTCCTGGACGTGATCTCGCCGCAGTACCTGGGCGATTTGATTTCCTGGGGCGCCATCGGGGCGCGCACCACCGAGAGCCAGGTCCACCGCGAGCTGGCCTCGGGCTTGTCAGCGCCAATTGGCTTCAAAAACGGCACCGACGGCAACATCAAGATCGCAACCGATGCGATCCAGGCCGCAGCCGGCGGACACCACTTTTTGTCGGTGCACAAAAACGGCCAGGTCGCCATCGTGCAAACCCAAGGCAACCCGGATTGCCATGTGATTTTGCGCGGCGGCAAAGCGCCGAACTACGACGCCAAAAGTGTGGCCGCCGCCTGCGCTGATCTGGAAAAAGCCAAGCTGTCGCCCACGCTCATGGTCGATTGCAGCCACGCCAACAGCAGCAAGCAGCACGAAAAACAATTGGAAGTCGCACGCGACATCGGCACGCAACTCGCGGGCGGCTCGCGCCAGGTGTTTGGCGTGATGGTGGAAAGCCATCTGAACGCCGGCGCGCAGAAATTCACCCCCGGCGTGGACCAGCCCTCGGCGCTGGCCTACGGCAAAAGCATCACCGACGCCTGCCTGGGTTGGGACGATTCCTTGCAGTGCCTGGATGTGTTCTCACAGGCCGTCAAAGCGCGCCGCGTGCGCCGCGCCACAGCCTGATCAGGCTGCGGGGCCTGCGCCCAAAAGCGTGATGAGGCGGGCGTGGATGCCGCCGAACCCGCCGTTGCTCATACAAACAATGTGGTCGCCCGGCAGCGACTGCGCCGCCACCTGCTGGGCCAGTGCTTCCAAGGTGTCACACACCGTGGCGCGCGCCCCCATCTCAGCCAGCGCCGCCTGTGCATCCCAGCCCAAACCGCCGCTGTGGCAAAACGCCTTATCCGCCGATTCCAGGCTCCAGGGCAGCTGGGCCTTCATGGCTCCGAGTTTCATGGTGTTGGAGCGTGGCTCAAAGACCGCAACGATGCGCCCAGCGGTGCCCACGCTGCGGCGCAGACCGTCCAGCGTGGTCCGGATGGCGGTGGGGTGGTGGGCGAAATCGTCATAAACGGTAACCGGCGCACCCTGCGGTGCAGACGGCAAAACGACGCGGGCGCGCACTTCCATGCGGCGTTTGACATTCTGGAATGTGGCCAGCGCCTCGGCGGCTTGCGCCACCCCCACACCCAGATGCTCTGCTGCCGCAATGGCCGCCAGCGCGTTGCGCTGGTTGTGCAGGCCGCTGAGATCCCAGCGCACCCGCCCGCTCGGCTGGCCGCGCTGCAAGACCGCAAAATCCTGCGGGTCGCCCTGGGCGGAAAAATCACTGTCGGCCGCCCCGAAGCTGCGAACCTCGCTCCAGCAACCCGCGTGCAGCACACGGCTCAGGCTTTCTTCCAGCCCGTTGACCACCACGCGGCCGCTGGAGGGCACGGTGCGCACGAGGTGGTGGAACTGGCGCTCGATGGCCGCGAGGTCATCAAAAATGTCGGCGTGGTCAAACTCCAGGTTGTTGAGCACGGCGGTGCGCGGCCGGTAATGGACAAATTTGCTGCGCTTATCAAAGAACGCGGTGTCGTATTCGTCGGCCTCAATCACAAAGGCCGCGCCCCCACCCAGTCGGGCAGAAACACCGAAGTTCAGCGGCACACCGCCAATGAGGAAGCCCGGCTGCCGCCCCGCGGACTCCAAAATCCAGGCCAGCATGGCAGTTGTCGTGGTCTTTCCGTGGGTACCGGCCACGGCCAGCGCATGGCGCTGGAACAGCACGTTCTCCGCCAACCACTGCGGGCCGCTGGTGTACCGGGCGCCCGCGTCCAAAATCGCCTCCATCAGGGGAAATTTGGGGCTGCCGTCGGCCAGGCGCGCGCGGCTGACGACGTTGCCGACCACGAACACGTCCGGCTTGAGCGCGAGCTGATCCGAGCCAAACCCCTCGATCAAATCGATGCCCAGGGCGCGCAGCTGGTCGCTCATGGGCGGGTACACGCCGGCGTCGCAACCGGTCACCCGGTGACCCGCTTCACGTGCCAGCGCCGCCAGCCCTCCCATGAACGTACCGCAAATACCCAGAATATGAATGTGCATCAGCGGATTCTAGGTGGGGCATCGGACCCATGTCGGCGGCTGGCAAGGCACAATGGCCGCATGAACGGGACCCAAGAAGAAATCGCCGCAGTAGCCGCGCGGCTGGTCGTGGAGGAAGGGCTGGACTTCGGCAGCGCCAAACGCAAGGCGCTGGCGCAGTTGGACCTGCCCGAGCGCAGTGCGCTACCCGACAACGGGCTGCTGGAGCGCGCGGTCGAGGAGTACATCGCGGTGTTTTGCCCGGAGGAGCAGGCCCAAGAACTGCACGCCCTGCGCCTGCTGGCAGCGCGTTGGATGCGCCGGCTGCAGGCCTTCCAACCTTTTTTGAGTGGCGCGGTATGGTCAGGCATCGCAACCCGCAGATCCGATATTTATCTACAGTTGTTTTGCGAAGACAGCAAAATGGCGGAAATTGAGCTGATTAATCTCAATATCCAGTTCAGCCCCCGGCGTGTGAAAGGTCTTTTGGGTGAGCAGGTGGACGCCCTGAGCATTCACGCATGGAGCGAGGAACTGGGTGAGGACATTGGGCTGCACCTCATGGTCTATGACGTGGATGACCTGCGGCGCGCACCCAAAAACGATGCCCGTGGTCGGCGCCTGCGCGGCGACTTGCGCGCAGTGG
>RFRO01000190.1 GCA_009924455.1 Betaproteobacteria bacterium
GAAATCGCCGGGCTTGGTCACACCCTCTCCGGTGCGTGGGTCTTCTTCGCCTTCTTGTCGCTCGAGTTGCGGCACTACGGTATTGATGGCCACATAGAGATTGGTATGGTCTTCGGCTTGTCCGCTGATGATCAAGGGCGTGCGCGCCTCGTCAATCAAAATCGAATCCACCTCGTCCACGATGGCGTAATTCAGGGTGCGTTGCACACGGTCCGTAGCTTCATAGACCATGTTGTCGCGCAGGTAGTCAAAACCGTATTCGTTGTTAGTGCCGTAGGTGATGTCGGCGTTGTAGGCCGCTTGCTTTTCCTCCCGCGGCACGTTGGGATAGTTGATGCCGACGGTTAAGCCCAAAAAGTTGTAGAGGCGTCCCATCCACTGCGCGTCGCGCGCCGCCAGGTAATCATTGACCGTCACCACATGCACGCCGCGCCCGGACAAGGCATTCAGGTACACCGCCAGCGTAGCGGTCAGGGTTTTACCCTCGCCGGTGCGCATCTCGGCAATCTTGCCCTGGTGCAAGGCAATGCCACCCACGAGTTGCACATCGAAGTGGCGCATCTTCATCACCCGCTTGGAGCCCTCACGCACCACCGCGAATGCTGCTGCGGTATTGCTTGAGGAGGCGGTCGTTACGGCTGCCGAAAATTTTGGTGAGGAAATTGAAGTCCATGGGATTCCGACAATTACAAGGTCCAACCCGGTTGTTGGCGACTTGCCGTGCGTTCGCAAAAGCCCGCCATTTTATGCGGCGAAGCCGCACCGGCCACGGCAGGCCTCAGGCGCGGGCGCAATAGGATTTCAACGGTGGGGCCGGTGGTTCGCCCGCCCCGAGGACGCGACTTGGAGTTCGGCACCGAGTTTGAGGAACTTTTGTGGATCTTGGGCAACGCCCCGCACCAGCACCTCAAAGTGCAGGTGTGGCCCGGTTGAGCGCCCGGTGGTACCGATTTCGGCAATCTTCTGGCCGCGTTTGACCACGTCGCCAGCCTTGACAAATACCCGTGACGCGTGGGCGTAGCGGGTTAGCAAATCGTTGCCATGGTCAATTTCGACCATATTCCCGTAGGTGGGATGCAGCAGCTGGGTGACGACAACTCCGCCAGACGCCGCATAAATCGGCGTGCCCGGCGCAGCGGGAAAGTCCAGGCCCTCGTGCATGGCGCTGCTGCCGGTGAACGGGTCAATCCGGATGCCAAATCCCGAGCCAATCGCCCCACCCTCCACCGGTGCCTGCGTGGGCAACATCATCATTTTCATTTTTTGATCAAACAGGCGGGTCTCCATGAGCGTCAATACATCGGCCCGCTCCGTCGAGGCGTGTTCCAAGTCATCCATCATGGCCTGCAAATCGGCAACCGTCATCGGACGCGAGGCCACCAAAGCCCCTCCCCGGTCGGGCCGGCTCCGAATCAGCGCGGGGTCCACGCCCGCCAGGCCGGAGAGACGCTCCCCCAGAGACTCAATTTGCATCATTTTGGCCTGCATTTCGCCCAGCTTTTTTGCCAGCACGTCGATGTTCTCACGGGTAAATCGCTCGCGCTGCTCAATCTGGTCTTTCGCAACAAAACGTACTACCGAACCAAATACCGGCCAATCCTCACGCACCGCCTTGACAAATATCAGGTGGTACAGGCCGGCTGTGACCATCAGCAAAACCAGCATGAGACAGAAAAAACCACCAGCCAACTGCCCACCCGTCAAGCGGATGGACAGGCTTTTGGTCAACCGGGCGTCCGTGATAATCACTTCCATAACGCGTATCCCCTGTTCTTGCAGCCTCAAAGGCCAACGCAAAGCACCATGTCCCTGTCTCTCTTCGAAGCCAGCTTGCAGAACCCGCAACTGGCGCGCTTGCAAATCCTGGCTCGTACATCGGACCAGTACCTCGCGCTGGTGCACCCGCTGATCCCACCCGCCTTGCGTGCCAGCACCAAAGCCGGTCCCATCGCGCCGGTCACCAGGCCTGCGGAAGCTGAGTCCGGCGAACAAACCGAGTGGTGCCTGATCGCCGCCAACAGTGCCAGCGCGGGCAAGCTGCGCCAGTTGCTGCCTACGCTATTACAGCACCTGCAAAGCGCCGGTCATCCTGTCTCCACAATCCGCTTGACCATTGAAAAAGCCCCGCCGGGACGCAGCGGGGCTTCGTTTTAGGAGGCGAACGCCGCCTCCAGGCTTATCCGCCGTAGAGGTAATTCGGCAGCCACAGGGTGAGACCGGGCCAGATGTACATCAGGATCAGGCACACGATCACAATCAGCATGTAAGGCATCATGCCCGCGAAAATCTGATTGATGGTCACGTGTGGCGGCGACACCCCCTTGAGGTAGAACGCGGACATCGCCACAGGCGGTGACAGGAATGCAGCCTGCAAGTTCACAAAAACCATCACGCCCCACAAGATCGGATCGATCTGGAAGTGCGCCAGCAGCGGCAGGAAGATGGGCACGAAAATCACAATGATCTCGGTCCATTCAAGCGGCCAACCCAGCACGAAAATAATGGCCTGGGAGAGCAACAAGAACTGAATGGGCGACAAATCCAGAGCCATCACCCACTCTTCCACCAGACGCTGCCCACCCAAAATTGCGAACACAGCCGAGAACAAAGCCGATCCCACAAACAGCCAACACACCATAGAAGTGGTCTTGGCCGTCAGGAAAACCGCCTGTTTGATTTTCTCGAAATCCAGCGTACCCGCAGACCAGGCCATCAGGAATGCCCCCGCCGCGCCAACCGCTGCCGACTCGGTTGCCGTCGTGATACCGAACAGAATCACGCCCAGCACCACAAAGGTCAGTATCCCCAGCGGCATGACCGAGCGAACCAGCATGTTCAGGATTTCATACTGTTCGGCGTCGAAATGCCAGTAGTAATACACCAGCAAACCGGCACACAAAACGCAGGCGATCCAGAACCCGGTGTAGAAGCCCTCAGGCACCGCTTCGGTGCGGGGTGCCTCCGAGGTGTCCCCGTCGCCCAATGCCTGCAAGGTTCCCTCCGCATTGGCGGTTTTCGCTGTGGCAGGTTCGGCACCCGGCGGTAGCTCAAGCCCTTGTGACCCAGGGGGTTCTTGCACTCCGGACGATCCAGGCGGCGGCTGCACACCAGATGCGCCGGGAGGCTCTTGAACGCCCGAGGATCCGGG
>RFRO01000020.1 GCA_009924455.1 Betaproteobacteria bacterium
GCGCGGAACTGGCGCGGGTCGCGCACATTGGTCAGCGCAGCCAAGCGCCCGCCCCGTCCGACCCCCAGCCAGGTTCCACCGGCTTGCAGGTCTTTGCCAGCCAGCACGGGCGCGTCCGGCCAGTGGTGCAAGGCCATAGTCGGGCGGGCGTAAAACTCGTCGCGGTTGGCCAGCAGCAAAAGGCCTTGGCCGGGTTGCCAGTTCCAGGCGATCAGGCACATGGCGCAGGGCTTTCGTTGACAACCGAATCAGCCATGCACAGCTTTCCCTCAGAAATAGTCAACCGCGGGAAGCGCGCGTTGGGGTGATTCCCCATGCAGTCGGTGGCCCGGCACAACCATGCGTTTGCGCATCAAGACGCGGAAGCAGACCGCCCGCTCAGATCTTGACCACGATGCGCCCACGCACCTGCCCGGCCATCAAGGCCTGGGCTTTTTCTACTGCCTGGTCCAGGCTGACCTCTTCCACCATGGATTCCAGTTTGTTGCTATCCAGATCGCGGGCCAACCGGTCCCAGGCCGTCTGGCGCAGCGCACGCGGCGCCATCACCGAATCGACGCCAAGCAACGCCACGTTGCGCAAAATAAACGGCACTACCGTGGTCGGCAAATCGCGTCCCTGCGCCAGCCCGCAGGCAGCGACCGCGCCCCCGTACCGGGTTTGCGCCAAGGCGTTGGCCAGCGTGTGCGAGCCCACGCTATCCACCACCGCCGCCCAACGCTCGGCCTGCATGGGTTTTCCGGCGGCCGACAAGGCCGCGCGGTCGATGACCTCGTGCGCGCCCAACGCCTGCAAATACGCAGCCTCAGCCAGCTTGCCGGTGCTGGCAACCACCCTGTAGCCCAGGCTCGACAACAACGCCACGGCCACGCTGCCCACGCCGCCGCTGGCACCGGTGACCAGCACCTCACCGTCGCCCGGCTTGACGCCATGGCGCTCCAAAGCCATCACACACAGCATGGCGGTGTAACCCGCTGTTCCTATGGCCATGGCCTGCCGGGCGCTGAAGGCCGCAGGGCGGCGCACCAACCAGTCGCCCTTAAGGCAAGCCTGCTCGGCCAGACAGCCCCAATGCGTCTCGCCAACGCCCCAGCCGTTGAGCACGAAAGCATCGCCGGCCTTCCAGTCCGGGTGCTGCGATTCCAGTACGGTGCCGGCCCCGTCAATACCTGCGACCATGGGCCACAAACGCACTACCGGCGCGGCATTCGTAATCGCCAGGCCGTCTTTGTAGTTAAGCGTGGAATAGTCAACGCCAACACGCACGTCACCGGCAGACAGACCGGGGGCTGCGATGTCGGAAACGCTGGCGTTGAAGGTGGGTTCTTTGTTGAGCAACAGGGCGCGCATGGAATACTTTCAGGGCAATAAAGGGGGACGAGGCGGCGATTCTGACTCAGCTGGGCCGGGTCATGCGAAACAGGTGATCGGGGTCCAGCGTGAAGTAGTCACCGGGGCCGCCTGCGCGCATCACCGGCTGGCCTTTTGCCGTCTGGTAGACGCCGTCTTCAATCAGGCTCTCATCAATGTGCACCGCGACCACCTCCCCCATGGTCAGCCAGGTACTCAGCGCGGTGCCCGCATGGCTTTGTAGCTGGATGATCTGCGTGACTCTGCATTCCATGGATACCAGGCTGGCGGCCACGCGAGGCGGTTTCACCAGGCGCGCGGGCGCAGCTTCCAAGCCGGCCAGCGCAAACTCGTTCACGCCGTGCGGAACAGGCGCACAGCTCTGGTTCATGGCCTCGGCCAGCGGGCGGCTCACCAGGCTCCAGACAAATTCACCTGTCGCGCGGGCGTTGCGCAAGCTGTCCTTCTCACCCAGGCTGGAGAAGCCAATCAGCGGTGGCGTGTAGTTGAACGCATTGAAAAAGCTGTAGGGCGCGAGATTGGGCTGACCGTCCTCGGAACAGGTGGATATCCAGCCGATGGGCCGGGGGGCAATGATGGCGTTGAAGGGGTCGTGGCGGAGGCCGTGGCCGTTGCGGGGCTCGTAAAAATGCATGGACGTTTGAAAGATGCAGAGACAGTGGGATGGGCGTCGGCTCAGGCCTGCTTGGCAGCGCCCTTGCCGGCACCGAAGAGCGCCACCAAATCATGGGTTTGGAGGGTCTGGCGGCCGGGCTGGAGGTGGTCTTTGATATGGCCGAGGTGGGCGCGCATCAGCGCTTCGGCCTGATCGGCATCGCCAGCGCGCAGGGCGGCGACGATGGCACTGTGCTCATCGTCGCGGCAGTTACTGAAGCCGGTATCGCCGTACATGGCGATGATGATTGAGCTGCGGGTGATCAGATCTTTGACAATGCGCAGCGTCACGGTGTTGTCGGCGACCTGGGCCAAAGCGGCATGGAACTGGCCCGACAGCCGGATCGCTTCCCTCCGGTTACCGGCCGCATGCGCGGCGGCTTCTTTTTCCAAATGCACTTCGAGGGCCTTGATACCCGGCCGCTTGATACGCTGGGCCGCCAGGCGGGCCAGCGGCGGCTCGATCAGCAAACGGGCCTCAAAAACTTCACGCGCCTGGTCGGCGGTTGGCTGCGCCACATAGGCACCCCGATTGGGCTGCAACTCCACCACCTCGCGGCTGGCCAAAATAAGCAGGCTGCGCCGAATACGCATACGCCCCACGCCGAATGCTTCACACAGCGCCGCCTCCGACAACTTGGCTCCGGGCGCCAGGCGCTGGTCCATGACGGCTTCGTAAATGCGTTCAACGATGCGCGCTTCCTCCGCGTCGTCCTGACCAACCATCGTCACCATGGGGAACACTCTCTTTGCTAAGCAGGCAAAGCCGTCATTGTCCGATCAAAACCTCGACAACGGTGATTTGTTAACGATATTCCCACACGGAACTTGTCAGAAGCCCGGGTTGGAATGGCGCGCCATAGCGCGGGCGATCACCAATACTTCTTGCTTCGCCTAGGATTTACCCGCATGGCGGGCCCATTTGTTCAAAATGGATTGACGCGATTGTTAACAAGATGCATGATCTGTCCACCAACCGTCCGTGCAATCGGTCTGTTTTGGTTGCATTTCTCTTTACTTTTTCCTTCATCCTTCCCCTAGGAGTTTCTTCATGAAAAAACGCAATTTCCTGGTCTCTGGCGTGATGAGCGCCGTGCTCGGCCTGACCCTGAGCAGCGCCGCCTTCGCCGCCAACCCGGTGCTCAAAATCGGTTTTGTCGGCGTAACCTCCGGCCCGGCTGCCAGCTGGGGCATCTCCAACCAGCGCTCCATGGAAACCCGTGCCGACTGGATCAACGAAACCGGCGGCGTGAAAATCGGCGGCACGACCTACGACGTGCAAATCGTGGCGTTTGACGACCAGAAAGACCCCAAACGCGCCATCGCCGGCATGGAAAAAATGGCCCAGGAAGGCATCCACTATGTGGTTGGCCCCAATGTGGATGACGGCGCAGCCGCTGTACGCCCTGTGGCAGAGAGCCGCGGCATCATGTATTTCCCGTACGCCTTCCCCAAGGAGCTGTACACCAAGCCCGCCAGCAATGCGATTCTGGGCATGGTCGCTAACTACCAGTCCGGCCCCGCCATTTACAAGCACCTGATGAAGGAAAAGGGCATCAAGAAGGTCGCCTTCGTTGCCGCGAACGAGTCGGACCCTTTAAGCCAGCGTGACAGCGGCGCCGCTGCTGCCAAGGCACTCGGCCTGAACGTGGTGTCTGCCAATGTGACCTACCAGGTTGACACCACCGACTTCACCCCCGTGCTGCTGCCCGTGCTGAAGACCCAGCCCGACCTGCTGGTTCTGTCCGGCGTGGCACCCGCCCAGGCACCGCAGCTGATCCGCTCGGCACGTGAAATGGGCTTCAAAGGCCTGATTTCTACCGAGACCGCGCAAGACGCCAATGTGCTCAAAGAAGGCGCGGGCAAACTGGCTGACGGCTTCATCTCGGTCGGCGGCGCATCCACCCCCCAACTCGCCTCCGACAAGATGCGCGAATTCGTGGCCCGCTACACCAAGAAGTTCGGCGAGTACAACGACGAGTCCAACACCAAGGTCTACGCCCTGGAATACATCCTGGAAACCCTCAAGGCCAACCCCAAAGGTTTGACCGACGTGAAAGAGTTCCAGAAAACCATGGACAAGTTTGAAGCGCCCAACCCCTATATGGTGGGCAACGCCAAGCTGAAATACGTGGGCACCTCGTCCTTTGGCCAGAAGCGCCAGGTGTCGGTGCCGCTGGTCGTCAATGTGTACAAAGACGGCAAGTTTGAAACCATGTTCGTAGCCAGCGTCGACTGATTCTGCGGATCTGCTGACCCTGCGGCAAGTGTGGCGCGTGCCACGCTTGCCGCCTCTCGCTCTCTAGCTTGATAGCAAGGCCTGCATGGAACAAGTGCTTGTGAACGGTCTGTACCTAGGGGCGCAATACGCGCTGATTGCCCTGGGACTGACGCTGATTTTTTCTTTGATGAACGTGCTCAATTTCGCCCACGGCCAGATGTATGTGCTGGGCGGATTTGTGACCTACACCGTGGTGTCCCAATTCGGGCTTCCCTTCATCGTCGGGCTGCTGGCCTCCGGCGTGGCCCTGGCCATCATCGGCGCGCTGGTCGAGCGCTTTTTGTTCCGCCCCGTCATCCGCAATTCCAAGCGCGAGGAAAGCACCATGTTGCTGGCCGCCGGCATCGCGTTTTTTCTGGATGCGGTGATCCTGCTGGCCTTTGGCGAAAAGCAGCGCGGCTTGCCCAAAATTGTCGATGGCGTCCTGAACTGGGATTTCGTGATCATCATGCCGTATGACCGCATCCTGATCGGTGCCTTGGCCCTGGCCATGGTGGCGGTTTTTATTCTCTTTATGCAGCATTCCAAAACCGGTCGCGCCATGCGCGCCTTGGCGCAGGACAAAGTGGCTGCGCGCCTGATGGGCGTGGACGTGGACCGCTATTCCATGATCGGCTTTGCGCTGGGCGCCATGCTGGCCGGCATCGTCGGCGGTTTGCTGGTGACGATCACCGGCATCAACCTCGGAATGGGCGGACCGACTTCGATCAAGGCCTTCATGATGATCATGATTGGCGGCGCGGGCGTGATTTCCGGCGCGATTTTGGGCGGCTTTATTCTGGGCATGATGGAAAGCGTGGGCCTCACCCTGCTGGCCTCCTCGGGCGAGATCACCTACCTGGCCATTTTTGCGTCGCTGATGGTGTTTCTGGCGATCCGCCCGCAAGGCCTCATGGGCAAACCCTGGGGCTGACATGCGCAATTCCCAACGCTGGGGTGCGGTCGCCCTCTTCCTTTTGATCGTTCTGGTCGTCGTTCCTGCGGCCATTGCCGCATCCGGCCGCGTCGACCTGTACTACACGCTCACCGCAGTGGCGCTTTTGTCCATCGCATCGGCCGGCGTGTGGCTGACTTTTTACATCGGCCGCATCAACATCGGCCAGGGCGCGTATGCGTTGGTGGGGGGCTATGTGTCAGCCCTTTTGATCACCAAGGGCGACATCAGCTTCTGGTGGACCCTGCCGCTGGCCGGCAGCTTTTGCGCCCTGCTCTCGGTGCTGATCGGCCTGCCGATTCTGCGGCTGCGCGGCGTGTACTTCGCGATGGTGACGCTGGTCCTCACCGAGGTGAGCCGCCTCACCGCGCTGGCCATGCCCTTTACCAACGGCGCCAAAGGCATCACCTCGATCCGCCTGCCAGCTGAACTCAACATCTTCGGCGTCACCGTGATCCCGGACTTCAACACCTTGGCCAACCCCAAGCTGGCCTTTTATTTCATGGCTGTGATCATGATGGTGCTGACCTATGCGGTGTTGTGGCGCATCGTTCATTCGCGGCTGGGCCACCTCTGCCGCTCCCTGCAACAAAACGAAGAACTGGCCTCATCCATCGGCGTGAACATCGCATGGCTGCGGGTGCTGGCGTATGCGATTTCGTCGTTCCTGGGTGGCATCGCCGGGGCCAGCTTTGTGTCGATCTCGCAGTCGCTGTACCCGTCCTCTTTCCAGATAACCGATAGCGTGAACTTCATGCTCAACTGCTTTTTGGGCGGCCTGGGCTTTGTGTTCGGCCCGATGCTGGGAACGCTGCTGCTCTACTTCGGCTGGGATTTACTCTTTGCCACGGGCCGCTTCCAGCTGCTGATTTATTCGGGGCTGATGATCGCGCTCATGCTGTGGCTGCCAAACGGCTTACTCAGTTTGATGGACCGCAAGGAGACCCACAAATGAGCGCCATCCTCGAAGTCAAAAGTGTGACCAAACGCTACGGCGGCCTGGTGGCGGTCAACAAGGTCAGCTTTTCGGTCAAGCAAGGCGAAATCCTCTCGGTTATCGGCCCTAACGGCGCGGGCAAGTCCACACTGTTCAAGTTAATCGCCTCTTTTGTGCAGACCAGCGCCGGCGAGGTCTTGTTCCGGGGCGAGCGCATCAGCGACCTGGCGCCACACGTTGTGGCGCGCAAGGGCGTAGTGCGCACCTTCCAAGAAACCACCATCTTCCGCTCCATGACCGTGCGGGAAAACATCATCGTCTCCCACCACCTGCGCTCGCGTGCGTCGCTGCTGGGCTTCTTTCTGGGCACGCAAATGGCCGCCGCCGATGAAACTTTGTTCGCCCAATCGGCCGATGACATCATTGACTTTCTGGGCCTCACCGCCATCCGCGACGAACTGGCCTCCAACCTGCCGCAAGGCCATTTGCGGGCGCTGGGCATGGCCATTGGCCTGGCGACGCAACCGACCGTGCTGCTGCTGGACGAGCCCTTTGCCGGCATGAACCACGATGAGACCATGCACATGGTGCAACTGGTGCGCAAATTGCGCGAAGAGCGTGGCGTCACCGTGCTGCTGGTGGAACACGACATGCCGGCGGTGATGAAAATTTCGGACCGCATCGTGGTGCTCAACTTCGGTGAAAAGATTGCCGAAGGCACGCCTGCTGAGATCCAAAACAACCCCCAAGTCATCGAAGCCTATCTGGGCGCCGAAGACGCTGCCATCGGGATGTAAGCCATGACAGCGATGCTCCGCTTTGACAATGTCGAACTCTATTACGACCAGATTTATGCCCTCAAAGGCGTGTCCATCACGCTCGAAGAAAGCGAAACCGTGGCGTTGATTGGTGCCAACGGCGCAGGCAAATCGTCGATATTGCGCGCCATCACCGGGCTGGCAAAACTGCACGCCGGCGAGATCCATTTCATGGGCGAACGACTTGATGGCACACCCATCGCGGAGATCGTGCGCAAAGGCATTTCCATGGTGCCCGAGGGGCGCCGCGTGTTCCCCTTCATGTCGGTCAAAGACAACTTGCTGATGGGCGCATTCACCCGCGATGACAAAGCCGGCATCGCCCGCACGCTGGACAGCGTGCTGGAGCGTTTTCCGCGTCTGCGCGAGCGTTTTTCGCAGCAAGCCAGCACGCTCTCGGGTGGCGAGCAACAGATGATGGTGATCGGCCGCGCGCTCATGGCCAAGCCGCGCATGCTGCTGCTCGATGAGCCCAGCCTGGGCATTGCGCCCAAGCTGGTGCAGGACATCGCCCGCGCCATCGTGGCCATCTCGCGCGACGAGAAAGTCAGTGTCTTGCTGGTCGAACAAAACAGCCGCATGGCGCTGTCCATATCCAACCGCACCTACGCGCTGTCCACCGGTAAAGTCGTGTTGAGCGGCGAATCCAAGGCCCTGATGGGCGATGAACGAATCAAAGCCGCCTACCTGGGCGGGGAAGTCTGAAACACCATGCGCATTCTGGTTGTCAACCCCAACACCACGGCCGGCATGACGGCCAAAATCGCCGCAGCCGCCCAGCGCGCGGCCGCACCTGGTACCACCATCGTGCCGCTGACATCGCCCCACGGACCGGCTTCCATCGAAGGCTATTACGACGAGGCCATGAGCCTGGCGGGCCTTTTACAAGCGGTGCGCGAGGCCGAAGACTTTGACGCCGTCATCATTGCCTGCTTTGACGACACGGGTCTTGACGCACTGCGCTGCCTGACCGACAAACCGGTCATCGGCATCGGCGAAGCGGGCTACCGCATGGCGTCGATGCTGTGCAACAAATTCTCGGTGGTGACCACGCTAGGACGTTCGGTCCCGGCCCTGGAACACAACCTGATGCGCTACGGCCTGGACCGCCAGTGCCAGCGCGTGCGCTCGTCTGAGGTACCCGTCTTGGAACTGGAACACGCCAAGCCCGAGGCCCTGAAAAAAATCGAAGACGAAATCGCCCTGGCGCTGGAACACGACCGGGCGGAAGCCATCGTGCTGGGCTGCGCCGGTATGGCCGATCTGGCGCAATCCCTGTCGCAGCGTTTTGGCGTACCCGTGCTCGACGGTCTGGCCTGCGCCGTTGGTTTGTGCGAAAGCATGGTGCGCCTGGGCCTGAAAACCTCGCGCCACGGGGGCTATGCGCCGCCTCCGGCTTCCAAACGGGAACTCGCCCGGGCGCAAGGCCTTCGCCAGTAGGCGCACGCCAGAGTTGCTCCGGTCATCGCCGGGCCCATGGAACTGGTCTCATGCATAGTTGGAATCTGGCCTGATGGGTCTGTGACAAGCTTGCCTATCATGGTCGCCACCCACACCGAAGCCCGCCTATGTCTACGCACTACCTCAAGACCGCGACCCTCACCGCCCAAAGCACCGATGCCTCGACCACCGAGACGGTGCAAACCATGCTGCGCGAAATCCGCGTGGGCGGCGAAGACCGTGTGCGCGCCTACGCCCATACCTTGGACGGCTGGGACGGACCCATCGTGCTGGGTCCTGAGGCTTTTGCCCGCGCAGAAAAAGCCTTGGCGCGAGGTGTCAAAGATGACATCCGCTTTGCGCACCAGCGCGTAACCGACTTTGCCCGGCAGCAGCGCGCATCCATGCAAGAGTTCGATGTCGAATTCATGCCGGGCCTGCGCGCAGGGCAGCGGCTCATCCCCTGCCAGACGGCGGGCTGCTACATCCCCGGCGGGCGCTACGCCCACGCGGCCAGCGCCATCATGAGCGTGGGCACGGCCAAAGTGGCCGGCGTCCAGAACATCGTCGCCGCCACCCCGGCGCACGGCGCGCACGGCGTCCACCCGGCCATTTTGTATGCGCTGCAACTCAGCGGTGCCGACGTGGTGCTGGCGCTGGGCGGGGTGCAGGCCATCGCCTCCTTAGCGCAAGGTTTGTTTTCGGGCAAACCGGCGGACATCATCGTCGGCCCTGGCAACCGCTATGTGGCCGAAGCCAAGCGCCTGCTGTTCGGGCAGGTGGGGATTGATGTGGTGGCAGGCCCAACAGAATCGCTGGTGATTGCCGATGACAGCGCGGACGCCGACATCGTCACCGCCGACCTGATCGGCCAGGCCGAGCACGGGCCGGACTCACCGGTGTGGCTGATCAGCACCTCGCGCGCGCTTGCCGAACAGGTGATTGCCCGCGCGCCGGCAGCAATTGCCGCCCTGCCCGAACCGGCCCGCAGTGCGGCCACCGCCGCGTGGCGCGATTACGCCGAAGTGGCCGTTGTAGATACCCCCGAAGAGGCCGTCGCCCTGAGCGACCGCTACGCCAGCGAACATGTGCAGGTGATGGCGCATGACCTCGACTGGTGGCTGAAAAACCTCAGCAATTACGGCTCGCTGTTTTTGGGCGAGAACACCACCGTGGCCTATGGCGACAAATGCAGCGGCCCCAACCACATCCTGCCCACGCGGGGCGCCTCGCGCTACTCGGGCGGCCTGTCGGTGGGCAAGTTCATCAAGACTTTGACCTGGCAACGCCTGGACCGCGCAGCCGGTGCGGCGGTTGGCCCGGTGGCTGCGCGCATCTCTCGGCTGGAAGGCATGGAAGGCCACGCCCGCAGCGGGGACATCCGGCTGCACACTTTTTTCCCAGGCGAGCAATTTGCCCTGGGCCAGTTGGACGACTACCCCGCCGAGTCCTGGAGTCAGACCCGCGACGACAGTTAAAACCTGCCTATTTTTCCAAACCGCAAACCTTTTTATTGACCACGAGAACACCGCATGAAACTCGCCAAATTCCCCCGTATCCGCATCACGCACGGCCCCACCGCTCTGGAGCCTATGCACCGCCTGACCGCCGCCTTGGGCGGGCCGCAACTGTGGATCAAGCGCGATGACTGCACGGGCCTGGCCACGGGCGGCAACAAGACCCGCAAGCTCGAATATCTAGTTGCCGACGCAGTGCAACACGGTGCCGATACGCTCATAACCCAAGGCGCCACGCAGTCCAACCATGCGCGCCAGACCGCTGCCATCGCCGCCAAGATGGGCATGGAATGCCACATCATTCTGGAAGACCGCACCGGCTACCGCCACGCGGATTACCAGCATTCCGGCAATGTGTTTCTGGACCATTTGTATGGCGCACACGTCAGCGAGGTTCCCGGCAACACGGCGATGGACAAGGCCATGGAAGACCTGGCCGCGCAACTGCGCGCCAAGGGCCGCAAGACCTACATCATTCCCGGCGGCGGCTCCAACGCGCTGGGCGCGTTGGGGTATGTGACTGCCGCGCTGGAACTCGCAGACCAGGCCATGAACATGGGGCTGAACATCGACGAACTGGTGCATGCCACCGGCAGCGCCGGTACGCAAGCCGGCCTGGTGGTGGGCATGGAAGGCGCACGTACGCAGATTCCAGTTCTTGGCATCGGTGTGCGGGCACCGCGCCAGCCGCAGGAAGACAAGGTTTTTATGCTGGCGCAACAGACGGCGGACTTGCTGGGCGTGCCCGGTTCGGTGTCGCGCGACAAGGTGGTCGCCAATTGCGATTACATCGGTGACGGCTACGGTATTCCCACACCCGGCATGATGGAAGCCGTCACCATGCTGGCGCGCTTAGAGGGCATCTTGCTGGACCCGGTGTATTCCGGCAAAGGCATGGCCGGGCTGATCGACCTGGTCCGCAAAGGCCATTACCGCAAAGGACAGAACATCGTGTTTTTGCACACCGGCGGCGCAGTCGGCCTGTATGGCTACATGCACGCTTTTGAAGGACACATGGCGCCATGACACGCGAACCGGCCGCCGGTCCACGCTATACGCCCTGCACACCCTGCACACCGGGTGGAAGGGCGCTCGCGTGATCGGCGTGCTCGGCGGCATGGGGCCTTTGGCCACGGCGGACTTCTTCGCCAAGGTGATAGCGGCCACCGACGCGCAGGATGACGCCGGTCATGTGCCGCTGCTCATCCACAGCGACCCGCGCATTCCCGGGCGGCCTGCCGCTTTGCTGCATGGCGGTGCCTCGCCCCTGCCCGCTTTGCTGGCCGCGCGCGACCGGCTGATTGCTGCGGGGGCGCAGGGGCTGGTGATGGCCTGCAACACTGCGCATTACTGGCATGCGCGATTGCGTGAGGGCTGCGCCCTGCCCTTTCCTTCCATCGTGGATGTGGCCTGCGCGCAGGCCGCGCAGCGCTTTGGCAGCGGCGCGCGCATCGGCCTGGTGGCCACGCGGGCGACGCTGGCAACCCGGCTGTTTGAGCCCGCTTTGCGCGCGCACGGTTTAAGCCTGCTTGCGCCAACCGACGCGGCTCTAGACCAGTGGATCCTGCCCGCCATTGCACTGGTCAAGGCCGGCAACCTGAAAGATGCCGGGCCGCTGCTGGATCGGGCTGTTCAGGACATGCTGGACGCAAGTGCCGACGGCATCATCCTCGCCTGCACCGAAGCGCCTATGGCGCTGCAAGCCGCACCCGCCGCCCCGCATGCGCGCTGCATTGACAGCAGCACCGCGCTGGCGCAAGCTACGGTTGCCTTGTGGCGTGAAATCCAAGGCAGCCAATCCAATCTGCACACCCGGCCTGAGCCCGCTACCAGCCCATTGCCATGAACCAAGCAACGCCCCCCGAACACCTGCAACTCGACCTGACCTGGCAGGAGCCCATTCCCCCGGCCGGCGTGCAAGCCGCCATGACCCTGATGGACAGCGCCAAGTTGCACCGCTACGGCGAAACCGGCGCCAAACCGGGCGAAGCCGCTGCGCTGGAGGCCGACTTTGCCGCCGAGATCGGTATGCCCTATTGCGTAGCGATGAACTCCTGCGGCTCCGCGATGTTTGCCGCATTGCGCTGCAGTGGGGTGCGACCCGGCGACAAGGTGCTGAGCAACTGCTTCACGCTGGCTCCGGTACCCGGTGCGATTGCGCATGCGGGCGCGGTGCCGGTGTTGGTGGATGTGACCGATGACCTGCTGATCGACCTGGACGACCTGCGCCGCAAAGCGCAGGCCAGCGGGGCCAAAACGCTGCTGCTGTCGCATATGCGCGGGCACATCTGCGATATGGAGGCGCTCACAGCCGTGTGCGCCGAATTCGGCATCCGCTTGATCGAAGACTGCGCGCACACCATGGGCGCGGGCTGGAACGGCAAAGCCACAGGTACCTGGGGCATTGCCGGCTGCTTCAGCCTGCAAAGCTACAAGCACGCCAACAGCGGCGAAGGCGGCCTGCTGATAACGCATGACGCCGACCTGGCAGCGCAGGCGGTGCTGCTGTCGGGCAGCTATATGTTGTACGCCTCGCACGTGGCGCGGCCGGGTCTTGAGGTGTTTGAGCGCTGGAAGTACCACACACCCAATTTCAGCCTGCGCATGGGCAATTTGCCCGCCGCGCTGGCGCGTTCGCAATTGGGGGCGGTGCTCAAGGAACGCTGCGCGCGCTGGAACCAGCGCTACCACTGGCTGCATGACGCGCTGCTGGGCGAGTCCCATATCCGCTTGCCGCTGCGCCCGCCACAGGAGCAATTTGTCGGCAGCTCGTTGCAATTCAGCCTGGTGGACATGGACCGCGCACAGATGCAAGCGGCCGTGGCGGCCTGCGCACGCAGCGGCGTGCATGTCAAATGGTTTGGCGCTGACGAGCCGGTCGGCTTTACCAGCGTGTGGCAGCACTGGCGCTATTTCGGCGAGGAGCAAAGCCTGCCCCGCGCCCAGCGCGTGCTGGCCGGTTTGTGTGACCTGCGCTTACCCCTATCGCTTTCGCAGACAGACTGCGAGGCCATTGGACACATCATCCGGCACGCGGTGCGGTCCGCCATCACAACAGTTTGAATGGCGTGTATTCACTATGATGCTGCTGTGCCGCCATCCCGCCACTGGCCCACCCTGTGTTCCCCGTTCCCGCGGTTTTTCGTACCCTTGTTATTCACAATTTTTACCAGGAGACTTCCATGAGATTCAATAAACGCCAATGGCTTTTGCTGGCTGCCAGCGCGGCCCTGATCAGCACCTCTGTGTTCGCGCAGAAGAAAGAAGTAACCTTTGCGCACCAGGACATGCTGGTGCCCTTTCAAGCCGTGATCGAATCCGGCGAGCTGGAGAAAGCCACCGGCTACAAAATCAACTGGCGCATGTTTGGCGGCGGCGGCGATGTGATCAAAGCCATGGCCTCCGGCGATGTGCAAATCGGCCAGGTCGGCTCCAGCCCGCTGACCGCTGCGGTCACGCAGGGCCAGGACATCAAGCTGTTCTGGATTTTGGATGACATCGCCGACGCAGAAGCGCTGATCGCACGCAACGGCAGCAACGTCAATTCGGTCAAAGACCTCAAGGGCAAAAAAGTCGCCACACCGTTTGTGTCTACCGCCCACTACCAGCTCATGGCTGCCATGAAGCTCGAGGGTCTGACCGCCAACGATGTGAATGTGATGAATATGCGCCCACCCGAGATTGCTGCGGCCTGGGAGCGCGGCGACATCGATGCAGCCTTCATCTGGGACCCGGTGCTGTCCAAAATCAAGGGCAACGGCAAATCCATTGCCAGCTCGGGCTCTATCGGCCAAAAGGGTTACCCCACGTTTGACGGCATCGCTGTCAACAGCAAATGGGCTGCTGAAAACGACGCCTTCATGGTCGCGCTGGTAAAGGCTTTAAACAAGGCTGACACCGAATACCGTGCGCAAAAGGCATCGTGGACACCGGATACACCCCAGGTGAAAGCCATCGCCCGTGTCACCAAAGCGGATGTGAAAGACGTGCCCGCCGCCATGGCCTTGTATGTGTTCCCGACCGCAGCGGAGCAAGTGGGTTCCAAATGGCTGGGCGGCGGCGCTGCCAAAGCCATGGCCGAGACGGCTGTGTTTTTGAAAGAGCAAGGCCGTATCCAGGAAATCAAGCCGGATTACAAAGTCTTTGTGACCGACTCTTACGCCAAGCGTGCCAACTAAACCGTTCCACGGTAAACGCCTGGACCCCCGCCAAGTGCGGGGTTTTTTTTGCGTTAAGCTGATTGCGTCACCACAGGAGATCCACTATGGCGCAACACTTTCGCTTCCTATTTCAACGCGTCTGCCTTGCTTTCTTGCTGGCCGCATGGCTTCCCGCTCCGGCAGCACAGGCCAAAGAACCCATGACACAACAGCAGGCGTTGCGCACGCTGAACCACAGCAACCCGCAGCGGCGCTTCGAGGCGATGAACCGGTTGGCCGTGATCGGAACCGCCGATGCCGCGGACGCGGTGCTGCCACGTTTGCACGACAAAGAGCCCGGCCTGCGCAACGTGGCCCTGGGTACCGTCTGGCAGATGTGGGGACGCACCGGCGACAAGGAGATTGACACCCTGTATGGCGACGGCACCGCGGAGATGAAAGAAGGCAACGTGCTGGAGGCCATCCGCATCTTCAGCGACATCATCGCCAAGCGCCCTGCTTTCGCGGAAGCCTGGAACAAGCGCGCCACGCTGTACTTCATGGTCGGACAGTTTGAGCTGTCGATGCAGGATTGCGAAGAGGTGCTCAAACGTGCACCCAAGCACTTCGGCGCGCTATCGGGCTACGCGCAAATGCTGGCCGAACGCGACCAACCAGAGAAGGCGCTGGAGCTGATGCAACGCGCCGTGGCCGTGAACCCCAATATGGTGAACGCCGAACTGCTGATGGCCGACCTGCGCCGACGTATTGAGATCAAGCGTAAACAAATGGTCTAAGGGCCAGCGCTTTGGCGCCTCAGGCAGCAACGCCAGCTTGGCGAAACAAGGGCGCAAGCGCCGGATTACTTTTCAGCTTAATCCCTGCATCCCACAGGTCAACGGCCTGTTGCATGCTGAGCCAGCTCTCAGGCGTGCCACCCAAGGCACTGGAAATGCGAATGGCCATTTCAGCGGTAACGGCTTTCTCTTCATGCAGTAATTGTGAAACGGTTTGTCGGCTGACCATGAGACGGTTCGCCAACTCAAGCTGGGTCCAGCCAAGTTCGGGCAAAACATCTTCGCGCAGCACAGCGCCAGGGTGTGTCGGCTTGCGGTTGGGGTTTCGTAGAGACTTCATCAGTGGTAGTCCTCCAAATTAACATTGACTGCATCTTGACCATCAAATTCAAAGACGATTCGCCAGTTGCCGGAAACAGAGACTGCGAACTCGCCTTTTCTGTCACCTTTGAGCGCATGAAATTTGTAGCCGGGTAAGTCCATGTCCTTGGCTTCACGGGCCGCATCCAATCTATCCAGCATCCGCTCAATCCGGGCTCCGTGCTGCGCAGGCACGCCTCTGTAGCTGCCTTTGGTAAAAAAGAGTTCCAAACCCTTGTGCTTGAACGTTGAGATCATTCAAGCTTAGTGTAAATAGATAGTTTACTTTGTCAAGTACTACTTGTTGAAATAAATCTGGGCCGGCCCAAGAGAATTTCGATCAGCTCGGCCCCCATAAGTTCCAGCGGCAGCGGCAAAATGAGCCATGAAAGTGCCTAGAGATTTAGAGGAATAACAGCCTCGGCGTCACGAATACAACGCGTTACCAGACTACGACAGACCGCGTCTACGCCGGCTGCGCAACGGCGCTGGCGTACCCAGCTCGTGGTGGATGTGCCCCGCCACCCACCACGCGCACAGCAGTGCCACCCCGCCCAGCGCAAACACCCCGGCGATGGGAAAAAACTGCAGCACCAGCCAGGCCACTCCAGGTGAAATAATGCCCGATACGTCGCGGAAACTGGAATACACCGCCGACATCTCGGTGCGTTCCGAAGGCTTAACCGACATCAAAAACGGCAACCCCGCAGAGGTATCCAGCAGCACCAGAAATACCGTACCCGCAATCAGGGCCGCCACCGTCATCCAAGGCCAGGGCGCTGCCAGCGTAGCAACAAAAAAGCAGACGCTACCACCCAAACAGCCGGCACGGATGGCCGTTCGCACCGAGCGGCTGCGCATCCAGCGCAGCATCACCGGCGCCAAAAACAAGCCCATATTGGCAATCGAACTGGCCACTCCGCCCACCTGTTCGCCCAGGCCGTTCTCCACCGCAAAAATACCCACGTACACAAAGTACAGCCACCAGGCGCAGGAGCGTATGGCCGGTATCAACCAGCCGGTGACCATGCGTGGTTGCGCAAAAAAACGCCGCACGATGGCCAGCGGATGCGCGCGTCGCGGTGCGCCCCCCACCAGCACGGGCGCGGTTGCCTTGAATTTCCCTTCGCCCAAAGGCGTGCGACAGATCAACACGCCCATGGCCGTGGCCGCACAAGCCAGCAGCACGAAGGGCGCGCCGGACCAGACCGATAACAACCACACGCCCAGCGCCGGGCCCACCACCCAGCCGGTGCCACCGTAAAACAGGCGCAGCGTCTCCAGCTTGCTGAAATCGGCCTTGTCGATATGGTCCAGCACATAGGCGTTAAAGCACACAAACGACATGGCAGCCGCCATCACCGCGCACAGCAGCGCCGCATTGACCCATAAGCCGCCCACCATGCCGGCCAACGCCGCCACCACGTACAGCGCAGTGGCAAAAAGATAAATCCGCCGCCGCGCAAACCGCCGCGTCAGCGCCGGGACCGTCAGCGCGGTCAGCAGTGAAACCAACCCGATGGCGAAATAGATCTGCGACACCAGCTGCGCGCTGCCCCAAGCCCGGTACATGACCAAGGGAAACACCGACAAAGTGCATCCGCGGCACAAAGCTTCCAGCCCGCCGATGCGGGCAAAGTCTTGGACGGTGGGGGGACGGGAAGCGGTCGGCGCGCTGACAACGGACATACCCGAACTATGCCCTGTTTCACGGCTCTGCCGATCGCGCCGGCGACAGCGGCTTATGGGAAACTCACGCACCTATGCTGCGCTACCAAACCATCCCCGTCACGCCTTTTCAGCAAAACTGCTCCATCGTCTGGTGCGATGCCAGCCACCGCGCGGCCATCATTGACCCGGGGGGTGATTTGGATGTGCTGATTGCCGCAACAGATAAATTGGGCGCGACGCTGGAGCAGATCTGGATCACCCACGGCCATGTGGACCATGCGGCAGCTACAGCGGAGCTGGCGCAGCGGCTGCAGCTGCCCATCAGCGGACCCCACCCGGATGACCAGTTCTGGATCGACGGTTTGCCGCAGGCCGCTGCCAGCTACGGATTTCCCCCGGCCCGACCCTTTGTTCCCACGCGCTGGCTGTTTGACGGCGACACGGTGACGCTGGGCGAACACGTGCTGCAGGTGCGCCACTGCCCCGGACACACGCCGGGCCATGTGGTGTTTTATTCCCCCGAAATCGGCCGCGCCTTTGTGGGCGACGTGCTGTTTGCCGGGAGCATTGGCCGCACCGACTTTCCGCGCGGCAACCACGCGGACCTGCTGTCCAGCATCGTGCAGCGGCTGTGGCCCATGGGCGATTCAACCGTGTTCATCCCCGGTCACGGACCCGAAAGCACGTTTGGCTACGAGCGCCAACACAACCCCTACGTGGGCGGCACCTGAGGGGGTTTGGATTGAGCATCGCGTCGGTTCGGGCTTTTTTTGCCCAACACGGGCTAGTCCCGCACATCACCGAACTGGAGGTCAGCACCGCCACCGTCGCGCTGGCAGCCCAAGCGCACGGCGTGGAGCCGGGGCGCATTGCCAAGACGCTGGCGTTTCGTATGCATGACGATCGGGTCTTGCTGCTCGTGGCACGCGGAGACGCCCGGGTGGACAACGCGAAGTTCAAGGCAGCGTTCGGCAAGGGCAAGATGCTGGGCGCCCACGACGTGGAAGCGCTGACCGGGCACCCGGTCGGCGGCGTCTGCCCCTTCGGCCTGGCCACACCGTTGCCGGTCTATCTGGACCGCAGCCTGCAGGACTTTGACGAAGTGCTGCCGGCAGCAGGTTCGGTCAACAGCGCGTTGCGCATCAGCCCCGCGTTGATGGCCGATCTCACGGGCGGGCAGTGGGTGGACGCCTGCCAGTAGGCGCGTAGGGAGGAGGCGCGCACGGCGCCTACCATGGTTTCCAAATCGATTTACACCGGGTGGATCGGTGTTTACCCTCTCTGCTGCAGGGGCTGAATTCACTACCATGTTACGTTGACAGTCGCATGAACGCGGCGTTGTCATGGCTGACATTGGCAGCCAGGCCGGGGCAGGATTAATCGGCAATCCGGCGTAGACCGGAGTCTTCATATTGCGGAGCAGGAAAAATGACAGCATCTACCCCGAATGAAACCAACGCGGTGCAGGCCCAAGCCGCGCAGACCGATGGATTCCACCTTGTTATTGATGCGCTCAAACTCAACGGCATTGATACCATTTTCGGCCTTCCCGGCATCCCGATCACCGATCTGACGCGCATGGCGCAAACCGCCGGAATGCGGGTCATCTCCTTCCGCCACGAACAGCACGCCGGTAACGCCGCCGCCGCCGCGGGGTTCCTGACCCAAAAGCCGGGTATCTGCCTGACCGTCTCCGCGCCGGGCTTTCTGAACGGCCTGACCGCACTGGCCAACGCCACCACCAATTGCTTCCCCATGATTCTGATCAGCGGCTCCAGCGAGCGCGAGATCGTCGACCTGCAGCAAGGCGATTACGAAGAAATGGACCAACTGGCAATTGCCAAGCCGCTGTGCAAAGCCGCGTTCCGTATCCTGCATGCGCAGGACATCGGCGTGGGTGTGGCGCGCGCCATCCGCTCGGCCTTGTCGGGCCGCCCCGGCGGGGTGTACCTGGATATGCCGGCCAAGCTGTTCTTGCAAACCATGGACGCGGTAGCCGGTGCTGCTTCGCTCATCCAAGTCGTGGACGCCGCACCCCGCCAGATTCCCGCGCCCGATGCGGTGCAGCGTGCGCTCGAGGTACTCAAAAGCGCGCAAAAGCCCTTGATTTTGTTGGGTAAAGGTGCGGCCTATGCGCAAGCCGATGCCTCCATCCGTGCGCTGGTGGAGCGCTCCGGCATTCCCTACCTGCCCATGTCCATGGCCAAAGGACTGCTACCGGACACCCACGCCCAGTGCGCTTCTGCCGCCCGCTCCCATGTGCTGGCCGAAGCCGACGTGGTGCTGCTGATCGGCGCGCGGCTGAACTGGCTGCTCTCGCACGGCAAGGGCAAAACCTGGGGCGGGTCAACGACGCGGCGCTTTATCCAAATCGATATCGCACCCACCGAAATGGACAGCAATGTGCCGATTGCAGCGCCGCTGGTGGGCGATGTGGGTTCCTGCGTGGACGCGCTGCTGGCCGGCATGGGATCCAACTGGGCGGCACCGCCCGCCGAATGGACCCGCGCTGTATTTGATAAGCGTGACAAAAACCAGGCCAAGATGGCGGAGACCCTGGCGAAGAACCCTACGCCCATGAATTTCCACAGCGCGTTGAGCGCTGTGCGCGCCGTCATTCGGGACAACCCCGAGGCGATTCTGGTCAACGAGGGCGCAAACACCCTGGACTTCACCCGCAGCATCGTGGACATGTACCTGCCGCGCAAGCGCCTGGATGTGGGCACCTGGGGCATCATGGGCATCGGCATGGGCTTCTCTGTGGCCGCCGCCGTGGTGACCGGCAAACCGGTGATTGCAATCGAGGGCGACAGCGCCTTCGGCTTCAGCGGCATGGAGTTGGAGACCATTTGCCGTTACCACTTGCCGGTCTGCGTGGTGGTATTCAACAACAACGGCGTGTACCGTGGCACCGATGTCAACGGGTCGGGCGGCGCCGATGTGGCACCTACCGTATTCGTGAAGGGCGCACGCTACGAGATGATGATGCAGGCCTTCGGCGGCGTGGGCGTTGTAGCCACCACCCCGCAAACCGCGAAAAAGTAATTCACAGCAATCTTGAGGAAAACTGATTTATGAGCAAGGCATTAGACGGCGTTCGCATTCTTGACTTCACCCACGTCCAGTCCGGACCCACCTGCACGCAGCTGCTGGCCTGGTTTGGCGCGGACGTGATCAAGGTAGAAAAAGCCGGTGAAGGCGACGCCACCCGTGGCCAACTGCGCGACATTCCCGGCGTGGACAGTCTGTACTTCACCATGCTCAACCACAACAAACGCTCGATCACGGTCAACACCAAAGACCCCAAGGGCAAAGAGGTGCTGGACCGCCTGATCAAGACCTGCGACGTGCTGGTGGAAAACTTTGCACCGGGCGCGCTGGACCGCATGGGCTTCACCTGGGAGCGCATACAGGAGCTCAATCCACGCATGATCGTGGCCTCGGTCAAGGGCTTTGGCCCGGGCAAGTACGAAGACTGCAAGGTCTATGAAAACGTGGCGCAGTGCGCAGGCGGTGCGGCCTCGACCACCGGTTTTGACGATGGCCCGCCCTTGGTGACCGGCGCGCAAATCGGTGACTCAGGCACCGGTTTGCACCTGGCCTTGGGCATTGTTGCGGCGCTGTACCAGCGCAATAGCAGTGGACGCGGGGGCGATTCGGTGCCGCGCGCGGGCAACGCGTCTGGCGGCGGCCAACCCGGCTCCATCCTCAAGTGCAAAGGCTGGGAAACCGACCCCAACGCCTACATTTACTTCATCACCCAGGCAGCGGTTTGGCCGGCAGTCTGCAAAGTGATTGGCCAGGAAGACTGGATCACCCACCCCGACTACGCCACACCACCCAAGCGCCTGCCGCACCTGAAGAAGATTTTTGCGCGCATAGAGGAATGGACCATGACCAAGACCAAGTTCGAGGCCATGGACATCCTGAACCAGTTCGACATTCCCTGCGGCCCGATTTTGTCCATGAAAGAAATCGCCGAAGAGCCTTCGCTGCGCGCCACCGGCACCGTGGTCGAGGTCGACCACCCTGAGCGCGGCAAGTACCTGACCGTGGGCAACCCGATCAAGATGTCGGACAGCATCACCGAGGTCAAGCGCTCGCCGCTGCTGGGCGAGCACACCGAAGAGGTGCTGGCGCAACTGGGTTATTCGAGCGTGGAAATCGGCAGTCTGCGCGAAGCCAAAGTCATCTAAAGCAGACAAGGCACGCCAACACCATGAAAATCGTTTTGATCGGCCAGCAGGATTTCGGCAAGGCCGCGCTCCAAGCCTTTCTGGCGCGCGGTGACGAGGTGGTGGGCGTGTTCTGCCGCCCGGAAAAACCCGGCACCAAGCCCGACGCGCTGCGCGTGGAGGCGCAGGCGCGTGGCCTGAATGTGTTGCAACTGGACAAACTCACCGACCAGGCCGCGCACGACGCCATGCACAGCCTGCAGCCGGACATCGGTGTCATGGCCTATGTCGTGCAGTTTGCGCCGCAGTCGCTGCTGAATATCCCCCAACACGGCACCATCCAGTACCACCCTTCCCTGTTGCCCAAGTACCGTGGGCCTTCGGCCATCAACTGGGCCATGGCGCGCGGCGAAAAGCAGACCGGTCTGACCATCTTCCGCCCCAGCGACGGGCTGGATGAGGGCCTGGTCATTCTGCAAAAAACCTGTGATATCGGTCCCGACGAAACCCTGGGCGAGTTGTATTTCAACAAGCTGTTTCCCATGGGCGTATCCGCGCTGCTGGAGGCGGCCGATGCGGTCGTGGCCGGCCGCTACCAGACCATGGAGCAGGATGAGTCGCAGGCCAGTTACGAGGGTTGGTTCCAGGCAGCGGAGTCGCAGATCCACTGGGCCAACCACGTGGACGTGGTCTATGACCTGATCCGCGCCTGCAACCCGGCACCCGGCGCGTGGACCATGCTGAATGGCAACAAGGTTTTTGTCTACGACTGCCGCAAACACCGCATTGGTCGCTATGGCGATAGCAAGGGCAAACCCGGCGAGATCACCCATCTTGGTGAGGATTCGATTTTTGTCACATCGCAAAGCGGGCAAATTGAAATACTGAAGTTGCGCGCTGAAGATGGCAAAAA
>RFRO01000191.1 GCA_009924455.1 Betaproteobacteria bacterium
GTCACGCAAAACCGCCCCATTGCCTCTTGCATGGGGGTTAACACGTCCCGGGTCGATACCTATGCCTTTGCCCTGGGCTCGGGCATTGCCGGGCTGGCCGGTTGTGCGCTGAGCCAGGTTGGCAATGTCGGACCGGACTTGGGGCAAAGCTATATCGTGGATGCCTTCATGGTCGTGGTGTTGGGCGGCGTTGGCCAGTTGGCGGGTACGGTGATTGCTGCGCTGGGGCTGGGTGTTTTGAACAAGTTTCTGGAGGGTCTGACCGGCGCAGTGTTGGCCAAGATTGCCGTGTTGGTTTTCATCATCATCTTTATCCAAAAGCGTCCGCAAGGCATTTTTGCGATGAAGGGGCGCAGCGCAGAGGCTTGAAGCAATGCCGGATCTCTCTCCTTCCTCCACCCGGGTTGATTTGCCGCAGGCCGTCCCCGTATTGGCGGGCCGCGCACGCATGGCCTGGCTGGCAGCCTTAGTCGGTTTGTGCGCAGTGGTGCCCTTGCTGAACCTGGTGGTGCCAGCAGGCAGCTTGTTCCACATCAGCGACTTCATGGTGGCGCTGGTGGGCAAGATCATGTGCTACGCCATCTGCGCGCTGGCCATGGATTTGATCTGGGGCTACACCGGCATCCTCAGCTTGGGCCACGGTTTGTTTTTTGCGCTGGGCGGCTATGCCATGGGGATGTACCTGATGCGCGAGATCGGTCTGGACGGCAACTACAAAAGCGCCTTGCCCGACTTCATGGTGTTCCTGGATTGGAAGACGCTGCCCTGGCATTGGGCGCTCAGCCACAGCCTGATCGCCACGTTGCTACTTGTTGTGCTGGTGCCCGCTCTGGTGGCGCTGGTGTTTGGTTACTTTGCCTTCCGCTCGCGCATCAAGGGCGTGTATTTTTCCATCATCACGCAGGCGCTGACCTTTGCCGCCATGCTGCTGTTCTTTCGCAACGAGACCGGCTTTGGCGGCAACAACGGATTCACCGATTTCAAGCGCATCGCCGGGCTGCCGATTGCCACGCCGCAGATGCGCATGTTTTTGTTTGTGCTGACCGCAGTCTTTCTGCTGGGCTTTTATTTGTTGGCGCGGTATCTGGTGGCGTCCAAGTTCGGGCGCGTGTTGCAGGCCGTGCGCGATGCCGAGTCGCGCCTCATGTTCAGCGGCTATTCGCCGCTGGGTTACAAGCTCACCATTTGGGTCATCTCGGCGGTGATGTGCGGTGTGGCGGGGGCCTTGTATGTGCCCCAGGTCGGCATCATCAACCCCAGCGAAATGAGCCCTGCCAATTCGATTGAGATCGCCGTCTGGGCCGCCGTGGGCGGGCGCGCCACGCTAATCGGCCCCATCGTCGGTGCATTTTTGGTCAATGGGGCCAAGAGTTGGTTGACCGTGGCCTACCCCGAGTTTTGGTTGTACTTTTTGGGTGCCTTGTTCATCGTTGTGACCTTGTTCCTGCCGCAGGGTGTGATCGGTCTGGTACGCCGACTGCGGGGGCAGCAGCCATGACGCCCGAGTTGATGGACCAGGGCGCGCAGCGCATCGCCGCGCTGCAAGAGGCACAGATGCGCCAGGCCTTGCAAACGGCATCGGGCGGGCGCGAGGCCGGCTTCGGCCGGCGCATAGACGCCGAAGCGTTGGACCTGACGCACGGTCGCATCTTGTATCTGGAAGACGTGAGCGTCAGCTTTGACGGCTTCAAAGCCATCAACCGTTTGTCGCTGGACATCGCGCCGGGCGAGTTGCGCTGCATCATCGGGCCCAACGGCGCGGGTAAAACCACCATGATGGACATCATCACCGGCAAGACCCGGCCCGATGCGGGCAGCGTCTTTTTCGGCAGCACCATCGACCTGCTGCGCCATACCGAGGCCGAGATCGCCCAGCTCGGTATCGGCCGCAAGTTCCAAAAGCCCACGGTATTCGAACAACTCACGGTGTTTGAGAACCTGGAGCTGGCGCTCAAAACACACAAAGGGGTGGCGCAATCGCTGCGCTACCGCCGCAGCGCCGCCCATGACCAGCGGCTGTGCGAGGTGCTGGAAACCATCGCCCTGCAAGACAGCCTGGCGCGCCAGGCCGGCAAGCTCAGCCACGGGCAAAAGCAGTGGTTGGAGATCGGCATGCTGCTGGTGCAAGACCCGCAACTGCTGCTGCTGGACGAGCCCGTAGCCGGCATGACCGACCAGGAAACCGAGCGCACCGCTGAACTGTTTTTGCGGCTCAAAGGCCAGCATTCGCTGATCGTCGTCGAACACGATATGGCCTTCATCAAGGCCATTGCCGAGACTGTCACCGTGCTGTGCGACGGCGCGGTGTTGGCGCAGGGCCCCTTGTCGAAGGTGCAGGCCGACCCGCGCGTGATCGAAGTCTATTTGGGCCGCTAAAGCCGCGATCCCCACTCCAACGCCATGCTCGAAGTCAACTCCATCAACCAGTTCTACGGCGGCTCGCACATCCTGCGCGATGTGAGCCTGCGCGCCAGCGCGGGCCAGGTCACCGTGGTGCTCGGACGTAACGGCGTGGGTAAATCCACCCTCCTGAAATCCATCATGGGGCTGGTCCCTATCAAGAGCGGCAGCATCACCCTCGGTGGCCAGCCGATCGATCGCGCAGCGCCGTTTGACCGGGTGCGCGCAGGCGTCGGCTATGTGCCGCAGGGCCGCGAGATCTTCGGTCGCCTGACTGTGCAAGAAAATCTAGCCATGGGCTTGGCCTCCAAGCCCGCGGGTACGCCGCTGCCGCAGCAGTTGTTCGAGTGGTTCCCCGTGCTGCACGAGATGCGCAACCGGCGTGGCGGCGACCTCTCAGGCGGTCAGCAGCAGCAACTCGCCATTGCACGCGCTTTGGCCGCAGGCCCCAAGTTGCTGTTGCTAGACGAACCTACCGAGGGCATTCAGCCCAGCATCATCAAAGACATAGGCCGCGTCATCCGCCAACTCGCCAGCCAGGGCGATATGGCCATCCTGCTCGTCGAGCAATACTACGACTTCGCCCGCGAACTCGCTGACCACTACGTCGTCATGGAGCGCGGCGCGGTGCGCGCGCACGGCTTGGGAGCGGATATGGAGCGGGATGGGGTAAGAGAGATGGTGGCGATTTAAGGGCGCTTTTGAGAGTCCT
>RFRO01000192.1 GCA_009924455.1 Betaproteobacteria bacterium
GTTTTGACCGATGGCCAAGCCAGCGGCGTCATCTTTGGCTGAGTTGATGCGGGTGCCGGTGGACAACTGCTCCATGGATGCAGACATGCTGCGTGCATTCACCGTGAGCGCGTTCTGAGCCTTCAGGGCGCCCACATTGGTATTGATCGTAGACATGTATTACTCCAAAAAATAGTAGCCAACTGAAAGTTGCCGTTAAAAACTCCAACGGCCGACCTTCGACTGCTGGTGATCACCGCGTGATACACCAACCCTCAGCAATAAACGCGCCACATCAAATCGGTTGCTTTCCTGACCTATTGCCGCCTCATTGCCGCCCCGTTGCCGCCCCGTTGCCGCCTCATTGCCGCCCCGTTGCCGCCCCGTTGCCGCCGAGGAAGCGCGATTTACCGCCGCTTGCAGTACATTGCCCCGATGGAAGAAGTTGACGCTTTGTTGGCAGGCTTGGAACAGGGCACTGTCTGCTCGGAACACGGCGAGGTGCTCGAGCGCATCGGGACCTGGACCCAATCGACTTGGGATGCGCTCTCGCTGACGGCAATCGCGTCCCCGATGGACGGCAGTCTGCGCTGGCTACAGGGACTGCACGCCCTGCAGCGCGGACATTCAACAGAGGCGGTGGAGCTTTTATGCCAAGCGATCTCGCTTTACCCCCACCATGCACTGGCCCAGACCGCGCTGGGGCAGGCGATGGCGGCCCTCAACCAGCCCGCTGCTGCCATCGAGTGTTTTTCCCTGGCCATTAGCTGGGACAGGGAAATGGGAGAGCCCTTTTTCTATAGGGGCAACGCCCAGTACCAGCTCGGCCAATGGGAAGCCGCGATTGCAGACTACCAGCAGGCTATCGCCCGGCGACCGTCACTGATGCAGGCCCACAACAACCTTGGCTTGGCCCTGACCAGGCTAAGTCGCCACCCTTTGGCAGTACAAAGCCTGTCACGCGCCGTAGAACTTGACCCGAACCGTGCCGAGCCGCATTGCAATTTGGGCGTAGCACTTTTTGGCATGGGGAGGCTGCTGGAAGCCGTGGAGAGTTACGACAAGGCCCTGGCCTTAGACCCCCGTTACGCAGAGGCAGCCAGTAACCGCGGGAACGCACTGTGGGATCTGGGGTACGCAGACGCCGAATGCCGCCGTGCCGCATTGGCCAGTTATGACTTGGCTATTGCCTGCAACCCGGACTACGAAGAGGCGTATTGGAATAAAGCACTGGCGCTCTTACAAATTGGCGACTACGCGCAAGGATGGGCTCTGTATGAATGGCGGTGGAAGCGCCATGCGTTCGCGCCGATCGCCCGCAACTTTGATTGCCCTCTTTGGCTGGGCCAAGAATCTCTCCTGAACAAAACTATTTTGTTACACGGCGAACAGGGTTTGGGGGACTCCATCCAATTTTGCCGGTATGCCGGGCTGGTGCAAAAACTGGGCGCGCAGGTGGTGTTAGAAGTTGATTCCAGCCTGGTCACCCTGCTGGGCAGTTTGCGGGGTCCGAAACAGGTTATTGCACGTGGAGATGCCTTACCGGAGGCGGATTTTCACTGCCCCCTCCTGAGCCTGCCGCTGGCTTTTCACACCCACCTCGGCAACATCCCTGGAACCAGCGCCTACCTCGCACCCAGCGCTGCACGACTTGGCCATTGGCGCAAACACCTGGGGCCCAAGCGCGCACCGCGCATAGGCCTGGTTTGGAGCGGTGACCCCGCGCACCGCAATGACCACAACCGCAGCTTGCCACTCAAGACCCTGCTCGCCTACCTACCGCCCGGCTACGAATACATCAGTCTGCAAAAAGAAGTGCGGGACAGTGACCGCGCGGATCTTGCTGCAAGACCAGACATCCGCGATATGGGACAAGCGCTGACCGATTTTTCTGAAACAGCAGCCGCTTGCGCGGAAATGGACCTGTTGATCACGGTAGACACCAGCTTTGCACACCTCAGCGGCGCCCTGGGAAAACCAACCTGGATACTCCTGGCGCTGCCTTCCGATTGGCGCTGGCTGCTAGACCGCGAAGACAGCCCCTGGTATCGCAGCGCGCGGCTGTTCCGGCAACACATACCTGGTGATTGGCATAACGCGCTTTCGAAGGTCGCTTACGCGCTCAAAACGGATTTACCGCTGGCTTAACACTTACCGCAATAAAAAAAGGCCTGTCATCGACAGGCCCTTGGCTGCGCACACTCAGCGCAACGCAATCACAGCGGCTTACTTCAAGAGCGCCAGCACGGTCTGCGGCTGCTGGTTCGCCTGGGCCAACATGGCGGTGGATGCCTGTTGGATGATTTGCGCCTTGGACAGGTTGGTTGACGCGGTTGCGTAATCGGTATCCATAATTGTGCTGCGCGAAGCAGATGTGTTAGCCGAAATGTTGGTCATATTGTCGGCAGCATAGGTCATCCGGTTGATAGTCGCACCAATGGTTGCGCGCTGGCTGTTCACGATGCTGATCGCAGAATCAATATAGGCCAGTGTGGCCGACGCGCTGGCCGCTGTAGAGACGCCGGAATTGGTGCTGGCTGTTATACCCAAACCAGAAAGAGTCATCGCACCAACGGTAACGGAAATGGTTTGCCCAGAAGTTTGACCCGCTTGAAAGCTAAAAGATCCATTCGACGATGCGCCGTCGGTTCCAGTCAAAATGGTGTATCCATTCCAAGTTGTCTGGCTCGCAATACTTTCGATTTGGGAGCCTAGGGCGTTAAACTCAACCGCCAAATAGCTGCGCTGAGTAGTGGAATAAGTCCCACTCGCAGATTGCACGGCTAGCTCACGCATGCGCTGCAGCATATTGGTCGTCTCGGTCAGCGCACCATCAGCAGTTTGCAGCAGATTTACGCCGTCATTGACGTTGCGAACAGCCTGGTTCAAACCGCGAATTTGCGAGGTCATGCTGGTCCCAATCGCCATGCCGGCTGCATCATCTTTGGCCGAGTTGACACGGCTACCCGTAGACAACTGCTCCATGGCCGACGACATAGCACGGCTGTTTTTGGCCAGTGCGGCCTGCGCATTCAGGGCGCTTACGTTGGTATTGATTGAGGGCATGATTTTTCCTTTATCTACAGTAGGGGATTACTTCAAGAGCGCCAGCAC
>RFRO01000193.1 GCA_009924455.1 Betaproteobacteria bacterium
CTGCCGCAGCAGAAAACCCGGGCTCGTCTTTGATCAAACCCAGCAAAGGCAGCGCCTCCCCGCTGCGGCGCGCATCCACCAAGGCCTGCGCCAGTTCGCACACGATGCTGGGATTGCAATCATCCAGGCGATGGGCTTCTTGTAGCAATTGCAAGTGCGCATCTTTGCGACCCATCCGCTTTTGACAAAAAGCGAGACCGAGCAAGCAGTCAAGGTTGGTGGGTTGCTTTTGGATTAAGCGCAGAAGTAGTTGGCTGGCGCGCTGGTAATCCCCCTGCGCCATCAAGGTCTTGACCTTGATGGTTCTTCCGCACAGGGTCCACAGAAATGTCCAAAATTGTCCATACCCCTCGTACAAAGCGGCGCGCACAGAGCGGTGCTGTAGCCTAAAGGGTGGGGCCACGGCGTGCGGCAGTCGTCTTGGGCACAGGCTTGGCGGTGATGGCCACCAGCAGGCCCTCAGTAGCCATCACCACGAAATCCTGGGGGTAATCTTGCTCTTTGAGTGCCCACTGAAAAGCGTTGGCAAACAGGCTGCGACGCAAAAACCCCATTCCCTGCTCAGCTTGGTAGCTGCTGGCTTGCACAAATGCTTTTTCCAGCACGCGAGTGACTTTGTTAACAGAGAGTGCCCGGCGGTTCTCGCGGAGCAATTTCACGGAAACCTGAGCCGCAATGGTGTTGGCCAGTTCACAGGCCTTGGCTTTGTCATGTTGGAACTTGAGCATGGGCGGTGGCGGTACAGCTGGAACAAAAAACCCCTTGTCAAAGGGGTTATCTGGCTCCAAAACGCAAAGCGAATCAGCCCCGGCAACTGGCTGGAAAGTACTTGTCGGGGGAGCCCTTACATGTCCAAGTCAAATTGCCACCATTAGAGCTGACTGAAGTGTAGTTATTTGACATGGTTATGCTCGCCGCGACACCCAGGCTCGCAGCCTCAGCGGTAATTACGGCGACTCCACTCGCGCCTGGACTTATCGAAGCGAAATAGTTGTTTGCAGGGACGCTACACAAAGTTGCGACGCTTGACATATTGCCAGGGTCTGATGCGTACTGTGTGGTAACGCAAGTCTTGATGCTTTCAAATGCACTAATCACATTCGCGACCTTGGCGCGGATGGTGTAGTCCTGGTACTGGGGCAAAGCCACCGCAGCCAAGATACCAATGATGGCCACGACGATCATCAGCTCGATCAAGGTGAAACCCTGCTGGATACTGCGTTTCATAAAAACTCCTGGTGAGAATTGAAAAACTGAGCTACGCAGCCGAAGGTTGCGCCCAAAGCCGGAACTTTGAATCCTGACTTTACGCAGACGCCTGCGGAACGGCTTCCCCCGGACGGGGGATTTCCGCACGGTTTTCTCAGAAGTGAGGTGGCCCCCTCGGGGCTTACAAGCGGCGGGCGGCGCCTAGCCGCGCAGACTAGTCGCCCGCGCCGGGGGGGTCAAACGCGTCAGATGCGCCACTGCGGCGTGACAACAAGGTGCCGACACCGAGCACAAACGCTGCGCCCAGCGCGGGGCCGGCGTAATGCAGCCAGTGCACGTCTTCGATCAGGGGCTTGATGACGTTATCGCTGATGATGGTCTCGCCACCGACCCAACCGATCAGGCCGGCACCGAATGTCACCACAATGGGAAAGCGCTCCATGAGGCGGATCATCAATGTGCTGCCAAAAATCACCAAGGGAATACTGATGCCCAAGCCCAGAACCAACAAGACCATGCTGCCCTTGGCGGCAGCGGCCACGGCAATGACGTTGTCCAGGCTCATCACCAGATCAGCGATCAGAATGGTGCGCACCGCAGCCATGAGCGAGCCATATTCTTTGCTCTCGCCCTCGCCTTCGTCACCATCCCCCAACAGCTGAGTGCCGATCCACAGCAGCAACAAGCCGCCCACAATTTGCAAATAGGGCAAGGCCAACAATTGAACCGCTACCACCGTGAGCACGATGCGCAAAACCACGGCCGCGCCGGAGCCGAATAGAACGGCTTTTTTCTGCTGCGCCGGCGGCAGACTGCGCGCAGCCAGGGCGATGACAACCGCGTTGTCGCCGGACAGGATGATGTTGATCCAGATGATCTTGAGCAACCCCAACCAAAAAACCGGGTCCTGCAAAAAGTCCATGGCGCGCGCTCCTTCCTTGTGTTAGCTCAGTAGCCAGCGGCAAAAAAGCCGCTCAGAGCAGCGCTTTGAGCAGCTTGCCCATCTCCGAAGGATTGCGGGTGACTTTGAAACCGCATTCTTCCATCACCGCCAGCTTGGCGTCAGCGGTATCCGCGCCGCCGCTGATGAGCGCCCCAGCGTGGCCCATACGTTTACCTGCGGGCGCCGTAACACCAGCAATAAAGCCGACGATAGGCTTTTTCATATTGAGCTTGCACCAGCGTGCGGCTTCGGCTTCGTCAGGTCCGCCGATCTCGCCAATCATGATGACGGCGTCGGTATCCGGGTCGTCGTTGAAAGCGCGCATGACATCGATGTGCTTGAGGCCATTGATGGGATCACCACCGATGCCGACCGCGCTGCTTTGGCCCAGACCGATTTCGGTGAGTTGCGCCACGGCTTCATAGGTGAGCGTGCCCGAGCGGCTGACCACGCCGATACGGCCTTTGCGGTGGATGTGGCCGGGCATGATGCCGATCTTGATCTCGTCAGGGGTAATCAGACCGGGGCAGTTGGGTCCGAGCAGCAGGGTTTTCTTACCGCCGGCGGCCTCTTTGGCGCGCATTTTGTTGCGCACTTCCAGCATGTCTTTGACAGGAATGCCTTCGGTGATGCAAATGGCCAGATCCAGGTCGGCCTCAACCGCTTCCCAGATGGCAGCCGCCGCGCCGGGAGGCGGCACGTAAATAACCGAGACGGTGGCGCCGGTGGCGCCGGCGGCTTCTTTCACCGAGGCATAAATCGGAATGTTCAGGACCGATTCGCCGGCTTTCTTGGGGTTCACGCCGGCGACAAAGCAGGCTTTGCCGTTGGCATATTCCTGGCATTTCTCGGTGTGGAATGCGCCGGTTTTGCCGGTGATGCCCTGGGTGATGACGCGGGTGTCTTTGT
>RFRO01000194.1 GCA_009924455.1 Betaproteobacteria bacterium
CCGCACCGCGCGGGTCCAGTGCGGCGTGCGCAACCTGGCCATCAGCGAGGCCGCCGCGCCTTTGGGCCTGTACTACGCGCCCGATCCCAGCAGCCAGATTGCCTGCACCATTGGCGGCAACGTGGCCGAAAACTCGGGCGGCGTGCACTGCCTCAAATACGGCCTGACGCTCCACAACGTTTTGCGGGTGCGCGGCTTCAGTGCCGAGGGCGAGCCCATTGAATTCGGCAGCACCGCGCTGGACGCGCCGGGTTATGACTTGCTCAGCCTGGTGATCGGCAGCGAAGGCATGTTGGCTGTCACCATCGAGGTCACCGTCAAGCTGGTGCCCAAGCCGCAGATCGCCCGCTGCATCATGGCCAGCTTTGACGACATGCGCAAAGCCGGTGACGCCGTGGCTGCCGTGATTGCAGCCGGCATCATTCCCGCTGGTTTGGAAATGATGGACAAGCCCATGATCGCTGCGGTGGAAGACTTCGTCCACGCGGGGTACGACCTCAGCGCCGAGGCGATTTTGCTGTGCGAGAGCGATGGCACGGTGGAGGAAGTCGAAGAGGAAATTGGCCGCATGAGCGAAGTCCTGCGCGGCCACGGCGCCACGGCGATTGCGGTCAGCCGCGACGAGGCCGAGCGCCTGCGCTTTTGGAGCGGGCGCAAAAACGCCTTCCCTGCATCGGGCCGCATCAGCCCGGACTACATGTGCATGGACAGCACCATCCCGCGCAAGCGCCTGGCCGACATGCTGCTGGCCATCGGCGAGATGGAGAAAAAATACGGCCTGCGCTGCGCCAATGTGTTCCACGCAGGCGACGGTAACTTGCACCCGCTGATTCTTTTCGATGCCAGCGACCCGGACCAGCTGCACCGCTGCGAACTCTTTGGTGCCGACATCCTGGAAACCAGCGTCGCCATGGGCGGTACCGTCACCGGCGAGCACGGCGTGGGCGTGGAAAAACTCAACAGCATGTGCGTGCAGTTTTCCGCCGCCGAGAACGAGCAGATGTTCGGCGTCAAACGCGCCTTTGACCCTGCGGGTTTGTTGAACCCTGGCAAGGTGATTCCCACGCTGCACCGCTGTGCGGAGTATGGAAAGATGCTGGTGCGGGCCGGGGCGATCAAGCATCCGGATTTGCCGCGGTTTTGAGGTTTCTCCCCGGGAGCTACATCGCCCAAATCCGCGGCACCCCCGCCCCCAGCTGCCACATCTGCGCCCGCCACGCCACGCGAACAGTGCGCAGCAATTCCATAGCCGCCTCCACTTGCGGGGCGAGCACGCGCAGCACCACCACCTGCGGGTTGGGGCTGGTGGCCCCGGCGCTGGCGGCAAGGGGGTGGCCATCCATGCAGGCGCGGGCTGCGTCGAGCGCGGCAGTTTGGCGCGCGCGGCCTAGCGGGCTGCCGGTGCAAAAAAACAGCGTGGCGATGCAGTTGTTTCCGGCCAGCCCCAGCGGGCTTTGCAGCAGCCGGGTGTCGGCTGCGTCAATACGGCCGCGCTCCAGCCACAGGCCGGGGATTTCGATGTGCTGCAACACGGTGCCGCTGGCAAAGGGCAGGCCGGCGTGGGGCAGGCCCAGCGCGGCGACGTCCCAGCCCATCAGGCTGGCGTCGGGCGCGAGTTCAATGCGCAGGCGGTTTTCGGCCTGGCAGGCGTCGTAGTAAATCGCCTCGGCGGGCAGCCATTCCAGCCGTGCGGCATCGCGCAGCCGGATGCGCGTGTCTTGCAGCGCCAGCTCGCCGGCGCTACGGTAGAAGCGGCTGGCGCCGGGGGTGGTGAGCAGGCCGTGGGCTTGGCCGCTGGCTCGTACGTCAAATTCCAAAACATCGCCCCCGACCAGTCCCCCCGGCGGGTGGACCAGCACGTTGTGGCACACCGCATCGCCCTCGGGGTACAGGCTTTGCAAGATGCGCAGCGGGCCGGTGTGCGTGTGCCGCGCCACGGTGCGCAGCGGGTCGTTGGACGCCGCGTCAGCGCCGGTCTGGGTGTAGTCGAGGTGGAGCTGTGCGTGCCAGGCCATGGGTGTGAGCGTATGCGATAGGACGGCTTCAGAGGCCGGGTGTGGCGTCAGATTCGGAGTCTTGATTTGCATTGCCACGGCTGGCATGCGCGCCCAGCACGGCAGCGCCCACAACCATCAGCGCGGCCAGCAGGATGGATAGGCCTGGCCACTCGCCACGCAGCAGCAGCAGGCCCAGGGTGGAGAGCAGCGGTGTGAGAAAAGACAACAGCCCGATCTGGCGCGGGTCGCCGCGCTTGAGCGCCGCGTCCCATAAATAAAACGCGCCGCCTAAAGGCCCGAGACCGAGCGCGGCGATGAGCAACAGCGCGTGGCTATCCAGCTCCACTGTGGGCTCTAACAGCGCGTGGCAGGCCAGAGACAACAAGCCGGAGGCCAGCCCGAACACACCCACCGCCGCTGTGGGGAAAGCCGCTACGCGTTGCGTCAGCAGCGAATACGTGGCCCACACGAATGCCGAGGCCGCAGCGGCCACATATCCCCATTGCAAACCGCCGGCATCGGCTTGCGCGCCGCTTGTTTGCGCGCCGTTATCCGCCGCGCCACCCAGAATGGCCAGAGCCGCACCGCCAAAGCCAATGAGCGCGGCCACCACATGCAAAGGCCGCAGCCGCGCGCCGGGCAGCAAAACGGGCGCGAGCAGCACGATGCCCAGCGGCCACAGGTAATTCACCAAATTGGCTTGCACCGGCGGCGCGTGGCGCAGCGCGATGAACAGCAAAAAATGGAATCCAAACAGCCCGTACACGCCCAAGGCCAGCGTGCGCCAGGGAAGCGCCAGCGAAACCTGGCCCCACAGCGCAAAACCCAGGCCCAGCACGCTGCCCGCCAGCAGCCCCAGCCCGGTAAGCAGAAATGGCGGCACCTGTGCCAGCGACACGCCCAGCGGTGCGAGCGAACCCCACAAGGCGATGGCCCCCAATGCCATGATGTAGGCGCGGGTGGAGGCTTGGGTCGTGACAGACGCAGCGGGCATGAAGTGTGCG
>RFRO01000195.1 GCA_009924455.1 Betaproteobacteria bacterium
TTGCCCAGTTGCAGGTCGACGTGGTCGCCTTCTTCGAGGTAGACGATTTGGTCGGTCACGCCCGCCAGCGCCATGGCGTCGCTGGCCAGGAAGTTTTCGTTGTCCGACTTGCCCACGCCCAGAATCAGCGGCGAACCGGCACGTGCGCCCACCACGCGGTGCGGCTCATCTCTGTGGAACACCGCCAGCGCATAGGCGCCCCGCAATTGCGCGGTCGCTTGCTTGAGCGCATCAAACAGGTCGCCGTTGTACAGGCTGTCGATCAGGTGCGCGATGACCTCGGTGTCGGTCTGGCTTTGGAACACATAGCCGCGCGTCTGGAGTGCGGCGCGCAGTTCGTCGTGGTTTTCGATGATGCCGTTGTGCACCAACGCGACCCGCCCCGGCGTGTTGCCGGGAGCGCCCGTGCCGTGGCTGAAATGCGGGTGCGCGTTGTGTACCACCGGCGCGCCGTGCGTGGCCCAGCGCGTGTGGGCAATGCCCGTGCCGCCCTGCATCTGCCCGCTGTGGACCTGCTCCATCAGCTCCGCGACGCGGGCCGTGCTGCGGGCGCGTTGCAAACCTCCGCCCTGCGCGCCCAGGCTGCCGGTGTGGATAGCCACGCCGCAGGAGTCATAGCCCCGGTACTCCAGCCGCTGCAAACCCTGCACCAGCACAGGGACGATGTTGCGGGTGGAAACCCCGCCGACGATGCCGCACATAGCTTCTCCTTGGATCAGATGGAGGCGATGCTAAAAGCTTTGATAAAAAATTAATACGGCCTTGGTGGAAGTCACGCTGGATGCGCAAGGCGCGGAGCATCTGGACGCGTTTGAGGCGCTGGCCGTTGCAGAGGACGCGGTCCAGCAATGCTGGCGTGTATCGCCCGGCCCGGACTTCGTGTTGGTGATCCAGGCCCGGGACATGCCCGATTACCTGGCCATCACCCAGCGCCTGCTGACCCAGAACGCCAATGTGCGCAACGTGAAGGCATTTTTCAGTCTGAAGCGGGCCAAGTTCAGCACCACCTTGCCGCTGCCAGTGGCCAAAGCGCCCTAGCAAAGCGACTTATGGCTTTGGTTTTTTGACCGGCCGCTTCCACCCCGCCACGCTGACCTGTTTGCCGCGCGCTACCGTGAGCGTGCCTGCGGGGGTGTCTTTGGTGATGGTGGAGCCGCCGCCAATGGTGCTGCCCGCGCCAAGGGTGACGGGTGCGACCAGAACGCAGTTGCTGCCGACCTGCACGTCGGCCTCGATCACGGTGCGGTGTTTGTTGACGCCGTCGTAATTGGCGGTGATGCTGCCCGCGCCGAAGTTGACGCGTTCGCCCACGCTCGCGTCGCCCACATAAGCCAGGTGGTTGGCTTTTGAGCCAGCCGCCAGCGTGGCGTTTTTTACTTCCACAAAATTGCCGATGTGCACCTCAGCCCCGAGATGCGCCCCCGGTCGCAGCCGCGCAAACGGACCGACCCGCGCGTTCTCGCCGACCGTGACGCCCACCTTTTCGCCGTCGATATGGGTAAAGGCTTGGATCACCGCGCCGCGTTCGATGGCGCAATGGGCGATGACACAGTTCGCGCCGATCTTCACGCCATCGGCCAAGTGGACGTGGCCCTCAAACACGCAGTTGACGTCAATTTCCACGTCGCTGCCGCACTCCAGCGTGCCGCGCACATCCAGCCGCGCCGGGTCTTGCAGCCGTACGCCGCGCTCCATCAGGGCCTGCGCGGTGCGCAACTGGTGCGCGCGCTCCAGCTCGGCCAGTTGCGCCGGGCTGTTGATACCGGCCACTTGCAGCGGGTCGGCGATGGTGTGCGCCACAACCTCCATGCCGTCGGCCACCGCCATGCCCACCACATCGGTCAGGTAGAACTCGCCTTGCGCGTTGTGGTTGTCCAGCCGCGCCAGCCAGCTTTTGAGCGCGCGCGCCGGGGCCGCCATGATGCCGCTGTAGACCTCGGTAATCGTGCGCTGCGCGTCGCTGGCGTCTTTGTGTTCCACGATGGCCCGCACCGCGTCGCCCTCGCGCACAACACGCCCGTAACCGGTCGGGTCATTGAGCTGGATGGTGAGCAAAGCCAGCCGCTTCCCGTCGCAGGCGGCCACCAATGCGCGCAGCGTGTCTGCATGAATCAGGGGTACATCGCCTGACAGTACGAGCACCACGCCGTCATCGGCCAGCAGCGGCGCTGCCTGCTGCACCGCGTGACCGGTGCCCAGTTGGGGCATTTGCCGTGCGAACTGCAGACCGGGACCGCCGATTGCAGCCTCTACCGCGTCCGCACCGTGGCCCGTGATCACCACCGTGTTGCGGGCCTGCAAGCTGCGCGCGGTGTGCAGCACATGGGAAATCAAGGGGAGTCCGGCCAGGCGGTGCAAGACCTTGGGTAGGCTGCTCATCATGCGGGTGCCCTTACCCGCCGCCATAATGACCACGTCCACGGGGGGCGGGGGGCCAGCCAAATTGTCAGTTGCCACAACCATGCCTTTTTTATTCACACCTTTGCGCGTGGGGGGAGGCGGCTTTGCCGTCATCTGCCGGATTATCGGCGCTGCCTGCGTGCTGATTCTGGGCGGCTGCAGCGCTGTGGTTCCGGCCTACAACAACGCGCCGTTTGCCATCCACTGGTGGATGGATTCTTACGCCGACTTTGATGCTGCCCAAAGTGCCCGCGTGAAGGCCGATCTGGCGCAGCTACACGTCTGGCACCGCAAGGAAGACCTGCCCCGCATCGTGCACATGCTGCACACCGTGCAGGCGGCTGCGCCGGGTGAATTACGCGCCGACCAGGTCTGCGCTTGGTACGGCGAAGGCCTGGACTATGTGCGCGGCTTCGCCTACCGCAGCGCCCCATTGATCGCGTCCACCGCCCCCACGCTCAAGCCCGCGCAAACTGAGCGTGTGCGCCGCGAGCTGGCCAAATCGGCTAAGACCTGGCGCGGCAAGTGGCTGGACGCACGTCCCTCCGAGCAAATAGATGAGCGGCTGGACAAGGCCTTGGACAACGTGAAAACCTGGTA
>RFRO01000196.1 GCA_009924455.1 Betaproteobacteria bacterium
CTGCGCTTTGCGATCCGCGAAGGCGGTCGTACCGTGGGCGCGGGTGTGGTGGCGAAAATTATTGCGTAGTCAACAAAGAACCAACAAGGAACCTCCATGTCTACCAAACAAAAAATTCGCATCCGCCTAAAGGCCTTTGATTACAAGCTGATTGACCAATCCGCCGCTGAGATCGTCGATACCGCTAAGCGCACCGGTGCCATCGTCAAAGGCCCCGTGCCGCTGCCGACCCGTATGAAGCGCTTTGACATTCTGCGCTCGCCCCACGTTAACAAGGCCAGCCGGGACCAGTTCGAAATCCGCACGCACCAGCGTTTGATGGATATCGTGGACCCCACGGACAAGACCGTGGACGCGTTGATGAAGCTCGACTTGCCCGCTGGCGTGGACGTCGAGATCAAGCTGCAATAAAAATTGTGCGAATAAACGGGCCAGGCGCGCGGCGCAGCCCGGTTTAGCGCATATACTCGCGGGCTCAGCTCAAAAGGGCTGAGCTTTACCAACAGTCTTTCGCATCACAACGGCGTGGCCAATTGAAGTCGCACCGGCGGAAGTTACGGAGAAAACAATGAGTCTTAGCAATCATTTAGGGTTGCTGGGTCGCAAGGTTGGCATGATGCGCATATTCACGGACGAAGGGGACGCAGTTCCCGTCACCGTGGTAGACGTATCCAACAACCGCGTGACGCAGGTGAAAACCCAGGTCCATGACGGCTATGTCGCCTTGCAGGTGACTTTTGGTGCCCGCCGCGCATCGCGCGTCACCAAGCCCATGGCAGGCCATCTTTCCAAGGCCGGCGTCGAAGCAGGCGAAATCATCCAGGAATTCCGTGTCAGCGCTGAAGTCGCCGCGCAATTCCAAGCCGGTTCCGTTGTGTCGGCTTCCGGGCTTTTCTCTGCCGGTCAAAAAGTGGACGTGCAAGGCACTAGCATCGGTAAGGGCTACGCCGGCACGATCAAGCGCCACCACATGTCCTCGCAGCGTGCGTCCCACGGTAATAGCCGCTCCCACAACGTGCCCGGCTCTATCGGTATGGCCCAGGACCCCGGTCGCGTGTTTCCCGGTAAGCGCATGACAGGTCACCTCGGTGACGTGACGGTGACGACCCAGAATCTGGATGTGGTTCGCGTCGACGAAGCCCGCCAACTGCTCATGATCAAAGGTGCAATCCCTGGCTCCGCCGGTGGTTTTGTGACCGTTCGCCCGGCCGTTAAGGTCAAAGCGGCGTCTGCCAAGGGAGCGAACTGATGCAACTCGAGCTCTTGAATGACCAGGGCCAAGCAACGGCCAAATACGACGCGCCCGAGACTGTTTTCGGCCGCGAATACAACGAAGACTTGGTGCACCAGGTTGTAGTGGCCTACCAGGCCAACGCCCGCCAAGGCACCCGTGCCCAAAAAGACCGCCAGCAGGTCAAGCACTCGACCAAGAAGCCCTTTAAGCAAAAGGGAACAGGCCGTGCGCGTGCCGGTATGACGTCTTCGCCCATCTGGCGTGGAGGCGGCCGCATATTTCCGAATATGCCGGATGAGAATTTCAGCCACAAGATCAACAAGAAGATGTACCGCGCCGGTATGGCTTCGATTCTGTCGCAGCTGGCCCGCGAAGGTCGCTTGGCGGTAGTCGATTCCATGCGTGTGGACTCACCCAAGACCAAGCCGCTGGCAGCCCGCTTCAAGGCCATGAACCTGGAATCGGTGCTGGTGATTGCCGAGGAAGTCGACGAGAACCTGTATCTCGCATCGCGCAACCTGGTCAACATTTTGGTGGTCGAGCCCCGTTATGCCGATCCGCTGTCTTTGGTGCATTACCGCAAGGTCCTGGTGACCAAGGCGGCGATGGACACACTCAAGGAGATGTTCGCATGAGCCACGGACCTAAACCGGCACATTTTGACGAAGGCCGTTTGATGCAGGTGCTGGTTGCACCCATCGTTTCGGAGAAGGCCACCATGGTCGCCGAAAAAGGCAATGTCTTCACGGTCAAAGTGCTGCAAGACGCAACCAAATACGAAATCAAGGCGGCTGTTGAATTGATGTTCAAAGTGAGCGTCCAGGGCGTATCCGTCATGAACACCAAAGGCAAGTCCAAGCGCTTCGGGCGCTCCATGGGCCGCCGCGACAACGTCCGTAAAGCCTACGTGACGTTGGCTGCGGGCCAAGAGATCAACCTCGGCGGGGAGACTGCGTAATCATGGCCGTCATCAAAATGAAACCCACCTCGCCCGGTCGGCGCGGTGTTGTCAAAATCTCCCGTGATCACCTGTACAAAGGTGCTCCACACGCGCCCTTGCTGGAGCCACAATTCCAGCACGCAGGCCGTAACAATAATGGCCACATTACCACCCGCCACAAGGGCGGAGGTCACAAGCACCACTACCGCGTGGTCGATTTCCGTCGCAACAAAGACGGCATCCCGGCGAAAGTGGAGCGCATTGAGTACGACCCGAACCGTTCAGCGCACATTGCCCTGATTTGCTACGCCGACGGCGAGCGTTCTTACATCATTGCCCCGCGTGGGCTGGATGTCGGTGCGACTATCGTCAGCGGTTCTGAGGCGCCCATTCGCGTGGGCAATACCTTGCCGATTCGCAATATTCCCGTTGGCTCCATCATCCATTGCATCGAATTGCAAGTCGGTCGGGGTGCGCAGGTTGTGCGTTCGGCGGGTACCTCCGCGACGCTGCTGGCGCGTGAAGGCACCTATGCCCAGGTTCGCATGCGTTCGGGTGAAGTCCGCAAGATTCACATCGACTGCCGCGCCACCATTGGCCAGGTTGCCAATGAAGAGCACAGCTTGCGCCAGTTGGGCAAGGCCGGTGTGAAGCGCTGGATGGGTATCCGTCCAACGGTTCGTGGAACGGTCATGAACCCAATCGATCACCCGCACGGCGGTGGCGAGGGCAAGACCGGCGAGGGCCGCCACCCTGTCGATCCTTGGGGTAATTTGACCAAGGGCTACCGTACCCGCAACAACAAGCGCACGCAGGTC
>RFRO01000197.1 GCA_009924455.1 Betaproteobacteria bacterium
ATCAGCATGTACAGGATGTTGGGCAGTGTCAGCGCGACGGCAAAGCCACCGAATAGGTTGTTGACTTCTTCCATTAGAACCCCAGCAAGTTTTCAATCGGGCCTTTGGGCAGGGGCACCAGAAACCATTTCTCGAAGACCAGGAAAAACACCAGCGGAACCCCGATCGAAACACCCAGGGTCAACGGCCAGGCAAAGCCGCCATGGCGCCGCATGAAATAGCCGATCAGCAGTGCCGATGGCAGGTAAATGCCCAGGTAGACCATGGCGACAACGTAAATCACCATGGGCACCAGCATTTGAAACACCGGTACCAGCTCCTCGCGGGTCGCGAACACGGCTTTTGCGGCACCCCATGTCAGCAGCGTGCGCAACACGATCAGGCCGCTGCTCGCCAGCAGGATCAGGCCGACGTAAAAGGGGAAATAGCCTGCTTGCGGGCCTTCGTCGCCCCAACCGGTGCCCACGCGCATGCTGTCGCTGATCACCAGAGCTGCAAGCCCCATGATGATCAAACCCACAATGAGTTCAGGGCCGCGTGTCAGGGTGACAGGGGAGTCTTCGCGGTCGCTCCCCTCCGGGTGGTTTGGAGTTGTCATGGTGTAAGCGCCTGTGGATGGCGGATCAGTTGGCCAGGAAACCGGCTTCCTTCATCAGGTCGCGGTGCTGTTGTTCTGTTTTGCCCAACCAGTCGACAAACTCTTTGCCTGACAAATTGGTCTGCTTGAACGCGCCCTCTTCCATAAACGCTTTCCACTCCGGCAAAGCGCGCACTTTCTGGAACAGGTCGAGGTAGTACTTCACCTGGTCTTCGGTCGCGCCTGGCGTCATAAAGATGCCGCGCAACATGAGGTAGTCCACCGGCAGTCCTGCGGACTCACAGGTCGGAATGTCACTCCAGGCCTGGGTGGCGGTCATCTTGTTTTTATAGGGCAGGCGTTCTTTGTCAAACACGCATAAAGGACGCAGGGCACCCGAGCGCCAGTGGTTATCGGCCTCAATCGGGTTGTTCACCGTGGAGTCAATATGTTTACCCACCAGCTGCACCGCCACATCGCCGCCGCCTTTGAGCGGGATGTAAATCAATTTTTTGCCTACGGTTTTTTCCAGCAGCACGGTGATGATCTGGTCCTCCTGTTTGGAGCCGGTTCCACCCATCTTGAAGGTCTTGTCGGGTGAAGCTTTGATCGCCGCCACGTAATCCGCCGTGGTTTTATAGGGTGTGTCAGCGTGGACCCACAACACAAACTGGTCCAGCGCCAACATGGAAACAGGCGTCAGATCGCGCCAGGAGAAGGGCACGCCGGTGGCCAGCGGCGTGGTGAAAAGGTTGGACAGTGTGATGATGATTTTGTGTGGGTTGCCCTTGTCGCCCTTCACATCGAGAAAGCCTTCAGCACCCGCGCCGCCGGATTTGTTCACCACGATGATGGGCTGCGATGTGAGCTTGTTTTTGGCTGCAACGCCTTGGATAAAGCGCGCCATCTGGTCGGCGCCGCCGCCCGTTCCAGCAGGCACCACAAATTCAATCGGTTTGCTCGGTTCCCAGGCCAAGGCCGGCACGACCACCGCAGCCAGAGCCAGTGCGACAGCGCCTTGGGCGGCGCGAACCATGGATACCATTTTCATGCTGTCTCCTTTTTGATTAAGCTGTTCATTCAACGGGGTACATCACGGGCTTAGCCCAGCTTGCTGCCGACCGCAAGGCCCTGCGCCCGGGCGTAGTCCGCTGCACCCATCTTTTTGCCATCTTCAGCGCGCAGCTTCAGAATCTCAATCTGACCGCTTTGCGACGTCACAAAAATCGAGCTCTCGCCGATGTGGGTGATATCTCCAGGCTTGCCCTTGCTGTCACCATAGCGCCCGATGCGGTGCTTGCGGCAGTCGTACACAAAGACCTTTTTCTCGTTGTGGTTGGTCCACGCGCCAGGTGCCGGGTTGCAGGCGCGGATCAGGTCATAGACCGCGTCCACATGGTTGGCCCAGTTGATTTTGGACTCGGCCGCTTGAAACCAGCCCTCATAACTCGCTTGCGACTCGTCTTGCTCTGCGGTCGTGTAACGGCCTGCAACGACCGCGTCCGCTGCTTCCAAAAGCGCGGCCACGCCCATAGGAAACAGTTTGTTGAAGTACAGCTCGCCCAAGGTCTCGTCCGGCTCGATAGCACAGGTTTTTTGCAGAATCACCAGGCCTTCGTCCAGCCCGTCGCTGGGGCGGAAGATGGTCAAGCCGGTTTGCTTTTCTCCGCGCGCCATGGCCCAGTTGATGGCTGAGGGCCCGCGGTATTTAGGCAGCAGGGAAGGGTGGTACTGGATGGTTCCGTGCTTCGGGATATTCAGCAGCGACTGCGGCGCAAACTGCACCACATAGGCCATCACGCCGATGTCCGGTTGCAGGCTTTCCATCGCGTGATGCGCTGCCTGGTCGGTGAGTTTGTCGAGTTGCAGCACGTTGAGCCCGCGCGCTTGCGCTTCCACGCGCAGTGCGTCGGGCTTGGTGCCGGGTTTTTCCGGGCGGCAGAACACGCCCACCACCTCGTCACCGCGCGCCAGGAAGGCTTCGAGCGCCGCCTTGCCGAAATCCTGTTGACCGATCAAAACGATTTTCATGGTGTGGTGGCTTCCGCTGCGGAGTTCAGATCACTTTGGATTCGCGCAGGCTACCAATCTCGGCGCTGGAGTAGCCCAGTTGGGCCAGCACTTCTTCGGTGTGTTCGCCCAAGAGCGGCGAGCGCTTCACCTCGGTGATGCTGTCCGACATCTTGATCGGGTTGCCCACGGTGAGGTACTTGCCGCGCTCGGGGTGGTCGACCTCAACCACCGTGCCGGTGGCGCGCAGCGAAGGCTCTTCAGCGATTTCCTTCATGGACAAAATCGGCCCGCAGGGAATGTCGAACTGGTTCAGGATGTCCATGGCCTCGAACTTGGTCTTGGTCATGGTCCATTC
>RFRO01000198.1 GCA_009924455.1 Betaproteobacteria bacterium
ACTTGGGCATTGGTGAAAAAGGTCATAACGGCTTATCAGAAGGAGAGGGGGAAGTTAAGGCGAAGGCGCTTGCATGGCCACGCTGCGCGAAGCCACCGCGGCGGCGACCTCGGGGTCATGGAAGATGCCGACGACGCCCACGCCCTGCGTACGGGCTGCGTGGATCAGTTCAATCACGGTGGCGGTGTTCAGCGGGTCCAGCGATGCGGTCGGCTCATCGAGTAAAAGCAGCGGGCGGGTACGGATGAAGCTGCGCGCAATATTGATGCGCTGCTGCTCACCACCTGAAAACGTGGCCGGTGGCAGCTGCCACAAAGAGGGCGGAATGCGCAGGCGCTCCAGCCAGCGGGCAGCCTCGGCACGGGCAGCGTCCGGGTCCATCAGCGGGTGTCCGTCTGCGCCGCGTTCCAACAAAGGCTCGGCCACCACGTCGATGGCAGGAACACGCGGGATCACGCGCAAGAACTGGCTGACATATCCCACCACGCTGGCGCGCAGTTGCACGATCTCGCGCGGGCTGGCTTGGGTGATGTCCACCATGTTGCCGTCGGCTGCGCGCAGCGCTATGCGGCCCTGTGTGGCCTGGTAATTACCAAACGCCAGCTTGAGCACCGTGCTTTTCCCCATGCCGGAGGGCCCGCTCAAACGCACGCATTCACCCGGCAGCACGCGCAAGCTGAAATCGCGCAAGACGTCGAGCACGGTTTGGTTTTGCAAATGCAGCACAAAGCGCTTGTGCACGCCTTCCATCTCCAGCAAAGGGCTTGTCGGGGTCATGGCGGCAGCACCGAGGAAACCAGCAATTGGGTGTACGGATGCTGCGGATCGTCCAGCACCTGGTCGGTCAGGCCCGACTCCACGGCATAGCCGCCTTGCATCACCACCATGCGCTGGGCCAGCAAGCGCGCCACGGCCAGATCATGGGTGACAACGATGGCGGCAAGCTGCATCTCCCGGGTCAGCATGCGCAACATGTCGAGCAAGCGCGCCTGCACCGACACATCCAGCCCGGAGGTCGGCTCGTCCATGAACACCAGGCGCGGCGCAGTAATCAAATTGCGGGCGATTTGCAAGCGCTGGCGCATGCCGCCAGAGAAGGTATCGGGCCTATCGTCCATGCGCGCCGGGTCAATCTCTACCCGCGCCAACCAGTCCGCGGCCTGCGCCCGCAAGCGCCCGTAATGCCGCTGGCCCAAGGCCATCAAGCGCTCGCTGACATTGGCCCCGGCCGATACATTCATGCGCAAGCCATCGGCGGCGTTTTGATGCACAAAACCCCAATCGGTGCGGGCCAGTACCCGGCGCTGGGCTTCGGTCATGGCGTAAATATCGACCAGCTTCCCCGCCCCATCCGAGCCCTGCCGCACCGCGAATTCAACCGTGCCGCCGCTTGGCGCGTGGCGCGCCGCCACCGCATTGAGCAAGGTGGATTTACCAGAGCCGGACTCGCCCACCACGGCCAGCACTTCGCCGGGCCACAGGTCGAAAGAAATGCCACGCACCACTTCCCGCGCGCCGTAGGCGCAGTGCAGATCCCGCACACGCAGCAAAGGTTCGTGGTTCATGTTGATGGGGCAGCCAATGCGCCAGCCGCCTGGGTTTTGGCGCAGTAATCGGAGTCGGAACACACAAACAGGCGGGCGCCCTGGTCGTCGGTGATGACCTCGTCCAGAAAGCTGTCGCGCGCGCCGCAGATGCCACAGGGGTGGTCCCAGCGCTGCACGGCAAACGGGTGGTCTTCAAAACCCAGACTCTCGACACTGGTGTAGGGCGGTACCGCGTAAATGCGCTTCTCACGGCCTGCACCAAAGAGCTGCAGCGCCGGATTCATGTGCATCTTGGGGTTGTCAAACTTCGGAATAGGCGATGGCGCCATGATGTAGCGGCCATTGACCAGGACGGGGTAGTCGTAGGTGGTGGCAATCTGCCCGAAATGCGCCAGGTCTTCGTACAAGTTGACGTGCATCAGGCCGTATTCCTGCAAAGCGTGGAGCTTGCGGGTCTCCACCTCCAGCGGCTCCAGGTGCTGCATGGGCTCAGGGACGGGTACCTGGTAGACCAGGATTTGCCCCTCACGCAGCGGCGTCTCCGGAATGCGGTGGCGGGTCTGGATGATGCTCGCGGCCGTGGTGTCGGTGGTCACTTCCACGCCGGTGGTGCGCTGGAAAAAGCGCCGGATATTGACGGCGTTGACCGTGTCATCCGAACCCTGGTCAATGACCTTGAGCACGTCGCTGGAACCAATGATGGACGCCGTAACCTGGATACCACCCGTGCCCCAGCCGTAGGGCAAAGGCATTTCTCGCGAGCCGAACGGCACTTGGTAACCGGGGATGGCAACGGCCTTCAAAATGGCCCGGCGGATCATGCGCTTCGTGCGCTCGTCCAAATACGCAAAGTGGATGTGCGGGTCACGCATGGGCGCCATCCTCTGCGTCCGGTTTGGTGCCCTGGTCCTGGCGCGCCATGGCTTGGCGCATCTTGCGCACCAGTTCCAGCTCAGACTGAAAGTCCACGTAGTGCGGCAGCTTCAGATGCTGCACAAAGCCGGAGGACTCCAGGCTGTCGCTGTGCGACATCACAAACTCGGGCATTTGCGCCGGTGCAGTCACCTCCTCGCCCAAATCCTGCGCGCGCAGTGCACGGTCCACCAGGCTCATGGCCATGGCCTTACGCTCGCTGTGACCAAAGGCCAGGCCGTAGCCGCGCGTGAACTGCGGCGGCTCGGTGTGGCTGCCTTTGAACTGGTTCACCATCTGGCATTCCGTCACCGCTATGTCACCCAAAGAAATTTCAAAGCCCAGCTCTTCGGGCACCAGGCACAGCTCCACCGTGCCAAAGCGGATTTCGCCCACAAAGGGGTGGCTCTCTGCATAGCCGCGCTGGGTGGAATAGGCCATGGCGAGCAAAAAGCCTTCGTCGGCGCGGGCCAGGTTTTGC
>RFRO01000199.1 GCA_009924455.1 Betaproteobacteria bacterium
ACGGGGAAGCCGCAGGTGCGCGCCCAGTCCACCAGGTCGCAAATCAGCGCCGGCTGGTCGCCAAAAGCCAGCGAATAGACCACGCCGGCCTGCTGCGCCTTCAGTGCCAGCAACGGGCCACAAAACGCATCGGCTTCGACCGTGACATTCACAACATGCTTGCCGTGGGTGAACGCTTCCAGGCAATGGTCAACCGCCGCAATCGGGTGGCCGGTGCATTCGACGACGACGTCAATCGCCGGATGCGTCACCAGCGCGCGCCAGTCTTCCCCGATATGCGTGCTGCCGTCTTTGATCGCCGCGTACAAAGACGCGGCCTGCGTGCGCTGCACATCCCAACCCACACGCGCCAGGTTGGCGCGCGCGCCGTTGGGCGAGAGGTCGGCAATACCGACCAGGTGCACGCCGGGCGTGCGCGGCACTTGCGCCAGGTACATAGAGCCGAATTTGCCCGCCCCGATGAGTCCGATGCGGATTGGGCGGCCCTCTGCCTGGCGCTGCTGGAGTTTGGCAAACAAGCTCATGCGGCGGCTTGCAGCGCGCTGCCGGGGATGAACTCGCACCGCTCGCAGAGCGCGGGCACGGCGTTGAGCAGGGTTGGGGGCTCTTCCGGGGAAAACGGGTGGCCGTCGCGGTCAAATTGAGCGAGTCGTTCGGGCGTACGTTGCATGGTGGATCTGCCTGGGTCGGTGGAATTCAGCCTCGCATCCCCACAGCCTCGTGCCGTACGAGGGTTGCTCACAGCTACACAGACAGACCGCTAACACCGCGCTGCCCTATATTGAGTGTACGAAATTACCCCTGCAAGCAGGCCCAGACCCACAGCAGAACGTTTTCTATCGGTGTTGTGCGTGGCCTAACATGTGACGCCAGGTCAAATTGTCAAACGTCTTTTGCTGTGCTTCAGTCAAGGCCGCATAAAAGGTCTTGGTAGCTTCGCTGTGGCGGGCCAGCGACTGGGACATGCGCTGGCTGTGCTCTTCGTGCATAGCCTGCATTTTTTCCAGGCGCTGCGGCGTGGTCAGCCCGGCCCAATCAGCTTTTTTCATATCAGGTTGACGCATCCCGTCAACAGGCATGATTGATTCCTCCCAGCGACCCCAAGCAGCGTCCTGCTCCGGCGTGAGGGCCAGCTGCTTTTTGATCGCGGCCAAATGGGCTTTGTGCATGGCGCCCATGTGCTCGCCGTCCATCATGTGGTGACAGCCCTGCGCCTGCATGGCGTGCTTTGCGGGGTGCGTGGCAACTGCCTCGGCCTGGGCGCTGAAGCCCCACGAGCCTGCAGCGATTGCGAGCGCCACTGGGAGCAGCTGCAAGGTGCGCGCAGTACCGGCGAGCCGTGCGGATGAAAGTTTGGATGCCAAAGTCATGGAAAGCTCCTGAGAAATGCGCCCGGCGGATTGCCAGCGCCACACCGCAAGGGTGCGCGCCCTGTGTGAACGCTGTGTTGCGCCACATCAAAGTTCAGGCAAATGGGCGGTGGTCCGTCGGGATCCCAATCAGGATTGTCCCTATGGGGTCACGCCTGCACGCAACCCGCTACATTGCGGTTCCAGCCATCCCCCCACACAACAAGGAGCGAGCATGCAACTAGTCAAATCCACCCTTCTCGCCTGCGCCAGCGCGATGGCCTTGCTGGCCAGCGGCGCAGGCCACGCCGATTCGCTGAATTTAGGCGCCACGCTGTCGGGCGCTGCAGAAGTGCCGCCCAATACCAGCGCTGGCATGGGCCAGCTGCAAGCCGAGTTCGACAAAGCCACCAACACATTCAGCTACACCTTGCGCTACAGCGGCCTGAGCGGGCCGGTGAAGGCCGCACATTTCCACGGACCGGCAGAGGCCGGCAAGAACGCCGGTGTCGCGCTGGGTATCAGCAACATCGGCGAAAGCCCTGTGCAGGGCCGCGCGGTCTTGACCGCTGCCCAGGCCGCAGACCTGCTAGCAGGCAAGTGGTATGTCAACCTGCACACGGCAGCCAACCCCGGCGGCGAGGTGCGAGGTCAGGTCATCGCCGAATAAGGGCGTACCGCGCCTGCGTTCCCGGCCGCTGGCTTCACAGCCACTTTTGCATCAAAACTGCCTGCCCTGCGGCCGGGTCCAGCTGGTAGTTGGTGAACCCGAAACGCGCATAGCTGCGCATGGCGACTGCGTTGCCGCTGAGCACTTCCAGGGTGAGCTTGCAGCAGCCCCGCGCGAGCGCCAGGTCATGCGCCGCGCCCAGCAAAGCCTGGCCAACTCCCGCGCCCCGGTAACCCGGGTGAACGATGAGGTCATGGACATTGAGCAGCGGGCGGGCCTTGAAAGTGGAATAGCCCTCAAAGCAATTGATCAAGCCAATCGCCTGCCGCTGCGGCGCATCCACACAGGCAATGAAGCTGAAAGCGTCAGACCGTTTGGCGAGATCGCCACACAGCCGGAGCAGCACATCCACATCGAGCGCCTCGCCCCCACCCATTGGGTCACGGGCATACAGATCGAGCAAGGCGCGCACGTCGGCGGCGTCCTGCGCGCTGCGGTAATCCACCGGATGGATGCGCACCGCGAAAGGCGGCGCAATGGCAGATACCTGGGATGACGCCGTGTTGGTATTCGTTTGCATACCCCATTTTGCGGCGAAAAATGGGGAGTTTGGTCGCCGCATTGTGCGGGCTATCATCCCGCCATGCCTGTAACGCCCCCTTCTGACATCGCCTGGGCCGACCCCGCCCGGGAGCAACTTTTCAACCGCTGGCTACAGGCGCAAACGCCGGGTTTTCAGCTTCAACCCGACAGCTTGCGCATGGCTTCAGCAGACGCCAGCTTTCGGCGCTATTTCCGGATTGACAGCACCGACGCGGCGGGCAGCCGCATCGTCATGGACGCGCCGCCTGACAAAGAGGACAACGCCGCATTCGTGCGCATTGCCGCGCT
>RFRO01000200.1 GCA_009924455.1 Betaproteobacteria bacterium
TTGATTCCGAACCCTACGTACCGGACCGCAGCATGGACGCGCTTTCCAACAATCTTCCGCCCTCAGCCAGTGCGGCGCTGACCGGCACTGGTGCGGGCTCCTACCTCGACTTCGATGCGCTGGGCCGCCTCAAAGGCCAGGCCGCCAAGGATGGCAAGAGCGCAGCCCGGGAAACCGCCCAGCAATTTGAAGCGCTGTTCCTACAGATGATGATGAAGTCCATGCGCGACGCCAGCTTCAAGAGTGATTTGGTGGAGTCGCAGGCCAAAGACACGTTTGAAGGCATGTTCGACAAGGAAGTGTCACTGGCCATGGCCAAGAAAAACACCCTGGGCCTGGCCGATATGCTGATCAAAAACATGCCCGACCCGGCGGTGCAGGCGGCCAACGCCAAGGCCTTGCAGGAGTTGCAGAGCCAACAGGCCACCTCGACCGCCAGCGTGTTGCAGTCACGGGCCGTATCGGGTAAAGGGTTTAGCCTGGCACCGCCCGCCGCAGTGCCGTTGTCCTTGCAGCAGGTGCCCCAAAGTCCGCTGGCCTTGCCGCGGACTGGCGGCCCCTTGCCCCTGGGTGCTGCGCAGCGGCCTATCGTCCCAGCCGCTGATGCGTCTGCCGGAGCCAGGCCATGAGCGACATCCTGGGCGTTGCATCGAATGCCGTGGCCGCTTACCAGCGGGCACTGAGCACAACCAGCAACAACATTGCCAACGTCTCCACCGTCGGCTATTCGCGCGAGACCGCCAACTTTGCGGCCAATCCGGTCACGCAGACCGGCAACATCTTTATGGGTACAGGCGTCGCTGTGGAGCGCATCACCCGCCAGTACAACGCCTTTGTCGAGGCCAATCTGCGCAACAGCAACAGCGATCTGACCAGCCAGGAACCGATGGTGAACTACGCCAACCGGGTGGTGGACATCATGGGCGGTGAGTCCATGAGCCTGAACACCGCGCTCGATCAGTTCTATTCCTCCGTGCGCAATGTCTCAACCGACCCGGCATCCACCGTGTTGCGCAGCAGCTTTGTGCGTGATGCGCAGGGTGTTGCCGACCGCTTCGGCCAGCTCTCGGCGCAACTCGATTCCATCCAGGAAGAAACCAGCCAGGCAGTGCAGGGCCAGGTCGAGCAGGTCAATTCCCTGTCCAAGCAGCTGGCCATGGTGAACAGCCAGCTGACCAAACAGCGGACTGCCGACGCGCAGCCGCCCGGTTTGCTCGATCAGCGTGACCAACTGCTGCGTGAGATGTCGGATTTGGCGCATGTGAACACCAAATTCGATTTGAACGGCACCGTGACCGTCAGCCTGGGTCCGTCGATTACCCAGGACGTGGTGGTCAGCGGCAACAAGTCCGTGGAAATCGGCGCAAATTTCAATTCGGCATCACCGGAAAAAGTGGCCTTGGTGCTGGATCCCTACGGCAAGGCATTGGCTTTGAGCGGTCCGACCAGCGGAAGCATTTCCGGCTTGATGACTTTCCGTGAGCAGGTACTGGGCAGTTCACGCGCAGCCCTGGACAACCTGGCCAAATCATTTGCCGGTGCAGTCAACGAAGTGCACCTGGGCGGTATCGATGGGTACGGCGAGCCAGCGGGCACTTTGTTCACATTTGACCCAGCGGCCTCCGGTGCGGCGGGCGGTATGCGGGTTGCCTTTGACGATCCGATGCGGGTCAGCGCGGCAGCCCAGTTCCGGGTGATTGAAAAAGACACCAATACCAGCGGAACCGATGCCACGCTGCTCTACGACCCCAGCATCTCCGGGACCAGTACGACCGCGGATGGCAAACCCATTGTGCGCGCGGACGACATCAGCAAGGTGTTTGTCAACAACGCCCACCCGAGCGCCGGGCATACGGTTTCTGTGGCCAGCAGCGTGCCCATCCAACCCCTGGCATCGGTCGCACGAGGGATGCAGGACGTCAGCTTTTTTCTGGATGCGGCGCAAAGCGGCCAGAACTTGAATATTCTGACCCGTGACGGTCGCGCTTTGGTTGGCGGCAGCCTGAGCGCGGACATGCAAGAAGTTCTGATGACGCCGGCCAACGGCTTTGCCGAAGGTGCGCGGTACTCGGAAGACTATCTGAATGTCTCCGGCACCGAGGGCTACCGAGACATCCAGGTTTTTTACGGCGCACAGGCGACGGTTCGGCAGCAACCGGTCTACAACAGCAAAGACGAGATTTCACGTTACGACTCCTTCCCCGCCGTTTTGCAAGGCAACCGCATACAGACCGGCCAAACTGCGGCGATTCCGGCCGATGCGTTTGTGCTCAATGGTGTGGCACTGGGTGCCTTGGATGCGCCCAGCAACGGCGCCAGCCGCCAGGCCAGTGATTTGGCGAACTGGATCAATGCCAAAACCTATGTGAATGCCAACGCCCTGGTCGACACCGTCACCATCAACGGACAGGCGGTCAGCGCGACCGACAGTACCCGTTTGCCCATCACTGTAGAGATGCATACGGCTGACGGCACCCCCTCGATTGGGGGCGAGTCCATTTTGAATATGGCCATGGAAATCGGTGGCCAGACCATTGATACCTCGGCCGCCAATGGCCTGTCGGGCCTGGTTGCAGCCATCAATCTCAAATCGGCGGCTACCGGTGTTACTGCCAGCATCGTGACCACGGGCAAGCAAGTTCAGCTGGTCTTGTCGCCCAGCCCGAATACGGGCGTAACGGCAAGCGCTTACAACGAAATTCGGATTCCGCCCAACCAGATCCGCCTAAGCATGCCCTTGTCCATCAGCGGTGTGGATATTGCCAGCTACCAGGACGGTGTCTTGACGCCGGCGCTGGGAAATGCGCACCACCTCGCAGCTGCCATCAACGACCACACCAGCGAAACCCACGTGGCTGCCTCGGTGACCCCGACCGGCGAG
>RFRO01000003.1 GCA_009924455.1 Betaproteobacteria bacterium
AGGCGGTTGAAGTCGGCGAAGAACCTTGGGTGGAAGCGCGCATGCTGCACCTGTCCGAAGAACTGCGGTGCCTGGTGTGCCAAAACGAAACGCTGGCCTCTTCACGCGCCGAACTGGCCAACGACTTGCGCGTGGAAGTGCGCGGCCTGGTCAAAGCCGGAAAAACCGATACCGAAATCAAGCAGTACCTGGTGGCGCGCTACGGCGACTTTGTGCTGTACCGGCCGGAAGTGAAACCAGTGACCTGGTTGCTGTGGTTCGGCCCCTTTGCCGTGCTGCTGGGCGGGATCGGCATGGTCTGGCTCTACATGCGCGAACGCCAAAAACAAACCGAGCAGACGCGCCTGAGCGAAGCCCAACTGGCGCGCGCCGACCACCTACTCAACCCGGCGGACCACCCGTGAATCCTGTTTCCCAATTTGTTGCCATCGCTTTGGCCCTCACCTTTGCGGTGGTCGCAGTTTTGTTGTGGTCCATGTTGCGCAAGCCGAAGTCCGGCCGCGCAGACGCCCCCGATGAGGACAACGCGCGCATCTACCGCGAGGAACTGCAGGAATTGCAAGACGCCGTGCAATCGGGCGATATGGCCCCGGCCGACTTCGATCGCGCGCGGCAAGACCTCTCGATACGCGTGGTGCAAGACATTCCCGAAGCGACCCATGCGGCGGCCAACGCCTCCAGCAACAGCCAACGCGCTGTCGTCAGTGCAGTAGTGCTGGCACTTGTTTTTCCCCTACTGGGCGCATTCGTCTACCTGACCCTTGGTGATCCGATGGCCGTCGCCGAACCATCCCTGGCCGCGCATGCTGGTAGTGATGGCACGCCAGATTACGCGGCCATGGAGGCGGAGCTCAAGGTCAAACTTCAGGCCAATCCCCAGGACACCCAAAGCTGGGTGTTGCTGGGCCGTACGTACCGCAACCAAAACCAGTATGACGCCGCCATAGAGGCGTACAACCGGGCCGTGGCACTGGATGCTGATGACCGGCTTGCCATCGAACGGGTGGAGGTGATTGCCGCCAAAAACGGCGGCCAATTTGCCGGCGAACCCTGGAACGTGATCCGCAAAATTCTGGCCAAGAACCCGCAACATGCCAACGCCTTACTCCTGGCTGGGAGCGCCGCCTTTTCAGAAGGACAATTCAAACAAGCGTTGGCTTATTGGACAACACTGCGCGGCCAGCTCGCCGACGGCAGCCAAGAGGCGCTGGCTGTGGACAACGCACTGCGCGCAGCGGCGGAAAAAGCCGGAGTAGAACTGAGTGCCCAAGTCACAAAAGCAGAACCCGCCGCCAACGCTGCAAGCCGCATCAGCGGCCGCGTCACGATATCCGATAGCGTGAAATCCAAGGCCGATCCCACCGATGTGGTCTTTATCTATGCGCAGGCCGAACAAGGCAGCCCGATGCCACTGGCCATCATGCGCACCACCGTGCAAGCGCTTCCGCTGGACTTCAGCCTGGACGACAGCATGGCCATGCGCCCCGAGGCCAAGCTATCCGGTCAATCCCATGTGACCGTGAAGGCCCGTATTTCCAAATCGGGCCAAGCCATACCGCAGCCCGGCGACCTGATCGGAACACTGCCGCATGTAGCCGTAGGCGCGAAGCAGGTGAAGCTGACGATCAGTGAAGTGGTGAATTAGCGCAGGGCCTCGGCGCGCGTTAAGGTTTGCACACACTGTTCAAAACATTGCTCACCACGCGCGCGCCCTGCAGGGCAGAACCGCCAGCTTCCCGCGCAGCCTTTTGGATATCAGCCTCTGTGACAGCGTCATTTGGGCTGCTCTTGGCATCCGAAATCAACAGCGGGTACCCATTTCCCTGTGCTTCGATATAGCCCATCACCGGGCCATCGATGTTGAATGATCGCGCCCTGCATTGAACATCCACGGGCACAGCAATCGAGCCAACACCAATCCTTTTGCTTAACATGTAAGGGCTCTTTGTGTCGAAACTCACCAGCACCTTGAATTTACGCGCGTTGCCATCCTTGACTAAGTCTGCAAAGTTAACAAACACACGCGCTCCAGCCAACCGCAAGGGGCCCTGATCCATCAGTTCATCGCTGAATTGATCAATGAATGTATAGGTCCCCGGCCGCACAACAGGCGCTGAGGGGTCGAACACCGTACCGTTCATGAAATCGGCATCGATTACCACCCCGCCGCCGAGGTCCTCCCGAACATGGCACATGTGCCATTCCTTGAACCATTGGTTGTCGGGGCATGGTGGAAGTTTCAGCCGGGGCTTTGCATCAGGCACGCGTCCACCGTTGCCGTCTTCCGGGCACACACCCAGTTGGCTGCGCGTGCCATTTGCACAGACCCTTTCTTGGGCCAAGAGTTGTGTGTTTGCAGCAAGCAACACGACGGCCAGGGTGAGGATGCTTGCGCGAAGGTTTGAGACCATATAAAGCCTTAGTTTGAATGCTCCACCGACGCACCCGCAGGTGTGACCCCTCGGGATTGGGACCTCGATTGGCAGCTGGCTAGTGTGATTGGTTGGACGTTGGCCCACTATTTTGAGAGGCACGCACCAACTTTTTGGTGGGATGTGGGTATATGTTCACATCCACGTCGATGCATATTTTCAGTTGCATGACAATCTGGCGGAGAAGGCGGGATTCGAACCCGCGGAGGGTTTTACCCCTCGCACGCTTTCCAGGCGTGTGACTTAAACCACTCATCCACCTCTCCGGAGACTGCGATTCTAACCGCCTGAAAAAGCGGAGCGTCCCAATGCGCTCACGCGCCGCTGCGTTTGCGCGTGGCGCGCGCCGCGCCGGTGACGCGCGGCGGCAAACCGGTGTGCTGGGTCAGCATACGGCCAGGCACCGGTTGGCGGTTGGGCTTTTGCGCGGGGGCGGCAGTGGAATTTTTGCGCCGCGCACTTTGGTAACTGCCGTCCACCAAGGGTTGGAAGGTGGGAATCAAATGGTGCTTGCCATTGCCGATCAAATCGGCGCGGCCCATGGCCTTGAGCGCTTCGCGCAGCAGCGGCCAGTTATTCGGATCGTGGTAGCGCAAAAACGCTTTGTGCAAACGGCGGCGCTTTTCACCGCGCACGATGTCCACGGTTTCTTCATCACTTTTCGCCGTGCGATGGATTTTGCGCAGGGGGTTGCGCCCGCTGTGGTACATGGCGGTAGCCGTGGCCATGGGGCTGGGGTAAAAGGTCTGCACCTGGTCGGCGCGGAAACCGTTTTTCTTCAGCCACACGGCCAAATGCAGCATGTCTTCATCGCTGGTGCCGGGGTGTGCGGCGATGAAATACGGGATCAAGAACTGCTTTTTGCCCGCCTCCAGGCTGAACTTGTCGAACAAGGCCTTGAACTTGTCGTACGAGCCGATGCCGGGCTTCATCATTTTGGAGAGCGGGCCGGTTTCAGTGTGCTCCGGCGCTATCTTGAGGTAGCCGCCCACGTGGTGCTGCGCCAGCTCTTTGATGTACTCGGGGCTTTTGACCGCCAGGTCATAGCGCAGGCCTGAGCCGATCAAAATCTTTTTGATGCCCTTGAGCGCGCGCCCGCGCCGGTACATCTTGATCAGCGGACCGTGGTCGGTGGTGAGGTTCTGGCAAACGCCCGGATAAACACAGCTGGGTTTGCGGCAGGCGGCTTCAATCTCGGGGGATTTGCAGCCCAGCCGGTACATATTGGCCGTGGGGCCGCCCAGATCGGAGATGGTGCCGGTGAAGCCCTTTACCTTGTCGCGGATGTCTTCCATCTCTTTGATGACCGAGTCTTCCGAGCGGCTCTGGATGATGCGCCCCTCGTGCTCTGTGATCGAACAAAACGTGCAGCCGCCAAAGCAGCCGCGCATGATGTTTACGCTGAAGCGGATCATCTCCCAGGCCGGTATTTTGGTCACCCCATCGTGGCCGCCCTGCGCGTCGGCATACGCCGGGTGCGGGCTTCGCGCATACGGCAGGTCGAACACCATGTCCATCTCGGCGGTGGTCAGCGGAATCGGCGGCGGGGTGATCCAAATGTCACGCGCGGTTGCGCCCGTGCCATGGGCCTGCACCAGCGCGCGGGCGTTGCCGGGGTTGGTCTCCAGGTGCAGCACGCGGTTGGCGTGGGCGTACAACACCGGATCACTTTTGACCGCCTCGTAGCTGGGCAGACGGATCACGGAGCGCTCACGCGGCGGCACTTTGAGTTTGGCTTTGAGCGCCGGGTTGGCTTGGAAGACCATTGCTTTGCCCTGGGCGGCGGTCTCAGCCGCATGGGCAACTTGCTTGGCCTCGTCGTCGCGGGCGCAGGTGGCTCCGTTTTCCACCGCAAGTTCGGCCGTGGTCATGTAGGGATTGAAATGCGCCTCCACCCGACCCGGGGTGTCCACGCTGGTGGAATCGATCTCTATCCATTCGGCGTTACCCGGATCGTCGGGCCGGCGCACAAACGCGGTTCCGCGCACATCGGTGATCTGCGCCACGGGCTCTTTGGCCGCCAGCCGGTGCGCGATTTCCACGATCGCACGCTCGGCGTTCCCGTACAAGAGCAAATCACACTTGGCGTCAACCACAATCGAGCGACGCACCTTGTCACTCCAATAGTCGTAGTGGGCGATGCGGCGCAGGCTGCCCTCGATACCACCCAGAATCAGCGGCACGTCTTTGAAAGCCTCGCGGCAACGCTGGCTGTACACAATGGCGGCGCGGTCCGGCCGCTTGCCGCCGATGTCGCCGGGCGTGTACGCATCGTCACTGCGGATCTTGCGGTCTGCGGTGTAGCGGTTGATCATGGAATCCATGTTGCCGCTGGTCACACCCCAAAACAGATTGGGCTTGCCCAAAACTTTGAAGGCCTCGGCGCTGGTCCAGTCCGGCTGCGCGATGATGCCGACCCGAAAGCCCTGCGCCTCCAGCATGCGGCCCACCACCGCCATGCCGAAGCTAGGGTGATCGACATAGGCGTCACCGGTTACCAGCACGATGTCACAGCTGTCCCATCCCAGCTTGTCCATCTCGGCGCGGCTCATCGGTAGAAACGGCGCGGTCCCGAAACGCGAGGCCCAGTACTTGCGGTAGCTACCCAGCGGCTTGGCAGCGCGGGCAAAGAAGGACACGTCAAGGGGAGCGTTCATCGGCCAAGTTTACCTTTGCACCTAAAATCCGAGACAGTCCTGCCCTCAGACACCAGCGGGACATTCCCACTCTTCAAAGGTTGTTTCATGAAAAAACTGTTCCTCGGCCTGTCCGTTTTGACATTGTTGGCCGCGTGCGGCAAAAAAGCCGAAGCGCCGGCTCCAGCACCCGCACCCGCCGCCGAACAAGTCGCTGCGGCCCCAGCCGCTCCAACCGAACTCAAAGTGGCCATTGACCCGACCTACGAGCCATTCACTTACAAGACCGCAGATGGCCAGCCAACTGGCTTTGACGTGGACATCGCCAACGCGGTGTGCGAGCAAATCAAACGCAAGTGCGTTTTTGTCGAGCAAGTGTGGGACAGCATGATCCCCGGCCTGAATGCCAAAAAATACGACGTCATCATCAGCTCCATGTCGATCACCGATGACCGTCTGAAAGAAGTCGACTTCACCGACAAGTACTACAACACCCCCAGCCGCATCGTGCTGAAGAAAACCGTCAAGTACACCGACCCCGCCTCGATCAAAGGCAAGAAAATCGGCGTGCTCAAAGGCTCTACCCAAGAGGCCTATGCCATGGGCGAACTCAAGCCCGCCGGTGTGGTGGTCAACAGCTACGAAGCGCAAGACCAGGTTTATCTGGATATCAAATCCGGCCGTCTGGACGGAACCGTGGCCGACTTCATGGAGGTAACTGGCGGTTTCCTCAGCAAGCCCGAAGGCGCGAAATTCGCCCTAGCCGGTCCTGATCTGAAAGAGCCGAAGTACTTCGGCTACGGCGCCGGCATCGCCCTGCGCAAGGGCGAAGACGCGCTCAAAGGCGAGTTGAATGCCGCCATCAAAGCGATCCGCGAAAACGGCAGCTACAAGACCCTGAACGACAAGTATTTCGCCAAGTTCAACATCGACGTGTACGGCGAATAAGCCCCTGCTCCGGCCGACCCCAAGGGTCGGCACAGCCACAAATCGGCGCACTTTGACCAGAGTGCGCCGATTTTTTTGCGTCTGCGGAAGCAGAAACCGGAGAATTGGGCCGGTTTTCGGTTACACCTGACTGCCCATGCATGCCTATTACCTCAGCATCCTGCAAGCCTCGTTGGTGACGATAGCGGTGTCGCTGGCATCGCTGGCGGTATCCGTGGTTTTCGGCTTGCTCGGGGCTGCAGCGCGCTTGTCCCCGGGACGCCTGGCGTCGGCCGCAGGCACCGCCTACACCACGGTCGTGCGCGGCATCCCTGATCTGGTGATGATGCTGCTGGTGTTTTACGGCGGCACAATGGGACTGAACCACCTGATGGAAGCGCTGGGCCGTAAAGGCTCGGTGGATATCAATCCCTTTGTGGCCGGGGTGCTGACGCTGGGCTTTATCTACGGCGCCTACATGACCGAAACCTTTCGCGGCGCGATTCTGGCGATTCCGCGCGGGCAGGCCGAGGCGGCCTGGGCCTTTGGCATGGGACGGCGGCAAACCTTTCTGCGCATTACCGCGCCGCAGATGGTCCGCTACGCCCTGCCCGGCTTTACCAACAACTGGCTGGTACTGATCAAGTCGACCGCGCTGGTCAGCCTGATCGGTTTGCAGGAGATGACCTACATCGCCAAGCAGGCCAGCGCTGCCACCCGCTCGCCATTCGAGTTTTTCCTGTTCACTGCCGCGCTGTTTTTGCTGTTCACCAGCGCCTCGCTGTGGGTTTTGCGTCGCTTGGACGCGCGCTACAGCCTGGGTACCCGGCGGGTATCGCTGTGATGGAGTGCGCCGCATGAAGTGGGACGTCATCTTCCAGCCCAACAACCTGGCGCTGTACGGCGAGGGCATTCTGACCACGCTGGCCCTGCTGTTCTCCAGCCTGGCCATTGGCGCGGTGCTGGCGCTGCTGTTTGCGCTGGCGCTCACCGGGCGCTCCGCCGTGTTGCGCGCGGTGGTGGGGGCTTACACCTACGTGGTGCGCGGCACACCCTTGCTGATACAGGTGTATTTGATCTACTACGGCCTGGGCCAGCTCGAATGGATCCAAGCGCGGTGGGACGACATCTGGCCCTGGACTTACTTCAAAGAACCATTTTTCTGTGCCCTGCTGGCCTTCAGCCTGAACACCGCCGGCTACACCGCTGAGATGTTGGCCGGCGCCATCCGCGAAACCAGTGCCGGCGAGATCGAAGCGGCGCAGGCCTACGGCATGGGCCACTGGCGCACGGTGTGGCGCGTCATCCTGCCCAGCGCGCTGCGCCGCTCGCTTCCCGCGTACAGCAACGAAGTGGTGATGATGCTGCAAAGCACCAGCCTGGCCAGCGCGGTGCCCAGCATGATCGACGTCACCTCCGCCGCCAGCCGCGTCTACAGCAAGTTTTATCTGCCCTTTGAGGCTTTTTTATTTGCCGCGGGCATCTACCTGCTCGCCACCTTTATGCTGGTGGGCCTGTTCCGCTCGGCCGAACGGCATTTCCTGGCCTACCTGTCACCACAAAAAGCCTGAACCGCACGCCCCGTAATCTGTACCCCATGCAACGCCACGACCACCTACTCCGCTCACCCAGCCTGGGCCGCCAGACCACACTGAGCAGTTTGCATTTCGGCACCCCCGGCAGCGGCCCCAAGGTCTATATCCAGGCCAGCCTGCACGCCGAAGAACTTCCCGGCATGTTGGCGGCCTACCACCTGCGCCCCCTATTGGAGGCCGCAGACTCACGCGGGCAAATCCACGGCGAGGTGGTGCTGGTGCCCATGGCGAACCCGGTCGGTGCGGCGCAACGCCTGCAGCACAAACCCATGGGGCGTTTTGAATTCAACACAGGCGGGAACTTCAACCGCCATTTCCCGGACTTCTTCGCCCGCATCAGCGCCGAGGTGCTCCCCGCGCTGGGCGACGACGCAGGCGCCAATGTTGCTCTGGTCCGCCAGGCTATGCGGCGCTATCTGGAACAGTGGCAAACGGACACCGAATTGGCCAGCCTGCGCAGGCAGTTGCTGCTGCTCTCTTATGACGCCGATTACGTACTCGACCTGCATTGCGACTGCGAAGCCGTTCTGCATTTTTATTGCGAAGAAAGCTGCTGGCCGCAGCTCGCACCGCTGGCCCACTATCTGCATAGCCGGGCGATTTTGCTGGCCAAAAATTCCGGCAGCAGCCCGTTTGACGAGAGCCTCTCGGGCGTCTGGTGGCGGCTGGCGGATGCGCTGGCGGCCAGCGGATCGACCGCGCCCCTGCCCCAAGCCTGCCTGAGCACCACGATCGAGCTGCGCGGTGAGGCCCAAGTCGAGCACCGTTTGGCCGCGCAGGACGCCCAGGCGATTGCCAACTACCTGCGCCACGTCGGCGTCTTGCGTGATGTGCCCGCTGCAGTCCCGCCACCGCCGGCGTGTGAAGCCACACCGCTGGCCGGATCGGAAACCCTGTACGCCCCCGTTCCCGGTCTGGTCGTGTTTGCGGTCGAGCCGGGTCAGCAACTGCGCGCGGGCGATTTGGTCGCTGAATTGATTGATCCGCTGGCCCACACGGCGCAGCGCGTGTGCGCCGGCGTGGACGGCGTCTTATATGCCCGCATCCGGGACCGCTATGTCACCACCGGCTGTGAACTGGCCAAGATTGCCGGCGCGGTCGCCTTTCGCAGTGGCGAATTGCTCGGAGCCTGAATACAACCATGGATATGAATACCCCTGCCCTGAAACTCCAGATTGACGGCATCCACAAGCGCTTTGGTGCGAACGAGGTGCTGCGCGGTGTCTCCCTGCGAGCCGCTGCGGGCGACGTGATTGCCATCATCGGCAGCTCGGGTTCGGGCAAAAGTACCCTGCTGCGCTGCATCAACCTGCTCGAAAAACCCAACGCAGGCAGCATTACCGTGGCCGGCGAAGCATTAGCCCTGGTGCCTGATAAGAACGGCGAACTGAACGCCCGGGACCCGCTGCAACTGCAACGCCTGCGCACGCGCCTGGCCATGGTGTTCCAGCATTTCAATTTGTGGGCCCACATGACGGTGCTGCAAAACATCATTGAAGTGCCGGTACACGTGCTGGGCGTGCCGCGTGAGCAGGCCGTTGCCACCGCGCGCCGCTACCTGCAACGGGTGGATCTGGTGGGGATGGAAGACCGCTACCCGGCGCACCTGAGCGGCGGCCAGCAGCAGCGCGTGGCGATTGCCCGCGCGCTGGCGGTGGAGCCCGAGGTCATGCTGTTTGATGAACCCACCAGCGCCCTGGACCCGGAACTGGTGACCGAAGTTCTGCGGGTCATGCAGGCGCTCGCGCAGGAGGGCCGCACCATGTTGGTGGTAACCCATGAGATGGGCTTTGCCCGCGAGGTGGCCAACCACCTGATCTTTTTGCACAAGGGGCTGATCGAAGAGCAAGGCGCGCCGCGCGACGTGCTCAGCCAACCAAAAAGTGACAGGCTGGCGCAGTTTTTATCCGGAAACCTCAAGTAATACATGAGCAATTCTGCGGATGTCGCGCGCCGTGGCCCGGGCTCCTTGCGCGATCTATTTTTTTCTTTTTCATGGATTGCGTTGCAGGGCTTCGGCGGGGTGATGGCCATTGTCCAACGGGAGTTGGTGGAGAAGCGCCAGTGGCTGAGCACCGCTGAATTCTTAGAGGATTGGGCCGTGGCCCAGGTGCTGCCCGGGCCCAATGTCTGCAACCTCGCTGTCCTGATGGGCGACCGCTGTTTCGGCGCGCGCGGCGCGCTGGCCGCCGCGGCGGGTTTGATGGTCTTCCCCTCGGTGGTGGTCCTGGCGCTGGCCGCATCGCTCTTCAGCATGCTGGACCTGCCCTTGGTGCAAGGCATGCTGCGCGGCATGGGCGCCGTCTCCGCCGGACTGATCGCCGGCTCCGCGCTGAAGCTGACCAGCGGTTTGCGTGGCCATCCATTCGGGGCTACGGGCTGCGCCATCCTGGCTGCTCTCACGCTGTGCGGCGCGGTGCTTTTGCATGTGCCCCTGGTCTGGCTGTTGCTTGGCCTGGGGCTTCCTGCCACGCTGTGGGCCTGGCGCCTGGTCTGGCTGCAGGCCCGCGCGGACGCGTCACACCCATGAGCGCAGCGGATCTGGGCGCCTTTGCCTGGGCGGACTACCTCGCCCTGTTTGTGCATTTCCTCACCTTGTCGTTGTTGGCCGTGGGTGGGGCTATCACGACGGTGCCAGAAATGCACCGTTTTTTGGTGCTGGACAAGCATTGGCTCAGCGACGGGCAGTTCAGCGCCTCCATCGCGCTGGCACAAGCAGCTCCCGGCCCCAACCTGCTGTTTGTGTCAGTGCTGGCCTGGAACGTGGGAGCCAATGCTGCAGCCGGCGCGCATGCGCCCGCGCTCGCCTGGCTATTGCCGCTGGCCTGCGCCACGGCCGCCACCATCGGCATCCTCGCGCCCTCGACCACGCTGACGCTGTACGCGGCGCGTTGGGTGCACCGCAACCGCGCCCGTCTGGGCGTGCGCGGCTTCAAACTGGCTATGGGCCCGATCGTGATCGGCCTGCTACTGGCCACCGCGTGGACGCTGGGCGCGGCACACGGTTTGCCGCAAGACATCCCCGTGTTGTGGGCGCTCACCGCTACATCGGCTGTGCTGGTCTGGAAGACTTGGGTCCACATGTTGTGGCTGATAGCCGCAGGCGCGACCCTGGGCGCAGCAGGCTGGATTTAGCGCGGATTTTCGAAGAATACGTAGCTGGTGGCGTAGTCGCTGATCTCGAAGTAGACCTTTTTCTCGCCCGGGTCGACTTGCATATTCATGTTCTCGTCCAGGTAGCCATAGCCGTACCGGTAGGGTCGCGGCTTGTTGTCGTCGGTTCCCATGGCCGTGGTCAATTTATCAATCTGGATAAAGCGGCGCACCAGCTTGTCGCCGGCGTAGACCTCCAACACGCCGTTGGTGCCGGTCCAGTTCTGGATCTCCCGGCCGATTTTGTTTTGCTGCTCCTGGGTGCAGGCGGCCAGCATCGCCAACCCGGCCAGCAGCAGCGTGACGCCGCCACGTCGTCTCCATCGATTCACGGTGTGCATACCAAACCCTCCAGAAATGACAGTCAAGCCGCGCGCGTGCGCTGGCGCACCGCCTCAAACAGGCAGACGCCGCTGGCCACCGACACGTTCAGGCTCTCCACGGCACCCTGCATGGGGATACGGACCAACTGGTCGCAGGTCTTGGCGGTGAGCTGGCGCATACCGTCACCTTCGGCACCGAGCACCAAGGCCACCGGACCGCGCAGGTCAGCGTCATAGACAGTTTGTGTAGCCGCATCGCTGGTGCCAATGACCCAGATGTTGCGTTCCTTCAGTTCACCGAGGGTGCGCGCCAGATTGGTGACCATGAAATACGGCACGGTCTCCGCCGCGCCGCTGGCCACCTTGGCAACCGTCGCGTTGATACCGGCCGCATGGTCTTTGGGGGCGATCACCGCATGTGCACCGGCACCGTCAGCCACCCGCAGGCATGCACCCAGGTTGTGCGGATCGGTCACGCCATCGAGCACCAGCAGCAGCGGCTGCACGCGCTGCGCCACAGGTAGATCGGCTTGACTGGCTTCCAGCCGCTCCAGTAATTCATCCAGCGAATGCGTTTGGATGATGGCCTGCACACGCGCCACCACGCCTTGGTGGCCATGGCTGCCGCACAGCTTGGCCAAGCGCAGGCCATCGGATTCGATCAGCCGGATACCGGCCTCTTTGATGCGCTCCACAAACTGGCGCATACGGGCGTCGCGGCGGGTGGGTTCGATATGGATTTCGAGAATCGATGCGGGTGCGGTTTTGATACGCACCCCGACGGCATGGAAGCCGAACAAGGTTTTGGCGCTAGACATAGGCCATTATCCCGCCGCTGTAGCAACAGCTGCCTGCGCACCCTCACGCAATCGCCCGGCTTCCATGGTGAAGATGCGCGAACAGCGCGCTGCAATACCGCGGTCGTGCGTGACCAGCACCAGCGTCGTACCCTGCTCCTGGTTCAACGCCAACATCAGCGCCATGATGGTCTCGCCCGTGGCGTAGTCCAGGCTGCCGGTGGGCTCGTCTGCCAGCAGCAGCACCGGCTGCACCACAAAAGCCCGCGCCAGCGCAACCCGCTGCTGTTCACCACCGCTGAGAACCTTGGGGTAGGACTTCAAGCGGCTGCCCAGGCCCACGCGCTCGAGCATGCGCGCCGCAGCGGCGCGTGCATCCGGGCGACCGGCTAGTTCGAGGGGCAGCATCACGTTTTCAATCGCGGTCAGGTTGCCAAGCAACTGCAGGCTCTGGAACACAAAGCCCACCGAACGCGCCCGCACAGCGGCCCGCGCGTCTTCGTCCAAGCTGAACAGGTCGGCACCGGCGATGCGCACCGTGCCACTGCTCGGAAGGTCCAGACCGGCCAGGATGGACAGCAGCGTGCTCTTGCCTGAACCGGACGCGCCAACGATGGCTGCAGTCTCACCGGCGCTTAGCGCAAAATCGACATCACGCAGGATTTGCAAGCGGCCGGTCGAGTCTTCGACGGTTTTGCACACTTTTTCTACCGAAACAATGGAATCTGACATGGGGCCTTCTGTGAATCGACGCGACTGTATCCTAGGCTGCCTGACCGCCCTGATGGCAGACAACGCTCTGATGGCAGACACCGCTCTGACGCAAAGCGTACCGCCGACGCTGCTGGTACTGGGCGATTCGCTCAGCGCCGAATACGGGCTGGCCAAGGGCAGCGGCTGGGTTGCTTTGCTGGAACAACGCCTGGCGATGGAAAAGCGCGCGGTGAAAGTGGTCAACGCCAGCATCAGCGGTGACACCACATCGGGCGGGCTGGTGCGCTTGCCAGCGCTGCTCAAACAACACGCCCCCGCGATCCTGGTTGTCGAGCTGGGGGGTAACGACGCATTGCGTGGACTGCCGCTGGAGATGACCCGCGAGAACCTGCGCGCCATGGTCCGGCTGGCGCAGGCCGCCAAAGCGCAGGTGCTGCTGCTGGGTATGCAGGTGCCGCCAAATTACGGGCCTGATTACGCGCAACAGTTTGCGGCTAGTTTCGCCACCGTAGCCAAAGAACAGAAGACAGCTTTGGTGCCGTTTTTTCTCAAAGATGTGGCCGATGCACCCAACGCAGCCGACCTGTTCCAAAGCGACCGTATCCACCCCACGGCGGCGGCTCACCCGATTTTGCTCAACAACGTCTGGCCCGGATTGAAGCGGCTGTTGCCATGAGCCTGACGCTGATTACCGCCGCCGATGCGGTGCAGAACCTGGACCGTTTCGACACCGTGATCGACGCGCGCAGCGAATCCGAATTTGCAGAAGACCACCTTCCCCAGGCGCTCAACTGGCCCACGCTGAATGACGCTGAGCGCCAGTTCATCGGCACCACCTACAAACAGGTCAACGCCTTTGAAGCCAAAAAACGGGGCGCGGCGCTGGCTGCGCGCAACATCAGTGCACACATTGAGCGCGAGGTCATCGCCAAGGCCCGAGATTGGAGCCCCCTGCTCTATTGCTGGCGTGGGGGCAAGCGCAGCGGTTCGCTGGCGCTGGTGCTGGACCAGATCGGCTTTCGGGTCAACCTGGTCGAAGGCGGCTACAAGGCATTCAGGGCCGCCATGCTGCAAGACATCGAAGTCCGCGCCGAGGCACTGCAGTTTCAGGTGGTATGCGGAACCACCGGTTCCGGTAAGACGCGGCTTCTGCACGCGCTGCAACGCGCAGGTGCGCAGGTGCTGGATTTGGAAGCGCTGGCGCAGCACCGCAGCTCGGTATTAGGGGCGATACCCGGTGTGCCACAGCCGAGTCAAAAGCGTTTTGACAGCTTGGTGTGGGATGCCCTGCGGCGCTTTGACACGACACGCACGGTATTTGTGGAGAGTGAAAGCAAGAAGGTCGGAAACGTATCCGTGCCCGAGCGGCTGATGCACCGCATGCGCCAAAGCCCTTGCATCAACCTGCAATTACCGCTGGCCGAGCGGGTGCAATTGCTGTTAGAGGATTACGCTTATTTCGTCGCCAACCCGGCGCATTTTTGTAACCGCTTGGACGTGCTCACGGCGCAACGCGGGAAGGCGGTGGTAGCGGCATGGAAGGACAGCGTGGGCCGCGGCGACCTGGCTGCGGTGGTGCAAGACCTGCTGCTGACACACTACGACCCGGTGTATGTGCAGTCCATGGAGCGCAACTTCAGCCAGTTTGCCCAGGCCTTGGGTATTGCGCCGCAGGGACGCGGCGCAGCAGCGATGGACGCTGTGGCAGCGCAGCTTAAGGGCTGGGCGGTGTGATCTCGGGATGTGCGGAAGTTTCTACCGCATCGGGTGTGTGGTCGCCCTGGGCCGAAGGCTCGCTGCCATCGGTGCGGCGCTCGGTTTTGCTCTTGAGCTTGTCTTCTTTCTTGCGCTTTTTCGCCAGCTCTTTCTGCCGCTTTTCGTAACCGTAATTGGGAGTTGCCAAGTTGTTCTTTCAGTAGGGTAGCGCAGACTTTAACACCCGCGGCATCCCGGGCAGCCACCGGACAAGACTAGGTGCGCAGCAACGCCAAAGCCTGCGCGATATCGGCCTGCAGGTCCTGCGGATCTTCCAAGCCCACCGCAAAACGCACTACCGCGCCCCGCGCTACCTGGGCGGGCCAACGGCCGCGGGAACGCGCCAGGTCATAGGGCACAACCAGGCTGATGGGCCCGGCCCAGCTGTAGGCCAGGCGGAACAGGCGCAATGCGTCCACAAAAGCGTAGACCTGCGCCTGGCTGAAACGCGCGTCCAGCACCACCGAAAAAAGACAAGCCGCAGCGTCTGTGCACAGACTTCGCCAATGGGCGTGCCCGGGTGAGCTGGGCAAGGCCGGATGCAAGACCTGGACGAATTCGGGCTGGGCTTGGCACCAGGCCGCCACAGCGCGGGTACTGGTGTCATGGGCCCGGTAGCGCAAATAGATGCTGGGCAGCGCGCGCAACACCAGTTCCACATCATTAGAGCCTACGTTCAGCCCCAAGCGCATGTGGGTGAGCTTGATGCGCATGTGCAGCGCCGGGTCACGGGTGATAACGCTGCCCATCAATACATCGCCTCCGCCGCTGGGGTATTTGGTCAGGGCTTGCGTGGAAATGTCCACACCCAGCGCCGGTACCACGCCGGGCAGCAGGTCAAAGGGATTAAAAGCAATGCCCGCACCCCAGGTGTTGTCCAACGCGGTGCATATGCCTTTGGCTGTGCACAGCCGCACCAAAGCCGGCAGATCGGGGAACTCCAGGGTCACGGAACCCGCAGCCTCCAGCCACACCAGGCGTGTCTTGTCGCTCAGCTTCGATTCCAAATCGGCCAGGTCCATGGGATCGTAAAACTGGTGCGTGATGCCCCAATGCTTCAGCTCCGCTTCGACCAGCGATTTGTTGGGCTCGTAGACGTTGTCGGGCAGCAAGACCTCGTCGCCTGAACGCAGCATGGACAGCGACACCAGCGCCAAAGCGGCCAGGCCGCTGGGCGCGAGCACACACTGCAAGCCGCCCTCCAGGGTGCACAAACGCTCCTCCAACGTGTAGCTGCTGGGTGTGCCGTGCAGACCGTAGGTGTAGGCGGTTTTGTCTTTCCACTCGCGGCTGCGCATGGCTGCCACGTTGGGGAAAAAGACCGATGAGGCTTTGAAGATGCCGGGCTGCGGCGAATCGAAACCCTCCGGGGGCCGGTAGGGGTGGTGGATCAGCGCGGTGGAAGCCTTTTTCTCCATAGCGCGCTAGACGCTCCACTTGTGGATGAGTTGCTCGGGCCGCATCGCGTCGTAGCTCTCAAAGGGCTGGTGGATCCAGGGATTGGTCGGCAAAAATTCCACCGAGTAATCGGGGCTGAAAGTCGACAAAGCCTTGGTCCAGATGACTGCGCTGCGCAACTCAGTGATTGGCTTGTAGTTGGTGCGCAGCTGGTGCATCACCGCACTCAGGGTGTGACCGGAATCGGCCAGGTCATCAACCAGCAGCACTTTGCCAGCGATCTCGCCCTTGGGCGTGGTGATGAAACGGGCGATGTCCAGGTTGCCTCGCACCGTACCTGCGTCCGAGCGGTAGGAACTGGTGGACATGATGGCCAAGGGCTTGTCAAACACGCGCGACAAGATATCACCGGGGCGCATACCGCCGCGCGCCAGACACAAAATGGTGTCGAACTCCCAGCCGGACTGGAACACCTTGATCGCTAACTTCTCGATCAGGTTGTGGTACTCGTCGTAGCTGACGTACAGGTGCTTGCCATCTTCAGTCAACATGCGGAACTCCGGTTGAAAGTTGAAAATCAGGGGGCCAAAAAAGGATCGCGCATCAAAATCGTGTGGTCACGGTCCGGGCTGGTGGAGACCATGTGGATGGGCACGCCAGTGATCTGCTCGATGCGCTCCAGATAGTGCCGGGCCGCCACCGGCAGACGCCCGTAATCGGTAATGCCGACGGTGGTATCACTCCATCCCGGCAGGGTCTCGTACACCGGTTCACACAAAGCAATGTCGTCCGCTCCCATAGGAAGAATGTCCACCAGTTCACCGCCAAGCCGGTACCCGGTGCAGAGCTTCAACTCGGACAGACCATCCAATACATCGAGCTTGGTAATGCACAGGCCGGACAAGCCGTTGACCTGCGCCGAGCGCTTGAGCAGCGCCGCGTCAAACCAGCCGCAACGGCGTGAGCGCCCGGTGGTAACACCTTTTTCAAACCCCACCGTGCTCATGTGGTAGCCCGGCGTACCGGGCTTTTCCCATTCGAGTTCGGTGGGAAACGGTCCGCTGCCAACACGGGTGCAATAGGCTTTGGTGATACCCAAGACGTAGTGCAACAAGCCGGGGCCCACGCCAGCGCCCGCGGCCGCGTTACCCGCCACGCAATTGCTGGAGGTCACAAACGGGTAAGTGCCGTGATCGACATCGAGCAAGGTGCCCTGCGCGCCTTCAAACAGGATGTTGTCGCCACGCAAATGGGCCTCATTGAGTTCGCGCGACACGTCAGCGACCATGGGTTGGAGGATCGCCGCGTGGCGCATCGCTTCATCGAACACCGGTTGAAAAAGAACACGGCCATCTTGCATGTACGGCGCCAGATGCGGTCCGAAATCAAAGGCCGCAGAACCGAGGTAAGTCGTCAACACATGGTTATGCAGGTCCAGCAGATCGCGCAGCTTGGCGGCGAAGCGTTCCGGGTGCTTGAGGTCTTGCACGCGCAGCGCGCGTCGGCCGATTTTGTCTTCGTAGGCCGGACCGATGCCGCGCCCGGTGGTGCCGATTTTTTCACTGCCGCCCTTCTCACGCGCCGCTTCGCGCGCCACATCGAGGGCCGCATGGAACGGCAAAATCAAGGGGCATGCTTCGCTGATGCGCAGGCGCGAGCGCAATTCCACGCCGGCTTTTTCCAGGCCCGCCATTTCTTCCAACAGCTTGGCCACCGACAAGACCACACCATTGCCGATGTAGCACTTCACGCAGGCACGCATGATGCCGCTGGGGATCAAATGCAGGGCGGTTTTGACGCCATTGATGACCAGCGTATGGCCGGCGTTATGGCCACCCTGGAAGCGCACCACAGCCTGCGCGCTCTCGGTCAGCCAGTCGACCAGCTTGCCTTTGCCCTCATCACCCCATTGGGTGCCGACCACGACGACGTTTCTGCCCGGTTTGGTATTCATGTGTAGTTCTACAAAGTTGTAATAGTCCAGTTGCCGGATTGCAGCACCAGCGCACGGTCACATCGGAATTCTTCGACTTCGCTCTCGTGGCCCGGGAGCACGCAAACAACCGTATGGCCTTCGGCGCGCAAACGGGCGATGGCAGCGCGCAAAGCGGGATCTTCACCCCAGGGTGCGCGCACTGCCGCATGCAGAGCCGGCGGGGTGACCGCACGGACCAGCGTCTTCACATCCAGACTGAAACCTACCGCAGGGCGGTCCCGCCCAAATGCCGCGCCCACCGCGTTGTAGCGCCCGCCGCGCACCAAAGCGTCCGGGGCCTTGGCGGCAAAAATAGAAAACCGCACACCGCTGTAGTACGAGTAACCGCGCAAATCCGACAAGTCAAAGGAGACCTGCACGCCCGGCGCGTGCGACTGCACATGGCCCGCCAACCACGCGAGGTCATCCAGCGCCGCACGAATGAGGGGCACGGCCGGCAAGCGCGCACGCGCCTCAGTCAGGACCGCGTTATCACCGTACAACTGCATCAGCATCGCAAGACCTGCCGCCATGTCAGCCTGGGCATTCGCGGTGGCATCGGCCAAAGCCTGGGCATCTTTGGCCGCCAGCGCCTGGTACACGGCTCCCAATTGGTCAGCAGCCAGCCCGGACTGCGCGAGTAAGGCATGGACGATGCGGGCGTCCGCAAAATCGACCGTGCTGCCCACCACACCAGCCGCCTTGAGCGTATCCAGTGCCAGGGTGAGAATTTCCAGGTCAGCCTCCAGGCCCGCATGTCCATAAATTTCCGCGCCGAACTGCAAGGGCTCGCGGCTGGACTGCGGGCTGGCAGGCAAGGTGTGCAGAACCGGCCCGCAGTAACACAAGCGCGCAACACCCTGGCGGTTGAGCAAATGGGCATCAATGCGTGCGACCTGCGGTGTGCTGTCGGCGCGCACACCGAGCATGCGGCCTGAGAGCTGATCCACCAGCTTGAAGGTCTGCAAGTCCAGCCCCTGGTCGCTGCCGCAGAGCAAGGACTCGAGGTGCTCCATGAGCGGCGGCATCACCAGCTCATAACCGTAGCAACGGGCCATGTCGAGCAGCTTGCGCCGGACTTCCTCGATATGCCGCGCCTCTGAGGGCAAGGCATCGGCGATGTGATCCGGCAGGACCCAGGCAGACATCCCGCGCGCCCTAGCGTTTGTTGGCCGCAGCGCCACCGCCAACGTTGCCACCGTTGCGGAAGGTTTTGAAGAACTCGGAACCGGCCGGGTCGAGCACCATCACATCGCTCTTGTTCGCAAAGCTGGCTTTGTAGGCGTCCAGGCTGCGGTAGAACTGGGCAAATTGGGCATCACGGCCAAAGGCTTCCGCGTAAATGCGGGATGCCTCGGCATCGCCCTCACCCTTGATTTTTTGTGCGTCCCGGTACGCGTTGGCAATCGTGACCTCGCGCTGGCGGTCTGCATCGGCGCGGATTTTTTCGCCTTCGGCGGCACCGGTGGATCGCAACTCATTGGCAACACGTTTGCGCTCGGCTTCCATGCGGCGGTAGACCGATTCGGTGATCGCCTCTACATAGTCGACACGCGTGATGCGCACATCCACCACGTCAACACCCCAGGGCTTTTCGCCGCGCACTTTTTCCAGCACTTCGGCCTTGACCGCCGCCATCAGCGCTTCGCGCTTGAGCGACAGCAACTCCTTCACCGTGCGCTTGTTGATTTCCTCCTGGAAGGCATTGCGCACCACCCGGTTGAGCTGGTTGGCGCCAGCGCCCTCGTTCAAACCCACATTGCGGATATAGGGCGCGGGATCCGAAATGCGCCAGCGCACATACCAAAAATCGACGCGACGATAAATCCAATACGGTTCATTCCATGCTCTCCTAGCGGGTATCGCGGTCGCGGTTGCGCGAGGTATCGCGGCTGCGGGTGTCCAGCCCGTTAGACGGGGTAATCGCTGGCGTAGCCGGAAGCGGCGTGACGGCAGCCGGCGCCGGGCTCAGCGCATCCAGTCCGTTCATTTGCAGAATTTTTTCCAACGGCAAATTCAGCAGGGTTGCGCCCTGGCGCGATTCCACCAAAACCTTGGTGACGTTGCTGTAAATCTGCTGCATGGCATCCAGGTACATCCGGTCGCGCGTTACCTGTGGTGCCTTTTGGTATTCGTTGTAAACCGATTTGAAACGCTGTGCATCACCCTGCGCCTGTGCGACGATGCGGGATTTATAAGCGTCCGCCTCTTCCTTCAACCGCGAAGCCGAACCCACCGCGCGGGGAATCACGTCGTTGGCGTAGGCCTGCGCCTCATTTTTTGCACGTTCCCGTTCCTGGCCGGCTTTCAACACATCGTCAAATGAGGACTGCACCTGCTCGGGAGGACGGACCCCGCCCTGCTGCAGGTTGATGCCAACCACTTCGATTCCCACCTTGTAACGATCCAGAATTTCCTGCATGAGTGCGCGCACACGCGGCGCAATCTGGTCGCGCTCTTCGGACAGCGCGGCGTCCATTTTCATTTTGCCAATCACTTCGCGCACAGCCGTTTCCGCCGCTTGAACCACCGCTTCGCTGGGGTTCTTACTCTCAAACAGATAGGCGCGCGCGTCGCTCAAGCGGTATTGAACCGCGAACTTGATGTCGACAATATTTTCGTCGGCGGTCAGCATGGCGGACTCCCGCAAGCCGGTCGCCTTGAGCACGTTGTCGCGGCCGATGTCCACCGAGCGGATCTGCGTTACAGAAATGGTTTCATGGCGCTGAATAGGATAGGGAAGGCGCCAATTGAAACCGGCCCCCACCGTGGTCTTGTAACCTCCAAACTGGGTGATCACCGCCTGCTGACCCTCCTGCACGATAAAAAAGCCGGTTCCCAGCCAAATGAAGGCCACGATAGCGGCGATCACGCCTACACCCAGACCTGCGTTTTTCATATCGGGCGGACCCATGGAGCCGCCATTGCGGGGGCCCTGCGGCCCGCGGGAGCCACCACCGAAAAAGCCATTGATTTTGTGAATGAAATCACGCCACACTTCTTCGAGATCCGGGGGCGCATTGCTGGCCGAAGGGCGCGGGGCACTGGTGCGCGGCTCTTGCGGCGCTGGGGGTGTTTCGTCCGCTTTAGGATCTTTGGTGTCTTTCGTGCCGTCGGGGTCGGACCGGCCCCAACGGCTGTCGTTGAGATTCCATACCGGTCGCACCCAGCGCGAAATCGCAGCCTGGACAGTGGAAAACATGGCAAAACGCATACGTCAGCTTTCTAACGGGAATGGTGGGATGTTAAGCGCTCAGCGGCAGGAGCGCTTCCGCGTCCCGGTCCGCGTCAAGGACGGCGGCTTGCGACAGGCATTCGCGCAAGCCCTGTAACCCGGTCATCGCGCGGGCACTGATAAATACGCGCGGACACTGCTGTCCATCAATTTCATAACTGTCGACCATACGCACCGGTTGGGCACCCGAGGCCAACGCGTCAATCTTGTTGAACACCAGTATTTGCGGCACCTCGGCCGCGCCGATTTCCCGCAATACCGATTGGACCTGCGCGATCTGCTCGGGGAAATGGGGGTTGGCGGCATCCACGACATGGAGCAGCAGGTCTGCGTCAACCGCCTCTTGCAAAGTGGCCTTGAAGGCATCAACCAAACCGTGCGGCAAATCGCGGATGAACCCGACCGTGTCGGACAAAGACACCGAGCGTCCAACGTCGCCCAGGTACATCTGCCGGGTTGTCGTATCCAGCGTAGCAAACAGTTGATCCGCAGCGTAAGCACGCGCCTTGACCAGGGAATTGAATAGCGTCGATTTTCCCGCATTGGTGTAGCCGATCAAGGAGATGTTGAAAGCCCCGTTGCGCTCTCTTTGCCGCCGCTGGGTGCCGCGCTGGCGCTGCACTTTGCGCAGCTGGTCTTTGGTGCGAACGATGCTCGCGGTGATCATGCGCCGGTCCAACTCAATCTGGGTCTCACCCGGGCCGCCCCGCGCACCGATGCCGCCGCGCTGGCGCTCCAAGTGCGACCAGCGGCGCACCAAGCGCGTGCTGAGGTATTGGAGCCTAGCTAACTCAACTTGCAGTTTTCCCTCGTGGCTGCGAGCGCGCTGGGCAAAAATCTCAAGAATCAGAAAGGTCCGGTCGTTGACCGGCATCTCTAATCGCCGCTCTAAATTGCGCTGTTGGCCCGGGCTGATCGCCTGGTCAAAGAGGACCTCACCGGCTCCAAGCTGTGCGGCTAACTCCTTGATTTCCTGGGCTTTGCCGCTTCCGACGAACAGGGCCGCGTCGGGCGCACGGCGCTTGCATGTGATGCGCCCAACCGGCTCGAGGCCCGCTGTTTGCGCCAGCAAGCCCAGTTCTTCGAGGGTGCGGTCGAAATGCGGATGCCCGAAATCCACGCCGACAAGAATGGCCCGCGCGTCAGGATTGTTGGATTTTTCTTTCAACGCAAATCTGGGCTCTGCCCATGCGCGCGATGGCTGTCTAGACAGTGAGCCCGGTTTGTTTTAGGCGTCATCACCAGTCGGTGGCGTGAAGTTCACGGCGCGGCCGGGAACAATCGTGGAAATAGCGTGTTTGTAGACCATCTGCGTGACGGTGTTACGCAGCAGAACCACGTATTGGTCAAAGGATTCGATCTGTCCCTGCAGCTTGATTCCATTCACCAGATAAATCGCAACGGGTACATGCTCTTTGCGCAGGGCATTGAGGAAGGGATCTTGCAGGAGTTGGCCTTTGTTGGTCACGATATGTTCCGTGTTAGAAGGATTAAACAAGGGTTAACGATAGCATACGCCGCCCGGGCGGATGCTTCATATCCCTATGAAAGCTGGCACTAAGGCACCCATAGGTGCTAACTCGATTCGGCAAAAGGATTTGCCGATGACTTCATCTGGATCCGCAGCGGTGTGCCGGTGAGCTTGAAGGCCTTGCGAAAGCGGGCCTCCAAAAAGCGCTTGTAGGTCTCGGTAACGTGCTCCAAAGAGTTTCCGTGGACCACAATGATGGGCGGGTTCATCCCGCCCTGGTGGGCATATCGCAGCTTGGGGCGGTATGCACCGTTCTTTTTGGGCGTCTGAAACTGCACGGCTTCCAACAAAAGCCGCGTCAGGACGGGCGTGGGCATCTTGCAGTTTGCTGAACGGTGGGCCTGGGCGATGGAGTCCCACACCGGACCCAAACCCTGCCTTTTTTGTGCAGAAATATAGTGAACGTCAGCAAATTTGAGGAAAACAAGCCGCGTCTCCAGCGAGCGTTTGACCAGCTCGCGCTGATACGTATCGACGGCGTCCCATTTGTTGACGGCCACAACCACCGCGCAACCGGACTCCAAAATATAGCCCGCGATGTGCGCATCCTGGTCGGTCACGCCCTGCTGCGCGTCAATCAGCAACAGCACCACGTTTGCCGAAGCAATGGCCTGCAAGGTCTTGACGACAGAAAATTTTTCCACTGCCTCAAAAACCTGCCCGCGCCGGCGCAAGCCAGCGGTATCGATCAGATCGAATCGCTGCCCGCCGCGCTCAAACGGCACGGTGATGGCGTCACGCGTGGTTCCCGGCAAGTCGAATGCCACCAAGCGCTCTTCCCCGAGCCAGGTATTGATCAGCGTGGACTTGCCCACATTGGGCCGACCGGCCACCGCCAGTCGGATAGCCCCATCTTCTGGCACCGCCTCGGACTCCTCTTCGGGATCGATGCCAAAAGACGCGAACACCATGTCCAACAGCGAGCGCATGCCCTGCCCGTGCGCCGCAGAAATCGGCAGCACCTCACCCAAGCCCAGCTCAAAGAACTCGCCGAGTTGGAGGCCCTGCGTCATGCCCTCGGCTTTGTTCGCCGCGAGCACACAGGTCTTGCCCAAACGGCGCAGGTACTTGGCAATTTCATGGTCCTGCACCGACAGGCCATTGCGGGCGTCGACCACAAAAACCACGGCATCCGCTTCGGCAACGGCCTGGCGGGTTTGCTTCGCCATTTCCTTGTAGATGCCGCTGACAGCGTCAGGCTCGAAGCCGCCGGTGTCCACCACGATGAATTCGCGCTTGCCGTGCGTGGCGTTGCCGTAATGGCGGTCACGGGTCAAGCCCGCCAAGTCTGCGACGATAGCGTCACGCGACTTGGTCAAGCGGTTGAACAAGGTCGATTTGCCCACGTTGGCACGGCCAACCAAAGCAATCACAGGCTTCATCGACAACAGCCCTCTAGTCAGACGCGTAGGCGTACAGCCCGCCGCGCTGGGTGACGACCACCACATTCTTGCCGACCACCACCGGCCCCAGCGCAACCGCCGAGTCATCGGTTACCAGGCGGTTCACCAGCGTTCCATCCCGGACATCCAAAAAGTGGAGGAAGCCGGCGCTGTCACCAAAAACCATGCTGCGGTCCCACACCACGGGTGCGCTCAGGCCACGGAACCGGAAGTTCTCGCTGCTCCACAAAACCTCACCCGAAGCCCGCTGCCAGGCGCGCAAACGTCCATCGGCCTCGGTTCCCACCAAGACATTGGCGTCACCTGCGACTCCTGCAAAACCGTTTGCCGTGCGGGTCCACAGCAGCCGCCCGCTGTTGCCGTCCACGCAGCCCACGGCAGATTGGAAGGCCCGCATGCACAGCGCAGCACCCCGGCGACTGGTGCCCGCAACGATGTCAGCCAGCCGCTCTACTTCATTGGTTCCACGCACGTTGGCCAAGGCCACATCCCATCGGGTGCTCCCGTTTTGGGGATTCAACCCCACGACGCGGCCACCCAATCCGACCACCAGGGTGTCTCCCACCGCGGTCAGCAAACCAGCGCGGGCCAGGATCAGAGGTTCGCCAGTTCGCTGTTGCTGCCAGAGCCGCTGGCCGGTGGCCGCGTCAAACGCGCTGATCATGCGATCGCCACCCAAAACAAAAACACGCCCGCCCGCAACCAGCGGCGCGGTCAAAACCAAAGCCTGCATGTTGACGCGCCAGAGTTCTTTGCCCTGCTCCAGCGCGACGAGCGTATTGCCCTGGGTGACTACCGCCATGCGCGCGGCGTCGCCACCCAAGCCGGACGTGATGGCAGCACCCACGTCCACGCGCCAGTTTTCGCCGCCAGAGGCGGCATTCAAGGAAACAATGCGCCCGGCTTTGGTCGCGACCAACACGTCCGAACCATCGACTTTGATATCCAGGGGTTCTTCGCCCAGCGCCTTCGGGTTACTCCACACAGAGCGAACCGGCAAGCTTGCCGGGTTCGGCGCGAGCACGGCGGGGCTGGGCTTCTCCGGGCCGGCGCACGCCCCCACCAGAAACGCCGCCAGAGCGGCCAGCAACCAGGGACGCCGGAATCTGCGCCAGATAGCCAAGTGGGGCATCAGCCCGCTCCAGCGGGGGCGGGAGGTTCTACGCCCAAGGCATTGAGCTTGATCTTGATCAGCCGGCGGTATTCCGAGTCCGCATCCATCGCGGAGAACGCTTTGAGGTAGGCCGCTTTCGCCTCCGCCGGCTTGTTTTGCAGCACATACAGATCGCCCAAACGGTCTTGCGCCAACCCGATAAATGCGTCGGCCCGCACCGATTCCAACACCTTGTGCGCCTGCTCGTACTGCTGCCCCTCGACCATCAATGCCGACAGACGCAGCGCTGCGACTGCGCGGTAACCGTCATCGGAGGCGTTATCTGCCACCCACTGCAAAGCAGCGGTCGCTGTGGCCGCAGCATCTTCCTTGCCGCCATCGACCGCCAACTTGGCCACCAGCAATCCAGCCTGGGGCGCATAGCTGGTTGCGGCAAAGCGCTGCTTCATGTCATCAAAGGCCCGCTGCGCGAGGACCAGATCCGAAGCGCCCGCCGCACGTTCCACTTCATCGAACATGGCCGAGGCCTGCGCCGCTTGGCGCGCCTGCCAATACCGGTAGCCGTTCCAACCGGCCAGTGCGAGCACAACCAGCAGCAAAACCGCACTGATCGCATTACCAAAACGGCTCCAAAAGTGCTTGAGCGCATCAAGCTGGTCTTGTTCTTCGAGGTTGAGATTGGTTGCCATGGCTGCCTAACGGTTAAGCGCGGGATTGTAGGCTGTGCGCCCAATTGGCCACGCTATCCAAGGGTTGGCGGACCTGCGCCACCGACGCGTCACGCAAGGCTTTGACGGTAACCACGCCCTCGGCCATCTCGTCGGAGCCGAAAATCAACGCGTAGCGGGCCCCCGATGCATCGGCGCGTTTGAATTGTGATTTGATAGCGGGGAGCGCGCCGTCCGCGACAGCCTGCATGTGAACGGAGAGACCGCACTGGCGCAACAACTGCAAACACTGGTGCACACGCGGGAAATAGGCCGCATCGGTCACCAAGGCGTACACGTCCAGCGGCGCAGTGACCAAGGCCTGGTCGCCGATCAATTCGAGTACCCGCTCCATACCCATGGCCCAACCCACAGCGGGCGCCGGCTTTCCACCGATTTGCTCCATGAGGTAGTCGTACCGACCGCCTGCGCAAATCGTTCCCTGGGCACCCAGGCGCGTGGTGACGAACTCGAAAACAGTCAGGTTGTAGTAGTCCAAGCCCCGCACCAACCGGTGGTTCACGGTATGGGCGACTCCGTTGGCGTCGAGGATCTCCAACACCGCCGCCAGATGGGCTTTGGACGCCTCACCCAAAAATTCAACGAGCTTGGGCGCAGCGCCAATCACCTCTTGCATCGCAGGGTTCTTGCTATCGAGCAAACGCAGCGGGTTGAGGTGCAAGCGGCGCTGCGCCTCCGGGTCCAGCACGTCGTGGTGCGCCTCAAAGTGTGCAATCAGAGCGCTGCGATGGGCATTGCGCTCGTTGGGCTGTCCCAGGCTGTTGATTTGCAATTCAATGTCGGTGATTCCCAGGCGCTGGCACACAGCGTGCGCCATGAGGATGACCTCAGCGTCTAACTCCGGACCGCCGAAACCCAGTGCCTCGGCGCCGATCTGGTGAAACTGACGGTAGCGACCACGTTGGGGCCGCTCGTGGCGGAACATCGGACCCATGTAATACAGGCGCTTGCCACCGCCGTAGAGCAAAGAATGCTCCACCGCAGCACGCACCACCCCGGCGGTGTTCTCCGGGCGCATGGTGAGCTTGTCACCGTTGAGCTTGTCTTCAAAGGAGTACATCTCTTTTTCGACAATGTCGGTGACTTCACCCAGGCCACGGACAAACAAGGCGGTGTGCTCCACGATGGGCGTGCGGATGTTCTCGTAAGCGTAGGCACGCATCAAGCGGCGCACCGTGTCCTCCAGAGCCTCCCAGCGCGCCGAATCCGGCGGCAGGATATCGTTCATGCCTTTGATAGCAGAGAGCTTCTCTGCCTTTGGCGGGGTCGCAGGGTTAGTCATGCAGTGCAGTGTTGGATGTCCGGGCTTGGCCCTGGGAGCCGAAGCGGTTTTGAATGTAATTTTCGACAACGGCCTGGAACTCGGAGGCAATTGCGTTGCCGCGCAGGGTCATGCGCTTTTCACCATCGATGAAAACGGGCGCGGCTGGCGCTTCACCGGTTCCGGGCAGGCTGATGCCAATATCCGCGTGCTTGCTTTCGCCGGGGCCGTTGACGATGCAGCCCATCACCGCGACCTTGAGCGACTCCACGCCGGGATACGTTGTGCGCCACACCGGCATCTTTTCCCGCAGGAAATTGTCGATTTGCTGCGTCAATTCCTGGAAGGTGGTGCTGGTGGTACGGCCGCAACCCGGGCATGCTGTCACGCTGGGCACAAAGCTGCGCAAGCCAAGCGACTGCAGTATTTCGGATGCCACTACCACTTCCTGTGTCCGCGCCTCATTGGGCGCCGGCGTCAGTGACACCCGGATGGTGTCGCCAATGCCTTCTTGCAACAGCACCGCCAATGCGGCGGTAGAGGCCACCGTGCCCTTGGTACCCATGCCCGCTTCGGTCAAGCCCAAATGCAAGGGGTAGTTCGAGCGCTTGGCCAGTTCCCGGTAGACGGCAATCAAGTCCTGCACCGCACTCATCTTGCAGGACAAAATAATCTGGCTCGCAGCCATACCCAACGACTCCGCCAGTTGCGCCGAGCCAATCGCCGAGTTCAGCAGCGCTTCGTACATCACTTGTTTGGCATCCCAAGGCACCGCACGCTGGCTGTTCTCGTCCATCAAGCGGGCTAACAACTCCTGATCCAAGCTGCCCCAGTTGACTCCGATGCGGATGGCCTTGTCCCAGCGCATCGCAATCTCGATCATTTGGGAGAACTGCCGGTCATGCTTGTCACCCTTGCCGACATTACCGGGATTGATACGGTACTTGGACAGCGCCTGCGCGCAATCGGGGTGGTCGGTCAGGAGCCGGTGACCGTTGTAATGGAAATCACCCACCAGCGGCACGTCAATGCCCATGCGGTCCAACTGCTCGCGGATGTACGGCACGGCCTGCGCAGCCTCCGGGGTGTTAACGGTGATGCGCACCATCTCCGAACCGGCGTTGGCGAGCTCCTTGACCTGGATGGCGGTCCCCACGGCGTCCACGGTGTCCGTGTTGGTCATGGACTGGATGCGAACCGGGGCGCCGCCGCCCACCGTCACCACCCGGTCACCCCACACGACCCGGGCTTGGAGCGAGGAACGCACCAGCGGAGCCGAAAAAGCGGTAGCACCGGGAGTTACTGCCACATGTGTGTCCATTACTTCACCTCGAAACGCGCAACATTGCCATGCGCAATTGACTTGATATCAAACACTTTTCCGCGAACCCAGACCTCGGTGGCATCGGCATTTCCGATCACCACAGAAAGCGGCAACAGACCACTGAGGCCAGTCTGTTCCCCATCCGCCAAAACACGCCGCATGACGACGACACCTTTACCGTCTGCGATCTCCAGCCATGTTTTTCCATGGGATTTAAAACGGATCACGTCCGCACCGGGGGCCGGCGGGGACGGTGGTGCGTCACTGGCCGGGCTGCTTGCAGCATCAATTGGCGCAACGGCAAGCACAACGGGCTCCGGCTCAGCAGGCAACGGGGCACTGACCGGACTTTGCTCGGGCGCCGACGCAACAATACCTTTCGCCACCCAGGGCTGCAAAGCCGATAAGGCCTCAGACTCCACCGCGCTGCGCATGGTCCAAGACGACACAGCAGGCCAAAAGTACAACAGTCCGGCCCCCACAATAAAGGCCAGCGTCCAGCGGATGTAGGGCTTGGCGACAACTTCCAACAGGCGGTGCGGACTATCGGCACCGGTCATCTCAAAGGGCATCGGCGCAATCGCACCCTCTTGCTTCAAGGGCTTGGTCGGCGCGGCCGGCAGCAAGGCCAGGATGGCCTGGGCATCGGCCTGCAATACGCGGCATATTCCAACCACCATGCCGCGCACAAAAACCGGCTCAGGCAAGGCGTCGAGGCGCCCTGCTTCCAGCGCTTCCAACTTGCGCACCGGCACTTTGACAACGGTCGCCAAAGCATCCAGGCTGTAACCCGCCGCTTCGCGCGCAGCCCGCAGCAAAGCACCCGCACGCTCAGCAGCGGAGGACTGCGGGGTCGGCGATTCGGCATCCGCCACGCGCAGCAGGTGGGCTTGCTCTGCCTCACTCATCGAAAGCCTTCCGCTCAAACCACAGAGCCTGCTGCGACTTGGGGAACTGCGTGCGCAGTTGTGAAGCAACTCGTAGGCGCGCAAGAAACTGCTGCGGCCTTCGGCCAAAGCGCCCGCCTTGCGTTGGCACAGACCCAGCGTGGTCCAGGTTTTGACCTTGTCCGAATAAGCCGGCAAGGCCAAGGCTGCGGCAAACATTTTCTCGGCCTCAGACCAGCGACCTTGCTGGCACAGGAACACGCCGTAATTGTGCTGAATGGGCGCAGCCTGGGGCTTGATTGCCAGGGCCCGCTTGAAGCTGTCTTCGGCGAAATCCGCCTCGCCCATGCGGGTGTAAATCAAACCCCGCAAGCTGTAGGCGTCGGCAGAATTGGGATTGATGGCAATCGACTGCTTGACTTCGTCCAACGCCACCAAATTCTGACCGTTGGCAAAGTAGCCCGAGGCCAGCTCCAAGCGCAACAGCGCCCGCTTTTGTTCGCCGGAAATATCCGACTCTGTCGGGATATCCGACCCTGCAGCGCGACCCGACCCCCCCGCGCAAGCTCCGAGCAACACGCCCAGCATGACCGCCAGGCCGACCCACACCCAAGGTCGGTGCAGCGTCACAGCGCGGCACCCGCCAGCGCAGGCGCGCCGCGCACAAACTTCACCGGGCGCTGGCCGGACATCCGCTCCTGCACGCGTGTGCGGTCCATCACGTCGCCCGCGAGCTGCCCGCACGCCGCATCAATGTCCTGCCCCCGGGTTTTGCGTATCGTCGTCGTGAGGCCCGCCTCTGTGAGGACCTGTGCAAACGCCTGAACGCGCTGGGGCGGCGAGCACAGAAGCCCCGAAGCCGGGAACGGATTGAAAGGAATCAGGTTGAGCTTGCACCAGCTTTTGCCATCGCCGTAGCGCGCCAACACGTCGACAAGCTGCCGCGCTTGCTCCACGCTGTCGTTGACACCGTCGAGCATGCAGTATTCGAGGGTGATGAAATCTCTGGGCGCGTGCGCCAGATAACGCTCGCAGGCGCTCAGCAATTCGGCCACGGGGTACTTGAGGTTGAGCGGAACCAACTGGCTGCGCAAATGGTCATCGGGCGCATGCAGAGACACGGCCAAGGCGACCGGACAGTCCGCAGCCAAGCGCTCGATCATGGGCACCACGCCTGAGGTGGAGACCGTTACCCGGCGGCGCGACAGGCCGTAGCCGTGGTCGCTCAGCATCACCCGAAGGGCTGGGACCAGAGCTGCATAGTTTTGCAGAGGCTCCCCCATGCCCATCATCACCACATTGGAGATAACGCGGGTGGATCGCCCGAGGTGTTTGCGCAAGAAGTGTTCAGCAAACCAGAGCTGGGAGACAATTTCTGCAGTGCTGAGGTTGCGGCTGAAACCCTGGTGGCCGGTTGAGCAAAAGCGGCAGCCCACGGCGCACCCTGCCTGAGACGAGATACATAAGGTGCCGCGGTCGGTTTCCGGAATGAAAACCGCCTCGACGGCGTCGCCGCCACCGACATCAAAAAGCCATTTGATCGTGCCATCTACCGACGCATGCTGGGACAGCACGGACGGCGCCGCCACATGGGCCGAGACGGCCAATTTGTCCCGCAGCGATTTGGCGAGGTCGGTCATCGCGGAGAAGTCCGCCTCGCCGCGCTGGTGAATCCAACGGAAAAGCTGGGTTGCGCGGAAGGGCTTTTCGCCCAGACCCGCACAAAAAGCGGCCAAGCCCTCGATGTCAAAGTCGAGCAGGTTGGCCCTCATGCTGCCTTTCAGCCGGAAAAAACGTTCATACCGGCAAAAAAGAACGCTATTTCCGCAGCTGCCGTATCGGGGCCGTCTGAGCCATGGACCGCATTGGCGTCAATGCTGTCGGCAAAGTCAGCGCGGATCGTTCCTGGAGCCGCCTTCTTGGGATCGGTAGCGCCCATGAGGTCACGGTTCTTCAAAATAGCGTTTTCGCCTTGCAAGACTTGGATCATCACGGGGCCGGAGATCATGAATTCCACCAGGTCTTTGAAAAATGGACGATCCTTGTGGACGCCATAAAACGCCTCGGCTTCGGTGCGCGACAGGTGCGCCATGCGGGACGCAACCACTTTCAATCCAGCGCCCTCAAAGCGGCTGTAGATCTGACCGATCACATTTTTTGCAACCGCGTCCGGCTTGATGATGGAAAGTGTCTTTTCAATAGTCATAAGTCATTGTTCTTCAAGAGTTAATTTCCCGCAGCAGGCCGCCGCGAAACCCCCATATTTTAGCATTCAGGTCCTAGCGGCCAAATCCACCGGAAGGGCCGTTTTTCCTCGAAGAACCACGGCCGGTTCGGCCCTTGCGGGCTTCCTGCTGACGCTGGCGGCTCAGGCTGTCGGTTCCGATGTAGCCCAAGGAGGTACGCATCGGGTCTGGCTGGGCCGGGGCTTTGGCACCACGCACTGGCTGGCGACCGGTTGGGGCACCACCTTCGGGGCGCGGGTCACGTCCGCGCACACGGTCCTTATCGCGCCGCGCACGGGAAACCAAGGGGCCGCGTAAACCGCCTTTGCGCGCACCATCCTGGGCACCGGGGGCACGGGCCGCGTGGCCCCCCTGGCCGGCGCGACCGCCGGCCGCCTGCGCCAACGCGCCGATATCAGCCTGGTCGAGTTCCATCCACTCGCCCCGCTTGAGTCCGCGCGGCAAAACCATGGCGCCGTAGCGGATGCGGATCAGGCGACTCACCGCGTGGCCCACAGCCTCCACCATGCGGCGCACCTCCCGGTTACGACCCTCCGAAATGGTGACGCGGTACCAGCAGTTGGAGCCCTCGCCACCGCCGTCTTCAATCGTCCCGAACTGCGCCATACCGTCGTCCAACATGACACCCGACACCAAGGTTTGCTTTTCCTCCGCGCTCAGGGCGCCGAGCACCCGGACTGCATATTCCCGCTCCAGACCGAAGCGGGGATGCATCAACTTGTTCGCCAGGTCACCGGAGCTGGTGAAAAGCAGCAAACCCTCGGTGTTCAAGTCCAGACGCCCGACGGACTGCCACTTGCCCTGGGGCAATTTGGGCAGACGGCGAAAAACGGTTGGGCGGTTTTGGGGGTCGTCGTGGGTGACGACCTCGCCCGCGGGCTTGTGGTACGCGATCACGCGGGCCGCAGGCGGGTCAATGCGGAAGCGAATCGGCTTGCCGTTGACTTTGATGGTGTCGCCAAACTGGATCCGCTGACCGATGTGCGCAGGCTCGTTGTTGACGGAAATGCGCCCCTCCAGGATGAGCTGCTCCATCTCCAGGCGCGAACCCATGCCCGACTGCGCCAACACCTTGTGCAGCTTGGGCGTCTCCACCTGGGGCGCCAAAACGCGCTTGGCCACTGGCTCATCCGTAACGCCGGCATCTTCTGCGTCAAACTGGCCCGAAATGATGTCCAGGAAGGGACTCGGGTGGGTCTCCTGCGCAACCGCCGGATCGGCGGAGAGCGCATCTTGAACCGGTCGTTCCACCGCTGCAGTTTCTGGCAGGACGGTGGGTTCTGGGTGGGATTCCGGGGTGGTGGCAGAGTTGTTCATGGGGGGGAGTCATTCGCAGGCAAAACCTCGGGATCCGCTTGTGCGGCTGGCGCGTCGGCAAACGGCAACTCGGCGCTATCGGCATCCTCAGCACCCAGCAGCTGGCCCAAGGCTTCGCTCTCATGGCCCGGGGCACTCAAAGCAGGAAGCTCTTTCAACGATGCCAATCCGAGATCATCCAAAAATTGCCGCGTCGTAGCCAGCAAGGCTGGACGCCCGACGGATTCGCGATGCCCCACGGTTTCGATCCAGCCACGGTCTTCCAGTTGGCGCAGCAGCTGGGAATTGATGGTCACCCCCCGGATATCCTCGATGTCGCCCCGGGTCACCGGCTGGCGGTAGGCGATGATGGCCAAAGTCTCCAGGACTGCGCGGCTGTAACGCGGCGGTTTTTCGGGGTGTAGTTTTTCGAGGTAACGGGCTAAGTCGGGATGGCTTTGGAAACGCCATCCGCTGGCCACCTCGGTGAGTTGCAGACCGCGCTCGGCCCAGTCAGCGCGAATGGCGTCCAGCAAGTCCCGCAGCTGCCCCTCCTCCAACGCCTCGTCGAACAAGGTGCGCAGATCGCGCATCTGCATGGGCTGATCCGCGCACAGGAGCGCCGCCTCCAGTACCCGCTTGGCATCGAGCATAGATTTCCTTCATGACATTGGTCCGTGGCCCACGCTCCAATGGATGTACGTCTGTAGGGGAGCTGGCGGGCACGCTGCACCTCTGGCTCAATCCGTATGCGCATACAACGCGCCACGTGAGCGCCGGATTGCGTGCCGTTGGCCGTCAATCCGGAGGTGTTAAGCCAGTATATCCCAGCCCCTCGGCGCGCATGAGTCGCTCCATCGCAGCCGGAGGCCGCGCCTCAAAGCGCAGCGGCTGACCGGTAATCGGGTGGGCAAAGCCCAATCGACACGCGTGCAGCGCTTGCCCCGCAAGGCCGGGCGTGGACTTGCCGCGGCCATGCGCAACCGGTTACGCGGGTCCCGGCCAATCGCGCTCGTCGCGTGCCACAGCGGACCGCGCACCCAGTGTCCGTGCGCAATAGCCAGGTATTCGCGCCCCACTTCGCGTGCAGCGATGGCGGCAACCAGCGCATCCATCGCCGCCCGGGTTCGCGCTACCACCATCAGCCCGCTGGTGTCCTTGTCCAGCCGGTGCACGATACCGGCGCGGGGCACATCCATGAGAGCACCGTCCAGGGCCAGTAAGCCATTGAGCAGCGTGCCGCTCCAATTACCCGGTGCCGGATGCACCACCAAACCGGCAGGCTTGTTGATAACCAGCACATCGGCGTCGCGGTAAACCACATCGAGCGCCATCGGCTCCGGCTTGAATGCCGTACTTTGGGGCGTGGGCTGCAGGCTGATCTGCATCCGGTCGCCGCAGCGCACGGTGGCCGATTGCTTGGCGGCAACACGCCCATTAACGGACACATGTCCGGCCTCAATCAGCTGCTGCAAATAGCTGCGTGAAAACTCCGGGACCACCTCCGCCAGGGCTTTGTCCAAGCGGATGCCATGCTGCCCAAGGCCCAGAACGACCTGCCGCAGCTCGATCGCATCGCCGTGTACATCCGTCTCATCGAGCCCGCTTTCGAGAGGGTCGGTGGCTATACTGTTCGGCTTATCTTCCAAGGAATGTTCCATGATGCTGTGCGGCAAATTATCGGCGCTGTGGGGTGATGCGGGCCGGGCTGGCTTGCTGAAGTCGCTGGCACTGGTCTTGTTCGTGTCAGCCATGGCCGCCTGCTCTACGGCGGTGGTCGACAAAACGCTGGGCATGACACCGGCCCAGTTGTACGCCGAAGCCAAAGACGAAATGTCCAACCAGCAGATCGAAAAAGCGATCGTGCTGTACGAAAAGCTCGAAGCCCGCGCCGCCGGCACGCCGCTGGCCCTGCAGGCGCAATTGGATAAGGCCTACGCCTACTACCTTTCCCGTGAGCCCGTGATGGCGCTGGCCACGATTGACCGCTTTATCCGAATGAACCCCGCCAGCCCGGCGATGGACTACGCCTACTACCTGAAGGGTGTCGTCACCTTCAATAACGATCTGGGCATGTTCGGACGCTACACCGGGCAGGACTTGGCCGAACGGGATCAAAAAGCCGCCCGGGAGTCCTTTGACGCATTTCGCGAACTGGTGACACGCTTCCCGCAGTCACGCTACGCCGAAGACGCGCGCCAACGCATGGGCTTCACGGTGTCAGCACTGGCCAAGTACGACGTTGTTGTCGCCAAATACTATTTCCGCCGTGGCGCGTACCTGGCGGCCATCAACCGCGCACAAAACGCTGTGTCCGAATACCGCAATGTGCCGGCCGTCGAGGACGCGCTCTTCTTGATTTACAAGGCCTACGATGTGATGGGTTTACCCGCGATGCGCGACGATGCCCGGCGGGTCCTCGCTGCCAGCTTTCCGGACTCCCAGTACCTGGGCCCGGCGGGCGAAGGTGACGACTGGCTGAAGCGCTAGTTCTCCGGCGGCGGGGCCATTGGCTCTGACAGCCCGGCCAGCGCAGCCTGCCATTCACCAGCGTCCCGTAAGCGGCGCATGGGCGGCAGCGCTTGCAGCAACTTTTTTCCATACGCCCGGGTGTGCAAGCGGGTGTCGCACACCACCAGAATTCCCCGGTCGCGCTCCCCCCGAATCAAACGGCCCGCCCCCTGCTTGAGCACCATGGCTGCATGCGGCAGGTGAATGTCCTTGAAGGCGTTTCCACCCGCCGCATTGCAGGCATCCGTCTGCGCCCGGACCAAAGGATCATCGGGCGGAGCGAATGGCAACTTGTCGATCACCAAGAGCTGCAACACGTCACCCGCCAGGTCGATGCCCTCCCAAAACGACGCCGAAGCCACCAGCACAGCCCCCCGCGCAGGCAAGGGCGCATGCGCCGCAAAACGCTCCAGCAGCTCGCGCTTGGATGCATCCCCCTGAGCCAGGATATCCAAACCACCAACTTCCTGCCGGGACATGAACTCCTGCAAAGCCACGCGAACGGCCTGCACAGCGCGCAGGGTCGTCGTCAGTACCAGGGTTTTGCCGCCTAAACGCATGGCCGCCTCTGCCACCAGTGCCGCAACGGCGGCGCTGTGCCCGGGGTGTGCAGGCTCCGGAAATTCCTGTGGCAGATACAGCGCCGCCTGCCTGGCGTAGTCAAACGGACTTTCCACCCGCAGCGTACGCGCGCCCTGCAGGCCACAGGGCTCCACAAACCAACGCAGATCCGCGTCGGTACCCAGTGTGGCTGACGTGAAAATCCAGGCTCTGCTGGACTGTTCACCCAAGGCCACGTGCTGCCGTATCACCGCACTGATGTTGAGCGGCGACGCGCAGATGCGCACCTGCTGGCCCACCTCTACCCATCGCACCATTCCGTGCGGACTTGCTCCCGCAAATACCGACAACTGCTCATGCAGCGTTTGTGCGCGCTGCGACAGCAATTGCATGGATACGTCAGCATCGGCCAACAGATCCAGGCAGCGGCACACTTGCTCCAGCGTGGCAGCCATGCGCGCCAGCGCTGCGGTCCAGATGTCGATGTCGATGCCCTCAGGGGCACCGTCTAACCACGGCAGCCGCCGCATGGTGGCCGACGAGCCACACAGCGCTGCCACTGCCTGCGTCGATTGGGACACAGCCCCCGATAAACCATGCCAATCCGCATAACCGCGCTGCGGTCCTTGCGCCTGGAGCAGCAAATCCGCCGCCAGGCGCTTCCAGGCACCGGTGCCGGTTTGCACAGCCAGAAACTGCAATCCGGTCGCATTGATCTGGTGCGCTTCGTCGAACACCACCACACTGGCGCTGGGAAGCAACTCGGCCATACCCGATTCACGGACCTGCAAATCGGCGAAAAACAGATGGTGGTTCACCACCACGACATCGGCGGCTAAAGCCGTACGGCGGGCCGAATTGACGTGGCACTGCGCGGCGCGCGGGCAGGATGCACCCAAACAGTTTTCACGGGTCGAGGTGATGACCGGCACAAGCGGGGATGCCTCGTCCAGCGCGGGCAACTCGGCCACATCACCGCTGGCGGTGCGCTGCGCCCACAACCGCACGGTTTGCAGCAGGCGCTGCTGTGCCGCGGGTAGGTTGGCCACGGCGTCCCCATGGAGGGCTTCGTCTAGGCGCTGCAAACACAGGTAGCTGCTGCGGCCCTTGAGCTGGGCCAACCGAACCGGCGCGCCCAGGCTTGCCGCCAGCCGGGGGATATCGCGCAAAAAGAGCTGATCTTGCAAGGCCTTGGTTGCTGTGGATACCAGCACCCGGGCGCCGCTCAGCAGGGCTGGTGCCAGATAAGCGAAGGTTTTACCCACTCCCGTCCCCGCTTCGACCACCAAGGCGCCGCCGCCCTGCACCGTCCGCGCCACGGCCAGCGCCATATCGGTCTGCCCCGAACGCGGCACAAACCCCGGCACATCCCGCACCAAGGGACCGTCTGCCGCAAACACCTGGCGCACGGCGGCAATCAGCGGCACGTGGAATTCAATTCAGTGAGACGACGGCAGTGGCACCGACTGGGAACCTTTTTGCTCCCGCAGGCGACGGTCACGCTCGGCGATACGCTCTTCCAGTTCCTGCTGCTTGCGGGCAAGGGCGGATTCTTTGGGCTGAGCGGCAGCGGGCGCCGGGGCGCTGGGCAGGGGCTTGCTGGCCGCCTTGAGTGGGACCGCAATCACGGTCGCGGCGTGCGAGGCGCGTTTCTCATCCAAGGCGCGCTGCCGCGCCTCCGGTCCCGACTCACCCGACGCGGCCAGGGCTGCATGTTCCGCGCGCTTCTGGTCCAAAGCACGCTGCCGGGCGTCCGGGTCGGCCGCAGCCGGTGCGGATGCCGCAATCGCCGCATGCGCGGCGCGCTTCTCTTGCAGAGCGCGGGCTTTTTCCGCATGAGCCACAGACGTAGCGGCATCGGCGGCGACTGCGGCATGTTCAGCCTGCTTTTCCCATAGCGCACGCTCCTTTTCAGTCTGTGCAGCGGCCCGCTCCTGCGCCTCCAGCTCCACATCGGCGCGGTCTTGCAGGCGCTGTGCACGGTCAGCCTCGCGCTGCACGCGCTCCGCGACACGCGCCTGGCGCTCCAACTCCTCGGTTTCACGCTCCGCGTTGCGCTGCGCATAGTCTTGCTCGCGCTGCACGCGCTCCGCGACACGCGCCTGGCGCTCCAACTCCTCGGTTTCACGCTCCGCGTTGCGCTGCGCATAGTCTTGCTCGCGCTGGGCCCGCTCTGCCAGACGGGCCTGGCGATCCAACTCCTGCTGGGCCGCCGTTTCGAGCCGCGCTTGCGCGGCACTCGCCGCTTCTTGCTCGAGCAATGCGCGCTGCTGCTGTGACAGCGCCAGCTCCTGCTTCTTGATAGCCGCCAAGGCCGTGCGACGCGACCGCGCCACATCCGCCCGGCAGGCATTCACCAGAAAACGACCGTAACAGGCGCTATCCCTTTGGTTGTGCTCCGCATCAACCGCTACGCGCTGCACCTGCAACGCCTCCATTTGGATCGATAGCGCGGGATCGGAGATGTCGACGCCCAGGGACAGCGCCGGCACAAGGGCACAGGCCAGCGCCAAGGCGCGCGCAAGCCAGCTGACGCGGCGCAGCCTCATACCAATGCCGTATCCACCTGCCGCGGGCCCGCCACACCGAAATCCGTCGCCGTCATTTCGTGCAGGCGCGAGACGGTGCGCGGAAACTCGTGGGACTGCGGACCATGCAGATACAAGCCTTCCGGCTGCACCGCCGCAGAAACCACCAAGCGCACCTGGCGGTCATACAACACATCAACCAGCCAGGTCAGGCGGCGGGCTTCAGAGGCCATATCCGCGTCCATCACCGGTACGTCGCTGACAAAAACCGCGTCGAAGCGCTCCGCCAATTCCAGAAAATCGTTCTGGGAGTGCGCATCACCGCAGAGGGTGGAGAAATCAAACCAGGCCACCCGACCGGCCAAACGGCGCGCGCGCAAGGGGCGTCCCTCGACGGTGAGCACGGGCTCCTGGTCCTTGACCCGCGCCATCGCGTGGAACATCGACGCCATTTTGGCGTCGGCCTGCGGACCACCCGGGCTCAGGTAAAACTGGGCGTCGGCGAGGGCATGCAGGCGGTAATCAATCCCGTTATCGACGCTCACAACGTCCAGCTTCTCGTTGAGCAGATCGATGGCCGGTAACAGCCGATCGCGGTGCATCCCATCGGGATACAAGTCATCGGGCTTGAAGTTCGAGGTTGTCACAAAGCCCACGCCATTTTCAAACAGCGCCGATAGCAAGCGGTGCAGGATCAGCGCGTCGGTGATGTCTGCTACGTGGAATTCGTCAAAACACAACAAGCGGTGGCGCCGGGCCATGCGCCGGGCCAATTCGTCCAGCGGGTCAGCCAAGCCCTTGAGCTCGTTGAGCTGGTGGTGCACCTCGCGCATGAATTCATGGAAATGCAAGCGGGTTTTGCGCACCAGCGGGACCGCGTCAAAAAAGCAGTCCATCAAAAAGCTTTTGCCCCGGCCCACCCCGCCGTAGAGGTACACGCCCCGGGGGATCGGGGGATGCACCAACAACTTTTTGATGGCGTTGGAGCGCCGGTGCTTGTAGTTGGACCACTCGTCGGCACAGCGCTCCAGGGCCTCAACAGCCCGCATCTGGGCAGGATCGCTGTGAAAACCGCGGTTCTTCAGTTCCTGGCGGTAGACGGTGTAGACAGACATGGCGGGGGCTATTGTGCCCGCGCCGACCTGGCTGCATGGCGGGGCACAATAATCGGGCGCTGCCCATTCTGCGAATGCCATCTCGCAAGCTGGGGCCATCCGTTTGTCAACTCCCCCGCCACGCAACCCACCACATGCACCACACAACGGCCCTCGCCACCTTTCCCAGCCTGCGCGGCCAGCGCGTCTTCATCACCGGCGGAGCGACCGGCATCGGCGCCGCCATCGTCGAAGCGTTTGCGCAGCAGGGTGCGCAGGTGGCATTCGTCGACGTCGCCCAAGCACAGGCCGAGGGGCTCGCAGCGCGGCTTGCCGCCCTCGGCTACCCGCCCGTCTGGTGGCGCACCTGCGATGTGCGGGATATACCGGCGCTGCAAAACGCGATTGCCCAGGCGCAAACCGAGCTGGGCGACTTCTTCACGCTGGTCAACAACGTGGCCAGCGACGACCGGCATGCGCTGGAGGCGGTCACGCTGGACTACTACGACGAGCGCATGGCGGTGAACCAGCGCCCCGCCTTTTTCAGCATCCAGGCCCTGGTGCCCGGTATGCGCCGGCTCGGAGGCGGCTCCATCATCAACCTGGGATCTACCGGCTGGCAGGGCAAGGGCACCGGCTACATCTGTTACTCGGTGGCCAAGTCCTCGGTCAACGGACTCACCCGCAGTCTGGCCGACACACTGGGCGCGGACCGGATCCGCATCAACACGGTCTCGCCGGGCTGGGTGATGACCGAGCGTCAGATGCGCCTGTGGCTCGATGCCGAAGGCGAGGCCGCGATTGCGCGCAACCAGTGCCTGCCGGACAAGCTCCAGCCCTCCGATATTGCCCGCATGGTGCTGTTCCTGGCCTCGGCTGATGGCGCGATGTGCACGGCGCAGGAGTTCAAGGTTGACGCCGGTTGGGATTAATGGCATCGGTCTGCGTTTGTTTCACGAACGCAAAGACCCGTAAAATCGACAGTGAACGCGCTTTTGAAGCGGTCCCGAAGCACCATCTCCACTCCATTCCATGACCCACATCGTTACCGAAGCCTGCATCCAGTGCAAATACACCGACTGCGTCGACGTCTGCCCGGTTGACTGCTTTCGCGAAGGCCCCAACTTTTTGACCATTGACCCGGATGAGTGCATTGACTGCGCTGTCTGTATTCCGGAGTGCCCGGTCAACGCCATCTACGCGGAAGAAGACGCCCCGGCCGACCAGATGCACATGGTGGCATTGAATGCCGAACTCGCACGCCTGCCGACCTGGAAAAGCATCACCAAGCGCAAAGCGCCGCTGCCCAACGCGGACGACTGGAAAGACAAAGCCGACAAGCTCTCCGAGCTGATCCGCTGATCCGCTTGCGGCAAAGCAGCGCGCAGGCCCGCCCTTGGAACCCACCACTACCGACGCTCTGATCATCGGCGCCGGGCCGGTGGGTTTATTCCAGGTATTCCAGCTGGGCCTTCAGGGGGTAAAAACCCAGGTCATTGACGCCCTGCCCCACGTGGGCGGACAGTGCGCTGAACTCTACGCCGACAAACCGATTTACGACATTCCGGCCATCAGCGAGTGCACGGGCCGCGAGTTGGTTGCGCGACTGCAAGCCCAGATCGCGCCGATGCAGGCCACCTTCCATTTGGGGCAGTTGGTGGAAAGCCTGGAGCGGCGGTCTGACGGACGTTTCGCCGTGGTGACGAACAGCGGGGCCCAATTTGCAGCGACCACCGTTTTCATCGCAGCCGGTGCAGGCGCCTTTGTCCCGCGCGCTTTCCCTTTGACAGACTGCCAGCCATACGCCGGCACCCAATTGCACCACCACCCATCCACCCTCCAAGGCGCGCCGGATGCGGCGACGGTGGTGTTCGGCGGCGATGATTTGGCACTGCAATGGGCCTTGGATTTGGCCGAACAAAACCCTGCCGTCACCTTGGTGCACCGCCGCGCGCAGCTGCAAGCCCAGCCCGACCTACTGGCGCGCATGCACACGGCCATCGCAAACGGCCGCTTGCGGTTTGTTGCCGGGCAGCCGATTGCCAGCACCTCGCTCCAGGGCCGTTTGTGCAGCCTGACCGTGGCCCTTCCGGACGGCGGCACCCAGGAGCTGCCGGTGGACCAACTCCTGGTAGCACTGGGCTTGTCGCCCAAGCTCGGGCCGCTGGCGCACTGGGGGCTGGCGCTGGAGCGCAAGCAAATCCCGGTGAACACCGAAAACTTCCAGACTGCCGAGCCGGGCATCTTTGCGGTGGGCGATATCAACACCTACCCAGGCAAGAAAAAGCTGATTCTCAGCGGCTTCCACGAAGCCACGCTGGCGGCTTTCGGCGCCATGGCCCTGATTGCGCCGCAGCATCCTGCAGCGCTGGAATACACCACCACCAGCAAGCGCCTGCACCGAATTTTGGGCGTGGACTGAAGCGCCGGGCCGCAACCCAAAACAGTGCCTCAGCGCGCGGCTGGAACCAGGACGGTGCGCAGAACCATATCCACAATCAAGGATTCCGCGTTGGCAAAGTCTTGTGCCTCCAGCGCCGGCTTGCCCAAAACCAGGCTGATTTGGCTGGCCCAATCGGCATAGACCTGGGTTGAGGCCCACAGCAAAATCATCAAATGCTGGCCATCGACCGGGCGGCACGTGCCCTGCTCAGCCCAGCGGTTGAAAATCGCCACATCCGCCTGCAGCGACGGCACCACACGCTCGGCGATCTCCGCCGCGAAGATCGGTGCGCCGGAGAGAACCTCGTTGGCATACACGCGCGAGTCGTCCGGCCGTTCGCGCGAAAAACGCAGCTTGCCCGCGATGTATTCCCGTAGCGCCAACTCCGGATCGTCCTGGCGCTGGCTCAGGTTATCCATGTACAAGAGCCATACATCAAGCACCCCGTGCAAGACCCGCCTGTACAAGGCCTCTTTGCTGGGAAAGTAATACAAAAGATTCTGTTTGGAAGCGCCCACCGCCGTGGCGATGTGGTCCAGCGACACGCCGCCGTAGCCGCGCTGGGCAAACAGCTTCTTGGCCGCGTCAAGGATGTCGTGCTCCAGCTGCTCGCGGGTGGCACGCGCCTTTGGGGCTTTGGGGGCTTTCGCAGCGGCAGAGGGGGGTTTCTTGTTCACGGTTGGTACGGATGTTGCACTAGTCGTCGCTAGGGTTTTTACCAATTGGTAAAACGCTTTTGGCGCCCTGTAATGGTGCGATCTGAGTCGACCGGAAAACCGCATATGACCATCGATGTTTCCACACCGGGTATCCAGCCGGGCCGCTTATCTGCCGCGCAATACCAGCGCAATTTTTGCGATGCGCACCCACCGCTCACAGTCTTTCAGGCCAAGAACGAAGCCGATCGCTGCTACTACTGCTATGACGCGCCCTGCCAAACGGCCTGCCCCACCGGCATCGACGTGCCCAGCTTCATCCAGCGCATAGCCGACGGCAATGTGCGCGGGGCGGCACACACCATTTTGGAATCCAACCCCTTGGGTGGCATGTGCGCGCGGGTCTGCCCGACCGAGGTGTTGTGCGAGCAGGCCTGTGTGCGCAACACCTCCGAGGACAAACCGGTGGAGATCGGCGCGCTGCAGCGTTTTGCGACCGACAGCTACTTGCAAAAACCCGGTGCACCGCTGTTCACCCGCGCCGCAAGTACGGGCAAAAAGGTAGCCGTGGTGGGTGCAGGACCGGCCGGTTTGGCCTGCGCGCACGGCCTGGCGCGACGCGGCCACGATGTGGTGCTGTTCGACGCCCAGCCCAAAGCCGGCGGTTTGAACGAATACGGCCTGGCCACCTACAAAACCACCGACGACTTCGCGCAGAAGGAAGTCGCCTGGCTGCTGTCGATTGGCGGCATCAGCGTGCGCCACGGGCAACGCTTGGGGCGCGATATGGCGCTGACGCAGCTGGTGAAGGACTATGACGCCGTGTTCCTGGGTATGGGACTGGGCGGCGTCAACAGCATCGGCATCGCGGAGCCGCAGGCCAGCGGCCTGCGCAACGCCGTGGAATTCATCGCCGAGCTGCGCCAGGCAGGAGACTATGCCCAGGTTCCTGTGGGTCGCCACGTGGTGGTGATAGGCGGCGGCATGACTGCGGTTGACGCCGCCGTGCAATCCAAAAAACTCGGGGCCCAAAGCGTCACCATGGTCTACCGCCGCGGTGCAGCCGACATGGGCGCCTCCGGGCACGAGCAGGCCTGGGCCCTGGAAAACGGCGTCCATATCCGCCACTGGGCAACGCCCGTGGAAGTGCTGGTCGAGGCCGGCGCGGTGCGCGGCGTGCGTTTTGCCGGCACGCGCATGGAAGGCGGCAAGCTCGTCACCGGCTCTGAGGAATTCACGGTGGATGCAGACATGGTGTTGAAGGCCATCGGCCAAAGCCCGGACGCACAGGCGCTGGGCACGCTGGTGGAGCTGCGCCAGGGCCGCATCGTGGCGGATGCGCATCAGCGCACCACGCACGCCAAGGTCTGGGCCGGTGGCGACTGCTGCCACGGCGGGCGCGACCTGACCGTCGAAGCCGTTGAGCACGGCAAAGTCGCCGCCCAATCGATTCACCAGGCGCTGTGCGCCTGAGTCACAAGGAACACCACCATGGCCAATTTGCACTCCGTTTTCGCCGGTATCCACAGCCCCAACCCCTTCTGGCTGGCCTCGGCACCGCCCACCGATAAGGCCTACAACGTCAACCGCGCCTTCGAGGCGGGCTGGGGCGGCGTGGTCTGGAAGACGCTGGGCGAAGCCGGTCCACCCATCGTCAACGTCAGCGGCCCGCGCTACGGCGCGCTGCACACGCCGGACCGCCGCCTGATCGGCTTCAACAACATTGAATTGATTACTGATAGGGACTTAGAGCTCAATTTGAAAGAAATAACTGAAGTGAAAAAGCTCTGGCCGGACCGCGCCATGGTGGTCTCGCTCATGGTTCCCTGCGAGGAAAAAGCCTGGAGGGCCATCCTGCCGCGCGTCGAAGACACCGGCGCAGACGGGGTCGAGCTCAACTTCGGTTGCCCCCATGGCATGAGCGAGCGCGGCATGGGCGCGGCGGTTGGACAGGTGCCCGAATACATCGAGATGGTCACCGCCTGGTGCAAGCAGTACAGCCGCCTGCCGGTGATCGTCAAACTTACACCCAACATCACCGACATCCGCAACCCCGCGCGAGCCGCCAAAAAAGGCGGGGCCGACGCGGTGTCGCTGATCAACACTATCAACTCCATCATGGGCGTGGACCCGGACACCCTGACCATGAGCCCCTCAACCGGCGGCATGGGCTCGCACGGAGGCTACTGCGGCCCGGCGGTCAAACCGATTGCACTGAATATGGTGGCCGAGATTGCCCGCGACGCCCAAACCGCCGGCCTGCCGATCTCGGGCATTGGCGGCGTGGGCACCTGGCGTGATGCGCTGGACTACCTGGCCCTGGGCGCGGGCAACGTGCAGGTCTGCACCGCTGCCATGGTTTACGGCTTCAAAATCGTGCAGGACATGGCCGATGGCTTGTCCAATTACATGGACGAAAAAGGCATAGGCGCGGTAGCCGACATCGTGGGCCGCGCGCTGCCCACGGTGTCACAGTGGCAATTTTTGAACCTGAACCACATCTCTAAAGCGGTAATCAACCAGGACAGCTGCATCCAGTGCGGCCG
>RFRO01000021.1 GCA_009924455.1 Betaproteobacteria bacterium
GTGTGGTCCAGATCGAACATGGCGATCTTTTGGCGGGTCATAGGCGTTCCAACATGGTTTTGATAAAGGGGATCGTGATGGCGCGCTGAGTTTGCAGCGCGAAATGGTCTAGCGCAGTGAGCAGGGGCATGAGGTTGCCCAGGTCACGGCTGAACCGGTGCAAGACGAAGTCAAGAACTTCATCACCCAGCACCAGGCCACGCAGCCGTGCGCTGTTGCGCAGCACGGTGCGCACCTGCGTTTCGGTCAGCGCTTGCAACTGAAAAATGTGTCCGCCACCCAAACGGGTACGCAAATCCTCACGCAGCGCCAATGCACGGGGAACCATGTTTCCCGTGGCGAAGACGGCACGCTGGTAGCTCTGTGCGTTGACAAACCAGTTGAAGGCGGTGTGTTGCAGCGGAGCATCCAGGGCGTGTACGTCTTCCAACACCACTGCCGACCAGGCTGGATCGAAATCGGCTACGGCTGAGGAATTCGGGCGCAAGATACCCACGGACTCGCCCTTTTCTTGCAAAGCATGCGCCAAGGCGCTGACCAAATGCGTCTTCCCGCTGCCAGGCGCTCCAGCGATAAAGCACGCAAGCGCCGATCGCTCAGCGCCATGCGTACTGCCATGCAACCACTGGCGCAGATGCGAGACTACTTCGGCATTAGGACCAGCGAAAAAATTCTCCAGCGTGGGGGCCAGCGGTATGCCGATATCCAAAGTGATTTGCTGCATCAGATGGTGATCCGCATGCATGAACCCGCCTTCAGGGCGCGTCTGCGCCACCAATGCCGCCGTCTTGCAACCGGGCGACTAAGCGGCGCAGTGCAACCAAAAGCAAAGCACTCAAGGGCAGCGCCAGCAACACGCCGACAAAGCCGACAATCACCGCGGACCAGCGCCGCCAGCGCCCCCCGTTTTGTTCCGAGCAGCTACCCGCCGCTGGAAGCCCCCTCAACCCCCTAGCCCTTCACATCCAAGATGCCTACTTCCAGCGCTGCTCCTCCCTACCGCATTGCCGTAGCCGGCGCGTCCGGCCGCATGGGGCGCATGCTGGTGGAGGCCATTGCCCAGGCGGACGATTGCCGCTTGACTGCCGCGCTGGATATGCCCGGCAGCGCTGCGCTGGGTGATGACGCAGCCGCATTCAGCGGCAAAGCGGTGGGCGTATCGGTGCGTGCCGACATCGAACAGGCGCTACCCGGCAGCGCTTTCCTGATTGATTTCACCCGGCCTGAGGGCACCATGGAGCACCTGGCGGTGTGCACGCGTTTGGGTATCGGCATGGTCATCGGCACCACGGGTTTCAGTGATGCCCAAAAGGCACAGATTGCCCAGGCCGCACAAACGATTCCGATCATGATGGCCCCCAATATGAGCGTGGGCGTGAATGTGACCCTCAAGCTTTTGGAGATGGCGGCCAAGGCGCTGTCCACCGGGTACGACATCGAAATCATCGAGGCCCACCACCGCCACAAAGTCGATGCACCGTCTGGGACGGCCTTGCGCATGGGCGAGGTGATTGCGCAGGCGCTGGGCCGTGACTTGCAGGAATGCGGCGTGTTTGCCCGCGAAGGTATCACCGGCGAGCGCGATCCATCGAGCATTGGTTTCTCCACGATCCGTGGCGGCGACATTGTGGGCGACCACACGGTCTTGTTCGCAGGAACCGGAGAGCGCATCGAAATCACCCACAAATCCTCCAGCCGCTCCACCTATGCCCAAGGCAGCTTGCGCGCGGTGCGGTTTCTGGCGGACAAACCCCATGGCTTGTTCACTATGTTTGACGTCCTGGGCTTGCAATGAGCGTTGGGACGAACTGGCAGCAGGGTGACGCCGTCCATGTGGCGGTCGCGCTGGTTTTGCTGGCCATGTCCGTTTCCAGTTGGAGCCTGATGATCGGAAAAACCCTGCTGCTGTGGCGCGCTGGCGTCAACCTGCGCAACGGCATCGCGGCTTTCTGGCAGGCCCCCGGATGGGAGGCGGGCGTCCGCGCGGCGACTGGCTTGGACGCCAGCGGATTGCTCCATCCGCTGCTTGCAGCTGCCCACACGCCACTTGCAGGCACCCTGGCGGCCGCCGGCACGCCGCAGCAGCAACACATGCGCAATGTGCGCAATGGCCTGGACACTGCGATGCGCCGCTTGCAGTTCGGGCAGGTGGTGCTGGCGACCATTGGCGCAACCGCGCCTTTTGTGGGTTTGTTGGGCACGGTGTGGGGCATTTACGGGGCGCTGCTCGGAATCGCCGATGCGACCCAGGTCAGCCTGCCGCAGATTGCCGCCCCCGTGGGCCAGGCCTTGATCATGACCGCCGCCGGGCTGGCTGTGGCGATACCGGCGGTGCTGGGCTACAACCTGTTGGGCCGCTGGATCGGGCGTGTGGAGTCGCAGTTGGAGGGCTTTGCCTTTGACCTGCACGCGCTGCGCAACACTGACGCTGCCGCCTGATTGACCTCCCCATGGGCCTTGGTCGATTTCCCCGTGCCGCGCCCGCCGCTCCGATGGGCGAGATCAACATGACGCCGCTGGTTGATGTGATGCTGGTTTTGTTGGTGATCTTCATGGTCACCGCGCCGTTCATGGTCAGCGCGGTCCGCGTGGCGCTGCCACAGGCCGAAGCCGAGCGTGCACCGCCGCCTCGCGCGCCGTTGGTGGTGCATATCGACAAGGTGGGGCAGGTGTTTATCCAAGACCGTGCCGTGGACCCGGCGCAATTGCGCGCCGAGTTGACCCAGGCCGCCAGCGCTGCCCCCGACACCGAGATCCAGCTGCGTGCCGATGCGGCCGTGCCCTATGGGCGTGTGGCTGAGTTCATGGCCCTGGCACAAGCTGCCGGTTTGTCGCGCATCGGCTTTGTGACCGATGCGGCGCCCCCAAGCCTGCCGTAGACCTAAAATCCCCCGGCCCTGCGCGCCCACACCGGCAGCGGGTGGCCCCTCCCGACGCCCCTCTTGTATGCACGATAAATACCAACCCTCCGCTATTGAACAAGCCGCCCGCGCGCATTGGGCGCAACCCCTGTGGAGCGGCCACGAGGCCTACCGCGTCGTTGAGGACGCCAGCAAGCCGAAGTACTACGCCTGTTCCATGCTGCCCTACCCCAGCGGCAAGTTGCACATGGGCCATGTGCGCAACTACACCATCAACGACATGCTCACGCGCCATTTGCGCATGAAGGGCTACAACGTCTTGATGCCCATGGGCTGGGACGCCTTTGGCCTGCCCGCCGAGAACGCAGCGCTCAAAAATGGTGTGCCACCGGCCAAATGGACGTACGAGAACATCGCGTACATGAAGCAGCAGATGCAGGCCATGGGCTTGGCCATCGACTGGAGCCGGGAGATCGCAACGTGCGACCCGACGTATTACAAGTGGAACCAGTGGCTGTTCCTGAAGATGCTGGAAAAAGGCATCGCCTACCGCAAAACCCAGGTCGTCAACTGGGACCCGGAAGACCAGACCGTGCTGGCCAACGAGCAGGTGATTGACGGTCGCGGCTGGCGCACCGGCGCGCTGGTCGAGAAGCGCGAGATCCCAGGCTATTACCTGAACATCACCCAGTACGCCCAAGAGCTGCTGGACCACGTGCAGATCGGCAACCCCCAAGCTACGCTGAACGGCTGGCCCGACAAGGTGCGCCTGATGCAGGAAAACTGGATCGGTAAGAGCGAGGGCGTGCGCTTTGCCTTTCCGCACGACATCCGCGACGCCGCCGGACAGCTGATCCAGGACGGCCGCATGTACGTGTTCACCACGCGCGCTGACACCATCATGGGCGTGACTTTTTGCGCGGTCGCTGCCGAGCATCCGCTGGCCGCGCACGCAGCGGCGGGCAATCCCGCGCTGGCTGCGTTTATTGAGGAATGCAAAACCGGCGGGACCACCGAGGCGGAGCTGGCTACGCAAGAGAAAAAGGGCATGCCCACCGGCTTGTTTGTCACCCATCCGCTCACGGGCGAGAAGGTTGCGGTTTGGGTGGGTAACTATGTGCTGATGTCGTATGGCGATGGTGCGGTCATGGGGGTGCCGGCGCATGATGAGCGGGATTTTGCGTTTGCTTTGAAGTACGGATTGCCTATCCGACAGGTGGTGGGCCTTGAACGGGGTCCAGCGGCATCGGCGGATACGCCGGGCGCCTCATACGCCAGCTTGAAATCGGCGCTCGGCGTATCCGCCGATGCCGCTTCCTCTGTGTTCGATGTAACAACCTGGCAGGAGTGGTATGCCTCGAAAGCGGGGGTGTGCGTGAACTCGGGTGATCTGGACGGTCTGGGTCAAAAGGCCGCTGCGGACAAGGTCGCGTCATTGCTCGCCGCCAAAGGCCTGGGCGAGAAAAAAACCACCTGGCGTTTGCGCGACTGGGGCGTGAGCCGCCAGCGCTACTGGGGCACGCCAATTCCCATCATCCATTGCGATGAACACGGCGCAGTGCCCGTGCCTGAAAAAGATCTGCCGGTGGTGCTGCCGCAGGATTGCATTCCCGACGGTTCCGGTAACCCGCTGCACAAGCACGCAGGCTTTCACCACGGCGTGGTCTGCCCCACCTGTGGCAAACCCGCGCGGCGCGAAACCGACACCATGGACACCTTTGTCGATTCGAGCTGGTACTTTTTGCGCTATTGCGACCCGGCCAACAGCCAGGCTATGGTCGCGGACGGCGCGGCGTATTGGGCGCCGATGGACCAGTACATCGGTGGCATTGAACACGCCATCCTGCATTTGCTGTACGCCCGCTTCTGGACCAAGGTGATGCGCGACATGGGCTTGGTCAAAGTGGACGAGCCGTTCACCAAGCTGCTGACCCAGGGCATGGTGCTCAACCACATTTATTCGCGTCGCAACGAGAAAGGCGGCAAAGACTATTTCTGGCCGCACGATGTGGAGCATGTGCTGGATGCGGCGGGCAAAGTCACCGGAGCACGGCTGGTTAACGCCGTAGGCGATCTGCCGGTGGGCACGCCGATTGACTACGAGGGCGTGGGCACCATGTCCAAGTCCAAAAACAACGGCGTCGATCCGCAGGCCTTGATTGAGAAATACGGGGCCGATACTGCCCGCCTGTACACCATGTTCACCGCGCCGCCCGAGGCCACGCTGGAGTGGAACGACGGCTCGGTTGAAGGCAGCTACCGGTTTTTGCGCCGGGTCTGGAACTTCGCAGCCAAACATGAAGCCTTGTTGCGCGGTGCCGCCGGTCAGCCGGTTCCTGCTGACCTGGGCAAAGCCGCCAAAGCCTTGCGCCTGGATATCCACACGGTCCTCAAGCAGGCCAATTACGACTACGAGCGCATGCAATACAACACCGTCGTCTCGGCGGTGATGAAGATGCTCAACACCCTGGAGGATGCCAAGCTGTCCGATTCGGCAAGCGACGCAGCTGCCTTGGCCGAATGCGTTTCCATTTTGTTGCGCGTGTTGTATCCGGTATGCCCGCACATCAGCCACCAGCTGTGGTCCGACCTGGGCTTTGCAGAGATGCACGGCGATTTGCTGGATGCCGCCTGGCCCGCTGTCGATGAAGCAGCCTTGCAGCGCGATGAGGTTGAGCTGATGCTGCAGGTCAACGGCAAATTACGCGGTGCGGTGCTCGTTCCGTCCGCCGCCAGCAAGGAAGCGATTGAGGCCGCTGCGATTGCCAGCCCGGCATTCCAGAGCCTGGCGCAGGGCGCTGCGCCCAAAAAGGTGATTGTGGTGCCCGGGCGATTGGTGAATTTGGTACTGTGAGCGCATGAACAGCCGCCGCCTTTTTCTTCGCAGTTTGTTGCTCGCTGGCGCGGCGACCGGTCTTGCGGCCTGCGGCTTCCATTTGCGCGGCGCGTTGGACTTCGCTTTCGACACGGTCGCGGTCACGCCGGAGACCGGTGGTGCGGTGGCGCCTGAACTGATTCGGGTGCTCGGTGACCGCATCCGCCCGGTTGCGCCCAAGCCGGACCAGGAGCCGCCCCAGGTCATTGTCGACATCCTGAGCGAGACGCGTGAGAAGTCGGTTGTCGGCACCAACTCGTCCGGCCAGGTCCGCGAGTTCCAGTTGCGCTTGCGCGTGAAGTTCCGCATGCGCACGCCGCAGGGCCGCACGCTGATCGAAGAGACCGAGGTCGCGCAGCAACGCGATATCAGCTTCAGCGAAGCCGCTGTGCTGTCCAAGGAAGCCGAGGAAACGCTGCTTTTTCGCGACATGCAAAGCGACATCGTGCAGCAGTTGCTGCGGCGCATGGCGGCGGTTAAAACCCTCAGCCCTTAAGTCGGCATGCAGCTCAGCGCCCAGCAACTCGGGGCCCACCTGGAGCGCGGCTTGAAAAGCCTGTACGTCCTGCACGGCGACGATCCGCTCTTGCAGCAGGAAAGTCTGGACCAGATCCGCGCCGCCGCCCGCGCCCAGGGTTTTGGCGAGCGCACATCCCACACCGTGATGGGCGCGCACTTCGACTGGAGCGCGGTGCTATCCGCCAGCCAGTCCATGAGTTTGTTTTCCGACAAGCAAATCACCGAAATCCGCATCCCCAGCGGCAAGCCCGGCAAAGAGGGCAGCACCGCTTTGCAACAGCTGGCCGAATCGGCGGCGGGCGACGAGGGCAACCTCACCATCGTGCTACTGCCGCATCTGGACAAAGCGTCCAAGTCCAGCGCCTGGTTCATGGCGCTGGAAGGGCAGGGCGTGTCGATTGCGGTGGAGCCGATGGAGCGCAGCGCGCTGCCGCAGTGGTTGGCCACGCGGCTGGCTGCGGTGGGCTTGCGGGTCGAACCCGGCGAGCAGGGGCAGCACACCTTGCAGTTTTTTGCCGACCGGGTCGAAGGCAACTCGCTGGCTGCCGCCCAGGAAATTCAAAAACTCGCTTTGCGCTACCCGCCTACGGCTGAGAACGGTGGCGTACTGAGCGCCGAACAGGTCGAGGCTGCCGTGCTCAATGTGGCGCGCTACGACGTATTCAAACTCTCGGACGCCGTGCTGTCCGGTCACCGCCAGCGCGTGCAGCGCATGCTCGACGGCTTGCGCGCCGAAGGCGAGGCCGAGGTGCTGGTGCACTACACGCTGGCCGAAGACATCCGCGCATTGAAGCGCGTCAAAGACGCCACCGCCCAGGGCCGGCCGCTGCCGCTGGCGCTGAAAGAGCAGCGCATCTGGGGCAACCGCGAGCGCCACTTTGCCCGCGTGTTGCCGCGTTTAAGCGAATCCGCGTTGGCCGATTTGCTGCAATCGGCACACCAGGTCGATGGCATTGTCAAAGGACTCAAACGCCCGGATTGGCCGCTGGACGGCTGGCAGGCCTTGCAGCGGCTGGCGCTGCAACTCTGCGCGCTCTGTGACGCCAACTCGCCGCAGACAGCCCCGCGTGGGAAAATGCCCGCATGAACGCAGTTTCCACCACCGAATACGCACTGGGCCTGGGCGCGCAGGCCAAGGCTGCATCCGCTTTGATGGCCAAGGCCTCCACCGCATCCAAAAACCACGCCCTGTTGCGCCTGGCTGCGCTCCTGCGCGAGAACACGGCGGCACTGCAATCCGACAACGCCAAAGACCTGGAGCGCGCCGTGGCCGCCGGGCTTGCCGCGCCCATGGTGGACCGCTTGCGCCTGACCCCCAAAGTGCTGGAAACCTGCGCGCAGGGTTGTGAGCAGCTCGCCGCCATGCCCGATGTGATTGGCGACATCACCGGCATGAAGCAGCAGCCCAGCGGCATCCGGGTGGGCCAAATGCGCGTACCCATCGGCGTCTTCGGCATGATTTTTGAGAGCCGGCCCAATGTGACCATTGAGGCCGCGAGTCTGAGCATCAAAAGCGGTAACGCCTGCATCCTGCGTGGCGGTTCCGAGGCGATTGATTCCAACAAAGCGCTGGCGCTGCTGGTGCAACGGGCGCTGTTGGACAGCGCGCTGCCAGCCGACGCGGTGCAGCTGGTGCAAACCACGGACCGCGCGGTGGTGGGCGAGCTCATCGCCATGCCGCAATTTGTCGACGTGATCATTCCGCGCGGCGGCAAGGGCCTGATAGAGCGCATCAGCCGCGACGCCAAAGTGCCGGTGATCAAACACCTGGACGGCAACTGCCACACCTATGTGGACGACCCCTGCGACATCGCCATGGCAGTCACCGTGGCCGATAACGCCAAAACCCAGAAATACAGCCCCTGCAACGCCAGCGAAAGCCTGCTGGTCGCGCGCGGTGTGGCCGCAGAATTTTTACCGCAAATCGGCGCTATCTATGCGGCCAAAGGCGTGGAAATGCGCTGCTGCCCCGCGTCCAAAGCGATTCTGGCCAGCGTGCCCGGCGCGAACCTGCAAGACGCCAGCGAGCAGGACTGGTTTGAGGAATACCTCGCCCCCATCATCAGCATCAAAGTGGTCGACGGTGTGGACGCGGCCATCGCCCACATCAACCACTATTCCAGCCACCACACCGACGCCATCCTCACCCGCGACCACATGCACGCCCAGCGCTTTCTGCGTGAAGTCGATTCCGCCAGCGTCATGGTCAACACCAGCACCCGCTTTGCCGACGGTTTCGAATACGGCCTGGGCGCAGAGATCGGCATCTCCACTGACAAATTCCACGCCCGCGGCCCCGTGGGTATCGAGGGACTGACCTCGCTCAAGTACGTGGTGTTGGGGCAGGGGGAAGTGCGGGGCTAGCCGTTCGGGTCCAGGGTCGACAATCCCCCCATGACCCACGCCTTTGAATCCCTCACGCCCGACATAGTTCTCGACGCGCTGGAGTCGGTGGGATTGCGGGGCGATGGCCGCTTGACTGCGCTGTCCTCCTATGAAAACCGGGTGTACCAGGCGGTTCTGGAAGACGGCAGCCAGGTGGTCGCCAAGTTTTACCGGCCGCAGCGTTGGAGCGAGGCGCAAATTCTGGAGGAGCACGCGTTTTCTGCCGAGCTGATGGCTGCCGAGGTGCCGGCCATCGGGCCGCTGGTGCTGAGCGGGCAGACACTGCACCAGTTTGGCGGTTTTGCCTTCAGCGTCAGCCCGCGGCGGGGCGGGCGCCAGCCCGAGTTGGACGACCTCGAAGTCTTGGAGTGGATAGGCCGCTTTCTGGCCCGCATCCACACCGTGGGCGCGAAGCAGCCGTTCGTGGCGCGTCCGGCCTTGAACCTCGCGACATTCGGTACCGAATCGGTGCACTGGCTGCTTGACAACAACCAGGTGCCGCTGGACGTGCAATCGGCCTGGACCGACGCGGCTCAGCAGGCACTGGCGATGGTCGCCGCGCATCCCGCGCTGGCCGATCCGGCGTCCGGTTCAATCCGGAGCATCCGTTTGCATGGCGACTGCCATCCGGGGAATATCTTGTGGACGCCGCTGGACGCGGCCGCCGGGCCGGGCCCACATTTTGTGGACCTGGACGACGCCCGCAGCGGCCCGGCGGTGCAGGACTTCTGGATGCTGCTCAGCGGCGACCGGCGGCAGCAAACCCGCCAGCTCGGCGCGCTGGTGGACGGCTACGAGCAGTTCCGCGACTTTGACCGCGATGAGCTGGCGCTGATCGAGCCGCTGCGCACCCTTCGCCTGATCCATTACAGCGCCTGGCTGGCGCGGCGCTGGAGCGACCCGACCTTTCCCGCCAACTTTCCCTGGTTTGGCAGCAGCGACTACTGGCACGGCCAGGTGCAGGTGCTGCAGGACCAGATCGAAGCCATGGCGGAGCCGCCGCTGGTGGTGTGAGCATGGCGCAGTCGCTGCCCACGCTCAACCTCATCGGCGCAGGCCGCGTCGGCCAGACGCTGGCGCATCTGTGGACGCGCCACGGCGTGCTACGAGTGCAGGATGTGTTGACCCGCTCGCCGGACAGCGCGCAATCGGCGCTGGATTTCATCGCGCCGGACGGGGCGTCGGCGCGCGTCGCAGAGCACATCGTGGACATGCGCCCGGCACACATCTGGCTGTTGGCCGTGCCCGATGCACAGATTGGCGCTTGTGCGCAGAACTTAGCGGCGCATGCCCGGCAGCGTGGCGATGCCCCCGCGCTGGCCTTTCATTGCAGCGGCGCGCAGGGCGCTGAGTTGCTGGCTCCGGTGCGCGACCTGGGCTGGTCGGTGGCCAGCGCGCATCCCGTTTTGAGTTTCGCCAGCGCGCATACGGCCGTGGCCCAATTTACCGGAACCCCTTGCGCGCTCGAAGGTGACGCGGCCGCGTGCGCCACGCTGCGCCCGCTGTTCACCGCGATTGGCGCAGCCTGTTTTGATGTGCGCAGCCAGGACAAAGTGCTCTACCACGCGGCGGCGGTGTTGGCGACCAACTTCGCGCCGGTCTTGCAAGCGCTGGCCGAAGACGCCTGGCGCGCCACCGGCATGCCGGATGCCTTGGTGCTGCGCTTGCGTAAGCGCCTGCTGCGCAACGCCGTGGACAACATCGTGGCTCTGGGACCGCAACAGGCCCTGACCGGCCCGGCCGCGCGTGGCGACCATGTGGCCATCGCGCGCCAAGCGGATGTGGTGGCTGATTGGGACCCGCAGGCCGCTGCCGCTTACCGCGCTTTAAGCGACTTGGCCTTGCGCATGGCCGGCCACGCCTGCGAGCCTCCGCAGGCCTGAGCCCGCGCTACGACATTCACGGCGAGCCTGGCGCGGTAGCCTGCGGTTTGGGTGCCCCGCCCCAGCCCCGGCAGTCGTAAAAATGGAAGCGCGCCACCGGCACACCCCAGCGGTAAACCGGCAGGGTTTCCAGCAGCGTGCACCGGGCAAAACCATGTTGCCCCACGGGCGGCGTGAACGACAGGCGGGAGACGTCGACCAGCAGCGTGTCACCACCAACTGGCAGCGCACCCGCCCACAACATGAACTGCGACATGCCGATGTCCAGCACATGCACCGGCAGCGGCTGCGCGTACCAACCGATGCGGCTGGCCAGCGTCCAGTTTTGCACCGACACGCTGCGCAGGCCTTGCGCGCTTGCCAATGCGCGGGCCCGTTCGCCTGCAGCGTCCCAGCCGAACAAATCGGAGAACGGGTTATCGCCTTCCGGCGTGACCAGCAGCGTGCGCGAAAACAGGGGTGCACCCCCACCCAGGGTGAGCGCCAGCATGGCCGCGCAGATCAGCGCCTGCAGCAGCGCCAGCGCTGCGATCCAACGCTTATGTCCCGCCGCCCGGGCGCGTGCCAAAACCACGCCTGCAAACGGTGCGAGGCAGACCCATGCCGGCGCGCTCCAGTGCGGCAGGCTCACGCCGCCGCCCGCCATATAGGCCAGCACACCAAACGGAAGCAGAAAAAACCAGCGCCACCGCCAGGCCTGCGCTACGCCTGTGGCCATACACCCAGCTAACAACAGCGGCCCATAAGAGAAAGCCTGGATCACCAGAAACCGCAGCACGTCCAGCAGATCCCAGCTGCCTCCAGAACCATGTTGTGCCTGGTACTTCAGCGACACCCACTCGTGCTGCGCGTTCCACCAGAACACGGGCGCGACCACCACGAGCGCTAGCAGCAGCGCCGCCCACACCCGCGGCTGCAGCAGCACGCCCAGGCCGTAGCGCAGCAACAGGCACAACACCACGGGCACGGCCAGCAGCACAGCGGTGTACTTGGACAAGCCCGCCAGCCCCAAGGCCAGCCCCAGCAGCAGCCACCAGCGCCAGTCAGCCAAAGCGGCTTGCCGCACGATATGCAGGGTCAGCGCCATGGTCCAGATGCTCAATGCCATCAGCAAGGTATCGGGCACCAGACCGATGGCCAGGACGTGGATCACCGGAGCCAGCGCAAAGGCCGCCAGCGCCCACAGGCCCGCGTCGCGCTGGGCGGGCTGCAGCCGCACCGAGACGTGGAAGATGCCCCATGCGGTGAGCAACCACAGCGCGCCGGGCAGGGCGCGGGCCAGCCAGACCGGTGCGTCCAGCGCCACCAGCGGCCACTGGATCCAGCCCACCAGGGGCGGGTGGTCAAAGTAGCTCCAGTCCGGGTGCGCGGCGTACAGCAGGTAGTGCGCTTCGTCCACCGACAGGCCGATGGAGGCACCAATCGCCAGGTGCAGCAGCGCCAACGCCAGCAAGGCCGGGGGCATACGGTGGATCAGGGGCACAGTGTGGGGTGTCAGCGCAGGGGATATGGCCGCCGCAGACGGCATCAGGCGCGCAGTCTAAACGCCTTTAGGGATGCGGTGCGGTCCCGTGGTCGCGGCCACCGCCGACCATCAAACTGACATGAATTATTCACATTGGCGTCGTCAAATGCCTGCGATGACGTACTTTTTCGACCGGACGATGCGGGTGGCAGCCTGATGGATGTGCAATTCCTGGTAGAGCTTGCCCAGCGCACGGGTACCTTGCCCGACTTGCCCACGCAGCACTTTATCGACGGGCATTGGTGCGCCAGCGCGCACGGCGCGATGATGGACAGCTGGGATCCAGGCACCGGTAAGGTCTTTTTGCGCTTTGCAGCCGGCGGAGCCGCCGAGGTCGACGCGGCGGTCGACGCAGCGCGTCGCGCGTTGGGCGGGCCATGGTCTCGGCTGAAGCCTGCCGAGCGGGCCCATTTGCTGCGCGCTGTCGCTGCGGGTCTGCGGGCCCAAGCCGATGTGCTGGCGGTGGCTGAGACACTGGACAGCGGCAAGCGCCTGGCGGAGGCCCAGGGCGATGTCCGCAGCGCGGCCGCCTGCTTTGACTATTACGCCGGTGCCTGTGACAAGTTCCATGGCGACACGCTCCCGCTGGGTCCGGACTACCTGGCTTACACCGTGCACGAGCCCATCGGGGTCACCGCGCACGTCATTCCCTGGAATTACCCCTTGTCCACCGCAGCGCGCGGCATCGCCCCGGCTTTGGCGGCAGGCTGCACGGTCGTTGCGAAACCGGCTGAGCAGACGCCAGTGACGGCCTTGCTGCTGGCGCAGATCATCCATGCTGCGGGTCTCCCGCCGGGTGTGGTCAACGTCGTCACCGGCACAGGCAGTGAGGCCGGTGCGGCGTTGGTCGGGCATGCCGGCGTGGACCATGTGACCTTCACCGGATCGGTGGCGACCGGGGTTAACGTCATGCGTAACGCGGCAGACCAGACCACGCGATTGCTGCTGGAGCTGGGCGGCAAATCGCCGCTGCTGGTTCTGGCAGATGCCGATATGGACCGTGCGGTCGAGGGCGTGATGGACGGTATTTTCGAGAACGCCGGGCAGATTTGCTCCGCTGCATCCCGCTTGGTGATCGACCGCCACATCCACGCCGGTTTCATGGAACGCCTGCTGCAGAAGACGCGGGCCCTCACGCTGGGCCACGGTTTGCGCAATGCCGGCATGGGGCCTGTCAATTCCGCACCGCACCTCCATAAGGTATCGGGGTTTTTGGAGCGCGCCCGCAGCCGTGGTGCGCAGATCCTGTGCGGCGGAAACAGCACCACGGACCCGCAGACCGGCTTGGGCTGGTTTTTTGAGCCCACGATCGTGGACGACCTGCGCGCGGACGATGAGTTGGTGCAGGAGGAAATTTTTGGTCCCGTTTTGGCGGTTCAGATTTTTGACGATCTGGAGCAGGCGCTGGACCTGGCCAACGGCACCCGCTTCGGGCTGGTAGCCGGTATCTACACACGGGACTTTTCCAACGCCCACCGGTTGGCGCAGCGCATTGACGCAGGACAGGTCTACATCAACGAGTACTTTGCGGGCGGCATTGCGCTGCCTTTCGGCGGCAACAAGCGCTCCGGCTTCGGCCGGGAAAAAGGCATGGAGGCGCTGCGCAGCTACTCCAAGCTCAAAAGCGTGTGACTACGCCCCCGCCGACGTGGTGACCCAGTTTGAAAAAGAGTCGGGTTACAAAGTTGAAGTGACTTTGTCCAATAACGAAGAAATGATCTCCAAACTGCGCGCCACCGGCGGTGCCGGCTTTGACCTGGCCCAGCCCTCGCAGGACCGTATCACCGGTCCGCAGCAGGAATTTGGTATTTACAAGGCCATGGACGTGTCCAAGCTCAAAGCCGACCTGTTCATCGGCTCCATGCTCGACGCCACCAAAAAGAACACCACGCTGGACGGAAAAGTTTATGGCGTGCCGCACATCTGGGGTACCGAGGGCCTGGTCGTCAACACCAAGCTGACCAAGATGAATGACTACACCGACCTGTGCCGCGCCGACGTCAAGGGCAAGGTCTCCATGCGCTTGAAGCGCCCGACCCTGATCTCCTTCGCATTCGCCGCTGGCAAAGACCCGTTTGCGCTGTACAACAACCCCACCGCCTACACCGCTTTGATGGAAGACGTGGCCAAGACCTTGACCGCTTGCAAAGGCAACGTGAAGTTTTACTGGGACAACAAAGACCAGTTGCTCAACGGCATGCGCGCCGGTGAAGTCGTTGGTGCTTTGATGTGGGATACGGGCGGTTGGAAGCTCAACAGCGAAGACGCCGACATCAAGTTCATCGCACCCAAGTCGGGCGCGACTGGTTGGATCGACACCTTTGCCATCCCCGCCAAAGGCCGCAATGACGAGGCTGCTTACGCCTGGATTAACTTCAACATGCGCCCCGAGATCGCCGCGCGCGTGGCCAAGTCGGCTGGTAACTTCACCGCCTCCAAAGGTGCTGACCAGCTGATGGAAGGCAAATTGAAGGCCCAGTTCGCTGAGAGCTTCAACGACGCTGCCCTGAAAAACATCAAGTGGTACCCGGCTGTTCCCGCCGGCCTGGAAGCCATTGAAGGCCGCATCTTGGACCGCATCAAAGCGGCTAACTGAACCGGTTGACGTTCCCTCGGGTCGGCGCTGTTGCCGACCCCAACGGGTCGCCCTGTGCGACCCGTTATGCTTTCAAACGAGACTAAGCCATGCCATCTTCCAGACCCAACCAAGCGCCCGCCGAGCACGCGGATCTGCAGGTTTCGGGCGTATCCAAACGCTTTGGCAATTTTGAAGCGGTGCGCGATCTGTCCTTCACCGTGCAGCGCGGCAGCTTCTTCTCGATACTGGGCCCCAGCGGATGTGGCAAAACCACCTTGCTGCGCATGATTGCCGGATTCAGCGCGCCCGACAGCGGCGATATCGTGATCGGTGGCCGTTCCATGCACGGCGTCGGACCCAACCGCAGGCCGGTGAATATGGTCTTTCAACACCTGGCCCTGTTCCCGATGATGAACGTGGGCGAGAACGTGGCCTACGGCTTACAGCAGCGCGGCGTCGCCGCCAGCGAAATCAAGCGCCGGGTCGGTGACATGCTGGAGCGTGTGGGTCTCCCAGGGTCGGAGAACAAAGGAGTCGACCAACTGTCGGGCGGGCAGAAGCAGCGCGTGGCCATTGCCCGCAGCTTGGTTTTAGAGCCCACGCTCTTGCTGCTCGATGAGCCGCTGGGCGCACTGGACCTCAAGCTGCGCGAGCACATGAAGATCGAACTCAAGCAATTGCAGGCCGCCTTCGGCACGACCTTCGTCTACATCACCCATGACCAATCCGAGGCGCTGGTGCTGTCTGACCGGGTGGCGGTGATGAACCACGGCGTGTTCGAACAAGTCGGAAGCCCGCAGGATTTGTATTACCAGCCGCTCACCCCCTTTGTGGCGTCGTTTGTCGGCAATAACAACGGGTTTACCGGCCGCGTGGAGTCCATCCTTGGTGGCTGCGCCACGGTTCGCACACCGAGCGGTCTTGCATTGCAGGCCCGCATGCATGTGGCCTTATCGCCGGGGGCACGGGCGCAATTGTTTGTCCGGCCGGAGGCTGTGGTGTTGCTGGACGGCAGCCAAGCCCTGCTGGGTAATGGCTGGGCGATTTACGAGGGGCGCGTGGAGAGTCTCCTGTTTGACGGTGCCAATTCCGCAGTGCTGGTGCGTGAGCCGCAAACCCAGACCCCTTTGCGCATCGCATTGCCGCAAACCGGTCAGTACGCGGGGCTGCAGGTGGGGCACATCCTGCGCTTCGGATTTGACCCGGAAAACGCGGTCTGTTTTGGAGCGTCGGATGCAGGCTGATCCGAATCGCAGCGGTTCCCTGCTCATGCGCCTTGGTGTTTTGCTTTTGTTCGCGCCCGTGCTCTTGTGGCTGCTGGGTCTGATCATCCTGCCGCACATCGAGCTGGCGTATTTGTCGCTGCGGGTGCGATTGGCACCGCGCGTGTACGAACCCAGTTTGGCGCAATACCGGATGTTCTTTGAAGAGCCCTTGTATTTGCAGACCTTTTTGCGCACCGCAGCCATATCCATTGTTTCCACCGCACTCACGCTCTTGGTCTGTTTTCCGGTGGCATGGACTATTGCCAAAATTGCCCGCCACCGGGTGCGATCCGTGATGTTTTTGCTGTGCCTGATTCCGTTCTGGGTCAGCGAGACCGTGCGGGCGTTGGGCTGGACGATTCTGCTGCGCGAGTCGGGGGTGTTACCGGCCTTTCTGGTATCCCTGGGCATCACCGATAAGCCGGTTGAGTTGCTCTACCACGACGCCACGATTGTTCTGGGTTTGGTCTACACCTCCATGCTGTTCATGGTGGTGCCACTGATCAGTGCCTTGGAGAGTCTGGACGACGCGCTCATTGAGGCCGCCTACGACCTTGGCGGGAGCTCCGCTAACATTTTGCGGCGCATTGTGATTCCGCATGCTGCGCCGGGCATTGTGGCCGGTTGCATTGTGGTGTTCATGTTGACTTTGGGCAACTACCTCACCCCGACCTTGCTCGGCGGCAAAAGCTCGCAATGGTTTACCGAGCAGATTTATTCCCAATTCATCACCCGCTTCAATTGGGAGCAGGGCTCGGCCTTTGGCTTTTTGCTGCTGGGGCTGTCCACGCTCATCGTGTATCTGGGCCTGCGCTTGAGCGGCCAGAAGTTCACCGATGTGATGGCACGCACATGAAGGGGCGCCCGTGATTCCTTCTTTACCCCGTTCGCTGTGGGCCCGCCTGGGAACCTGGGGCTACGCAAGCCTGTTCTTTATTCTGCTGTTTCTGCCTTTGGCGGTCGTAGCCGTATTCGCCTTCAACAACGCGCCGTATCCCGCGCCGCCGTGGAAAGGTTTGACCCTGGATTGGTTTTGGAGCACCAACCCGCAGCGGGTCGGTTTGTTCGGTGACCGCCCTCTGCTGGGCAGCATCTGGACCAGCACCAAGGTGGCCTTGTGGGTCACCGCTGCGTCGCTGCTGGTGGGCACGGCGAATGCCTTTTTGATTGAGCGGGTGCGCTTCCCCGGCAAACAGGCCCTGTACCTGATGATGCTCGCGCCGCTGGTGATTCCGGGCGTGATTCTGGGCATTTCCATCCTCGCCTTCGCCAGCCATATTGCCAACCTGGCCGATGACCTGTGGGGCATTGAACTGGAATTTTTGCGGCCCGGCTTGGTGCTGGTGGCGCTGGGGCAGTTTTCATTTGTGGCGTCGATCACCACCCTGAGCGTGCTAGCGCGCTTGAAGCGCTTTGACACCAGCCTGGAAGAGGCAGCCTACAACCTGGGCGCATCGGGTTTCACCGTGTTCCGCACCATCACCTTGCCTTATCTGCGCCCGGCGCTGATTGGCTCTGCGGCGATTGCCTTTCTGATGAGTTTTGAGAACTTCAATACCACCTTGATGCTGGTGGGTTCGGACGCGCCACTGACCATCATGATGTACGGGCGCATGCGCGAGGGGGCCAGCCCGGTGCTCAATGCGGTCAGCCTGGTGTTGATGCTGCTCACCGCGGCTATGGCGATTTTCATGCTCGGGCACGGGGCGAAGCGGCAGGGTGCCTGAGTGGGATATCTTTCGCTTCTTTCACCAACCCCGAATGGATGCTTATGCCCACCTACCACGTTGAAATGATCGAAGGCCGCACGATTGAACAAAAGCGCAAGCTGGTGCAGGAAATCACCCGCGTCAGCGTCGAAGTGCTGGGCGGCTCGCCCGATTCGGTGGATGTGTTGATTGTCGACGTCAAGCCCGAAAACTGGGCCACCGGCGGCAAACTCTGGACCAACCCGCGTAGTTAGGCGCCTGCCGTCATCGGGCGCGCGAGCGCCGCTTCCAGCGCATCCATGAACAGCGCCGGCACGTCGCAGCCGGTTTGGTCGGTGATTTCCTGGAAACAGGTGGGGCTGGTGACGTTGATCTCGGTCAGGTGCGTTCCGATGATGTCCAGGCCCACCAGTAGGAGGCCGCGTGCCGACGCGGAAGATGCCGCTGCCACCCATGCCGTCCAGGGGCTTGAGGATCACGTCCTGGTGTTCGGCGTGAAAAGCGCGCACGGCGGCGGCTTCGCGGGTGACCAGCGTGGGTGGAATCCACTGCGGAAATTCCAGGATGGCCAACTTTTCCGGGTGGTCACGCAGGGCGCGGGGGCGGTTGAAGACGCGCGCACCTTCGCGCTCGGCTTGCTCCAGCAGGTGGGTGGCGTAGAAATATTCGCTGTCAAACGGCGGGTCCTTGCGCATCACGATGGCGTCAAATTCGCGCAGGGGGCGCACTTCGCTCGCCTCGGTGTGGAACCAGTCCTGTGCGTGGCCGGTCAGTCGGATGCGCCGGGTTTGCGCTTGCATGAGGCCGCCGCGCTGCCACACCAATTGGCGCGGCTCGCAGGCGCTCAGGCTGTGGCCCCGGCGCTGGGCTTCGCGCATCATCGCAAAGGTGGTGTCTTTGTAGGTCTGGAAGGACTCCAGCGGGTCGGCAACGAATAGCAGGTGCATGGCGGGCCTCAGTTCAAAAACGCAGCGCGGCGCTGCGGCGCGCGTGTTGGATCAGCATCGCGCAAACGCCGGCCAGCAAGCCCCAAAACGCCGAGCCCACGCCGGCTATCACCACGCCGCTGAGCGTGACCAAAAAGGTGATGATCGCCGCCTCGCGCTCGCTGCTGTCTTGCAAGGCGGTGTGCAATCCGTTGGCCACGGTGCTCATCAGCGCCAGCCCGGCAATTGCGACCACCAGGGTTTTCGGAAAGGCCAGCAGCGCGCCCATGATGGTTGCGCCAAAGAGCCCCACCACCACATAGATAGCCCCGCAACTCACGGCCGCCGTATAGCGCCGCGCCGGGTCCGGGTGCGCCTGTGGCCCCATGCACATGGCAGCCGTAATCGCGCTCAGATTGAGTTGAAACGCCCCAAACGGCGCCAGCACCACCGTCGCCGCGCCGGTGAGCGTGAGAATCTTGGTGATCGGAATACCCGCGTCGCCGCCGTTGGCGCGCTCGTCGCCAAAGCCGCAGGCTTTGATGGCCGCGACGCCGGGCATGTTTTGCGATGCCATGGTCACGATAAACAAGGGCAGGGCCAGGCTGACCGCTGCCGACCAGGTGAACACCGGCGCTACAAATACCGGCACCGTGAGGCCCGCCGGAATCGGCTGCGCACCAAACCCGTGGGTCAGCGCCGTGTAGATCACCGCGGCACCCAGACAAATCAGCACCGCATACAGGGGAAACAGCCGCCGCCCTAATAGATACGCCGCCAGCATCACCAGCACCAGCGCCAGATCGGTTTGTGCGGCGGCAAAGCCAGTCAGGCAAAAGCCCGCCAGCACGCCCGCCAACAAGGCCGACGCCAGCGACATGGGCATGAGCCGCATGATGCGTTCGAACCAGCCGCTCGCGCCGATGACAAAAATCACGCCGCCGCTGAGCATGAACGCACCGATGGCCTCGCCCATGCTGAAGTGCCCGGTGGCCCCGGCGCTGGCCAAAACCGCCGCACCGGATGAACTCCAGGCCACCATCACCGGTTTGCGCAGCCACAGCGAGGGCACCAGCGTGGTCAGGCCCATGCCGATGCCGATGGCCCACAACCACGAGGCCAGAATCTCCGGCGTTGCGCCAAAAGACAGCGCGGCCTGGAAGACGATGGCAATGGAGCTGGCCACGCCCACCAGCACCGATACAAAACCGGCGGTAACGGTCGAGAGGCTGAGGTCTTTGAAAAATTGCACGCAGGAAACCGGGGCGAGCCGGTCTTAAATTTCGATTTTGGAACCCATCTCGACGACAGAGTTGCTCGGTAGCTTGAGGAAGTCGGCTGCCGCGCTGGCATTGTGGTGCATCTGGGCAAACAGCTTTTCGCGCCAGATCGCCATGCCGCCGCCCAGCGTGGGTACCACGGTGTCGCGCGACAAAAAGTAGCTGGTGGTCATGGGCTCGATATCGCAGCCCCGGCCTTTCAGTTGCTGCAAGGCTTTGGGCACGTTGGTGTCGTTCTTGAAGCCGTAGTCAATCCGCACCTGCCAGCAGTCGTGGCCCAGGCGCTCAATCTCCAGGCGCTTGTCCAGCCCGATCCAGGGCACTTCGTGGTTGCGCACCGTGACAAACAAATTGGTTTCGTGCAGCACCTTGTTGTGTTTCAAGTTATGCAAGAGCGCGTTGGGTACCGTGCCGGGGTCGGCGGTCAGGAACACCGCCGTTCCCGGCACACGCACTGGCGGGCTGATGAAGAGTGAATCCAAAAAGCCCGACAGGTCCATGGAGTCGGCGCGGATCTTGGAATGCATCAGCGCCCGACCGTCTTTCCAGGTCGTCATCAACAAGAAAACGGCCCCGCCGATGGCCAGTGGGAACCAGCCGCCATCGAACAGCTTGAGCAGGTTGGAGCCCCAGAACACCAGGTCCACCGCGAAAAACACGCCTGTTGCCGCCAGGCACAAGCCCAGCGGGTAGTGCCAGGCGTAGCGGATCACGAAGAAGGTCAGCAGCGTGGTGATCAGCATGTCGGTGCACACGGCAATACCGTAGGCCGCGGCCAGGTTGCCCGATGTCTTGAACATCACCACGGCCAGCACAATCGCCACAAACAAGCCCCAATTCACCGCGTTGATATAGATCTGTCCGGTGTCGCGGGTGCTGGTGTGCAAGATGTTCAGACGCGGCAGGTAGCCCAGCTGGATCACCTGCTTGGTGACGCTGAATGCGCCGGTGATCAGCGCCTGCGAGGCGATCACGGCCGCCGCCGTGGCCAGCACCACCAGCGGTACCAGCGCCCATTGCGGCGCCATCATGTAAAACGGATTTTTCACCGCCGCGGGGTCGGACAGCAGCAAGGCGCCCTGGCCAAAGTAGTTCAGCACCAGCGCCGGCATCACCACCGCAAACCAGGCCAGGCGGATCGGCTTTTTGCCAAAGTGCCCCAGGTCCGCGTACAGCGCCTCCGCCCCGGTCACGCACAAGACCACCGCACCCAGCAGCACAAAGGTCAGCAGCGGGTGCGTCCACGAGAAGACGGCGGCGTAATACGGGTTCAGTGCCAGCAGAATCACCGGGTTCTGCGCGATATGGAAGACGCCCAGCGCGGCAATCACCGCAAACCAGACCACGGTAATGGGGCCGAACGCGCGCCCGATGCCACCGGTCCCGCGCTTTTGCACCGCAAACAAGCAAAACAAAATCACCAGCGTGAGCGGGACCACGTATTTCTCCAGCCCCGGCGCCAGCACATTCAGGCCCTCCATCGCACCCAGCACCGAAATAGCCGGGGTGATCACCCCGTCGCCATAAAACAAGCAGGTTCCGAAGATGCCGACGGACAGCAAGACGCCGCGCAGTCGGGGCTTGTCTTTCACCGCCTGCGAGGCCAAGGCCAGCATCGCGATCAGGCCGCCCTCGCCCTCGTTGTCGGCGCGCAGCACCAACACCACGTATTTGATCGAGACGATGATGGTCAGCGTCCAGAAAATCAGCGACAGGATGCCGTAGATATTGTCGACCGTCAGGTCCAGGTGCCCGGAGGCAAAAACCTCTTTCATGGCGTACAGAACGCTGGTTCCGATATCACCGTA